>NZ_JAMYQC010000020.1:0-118386 GCF_040320645.1 Mesorhizobium sp. M0633
TCCAAAGTCCAAAGCCCCAGGACCCATCACCTTCCGACACGGATTGCAGCACTTCCTGTCCATCGCCCATGGATGGGCGCTTCGAAATGTGTGAATCGCCTAGCACGAAAGTGGGGGAGAGGTGGCTCGGCGAAGCCGAGACGGAGAGGGGGAGCACTCTACGAAAGCCCCCTCTCCGGCCGCTTCGCCGAGCCACCTCTCCCCCGCTTCGCAGGGCGAGGAACCCAAGTCTTGAGAGGTCGGAGGGAAGCAACCCTCTGGCCGTCGCTACGGCCTTCGCCAATCTCCAAAGTCACAGGACGCAGGCTCGCGCTTCAGTCCGTCTCACGCAAATAGCTCGCCAGCGCCACCGCATTGTTGTGCGCCTCGTCATGGGCGCCGTAGAGCAGCGCCACCTTGCCTTCACGGAGCAAGGCACGTAGTTCCGCCACCGCCTCGCCGTTCCGGTCGAGCTCATCGCGGTATCGCCGCTGGAACTCCGCCCAGCGCGCCGGCTCATGGCCGAACCATTTGCGCAACCCATTGCTTGGCGCGATGTCCTTTAGCCAGAGCGTCAGCGCCGCGTCCTGCTTGGCGATGCCGCGAGGCCATATGCGGTCGACGAGCACCCGCTGCCCGTCATCGGGCGCCGGCGGCTCATAGATGCGCTTGACCGCGAGCTCCATTGCCAACTCCGCATGGGCCAGCAGGCGCCGCTGCTTGCTGGCCTTCGCTTAAAGATCCCGGGCCTAAACCCACTCGCCCTTGCGCATCACCGGCACGCGGCTGCCGTCCTTATGGACGCCGTCTATGTCGATCTTGTCCGAGCCGATCATCCAGTCGATGTGGATGAAACTCTTGTTGCCGCCGCGCGCCGCGATCTCGTCCTGGCCGAGCGAGGCGCCGTCGACGAAGCACTTCGAATAGCACTGGCCGAGCGCGATGTGGCAGGCGGCGTTCTCGTCGAACAGCGTGTTGAAAAACAGCAGCCCGCTCTTGGCGATCGGCGAGGAATGCGGCACCAGCGCCACCTCGCCGAGACGGCGCGAGCCTTCGTCGGTATCGAGCACCTTTTGCAGCACATCCTCGCCCTTCGTGGCCTTGGCCTCGACAATGCGGCCCGCCTCGAAACGCACCGCAATGCCGTCGATCAGGGTACCCTGATAGGACAGCGGCTTGGTGCTGGTGACATGGCCTTCGACGCGCCTTGCATGCGGCGTGGTGAAAACCTCTTCGGTCGGGATGTTGGGGTTGCAGGTGATGCCGTTCTTGGCGGTCGAGGCGCCGCCCATCCACTCGTGGCCGTCGGCCAGCCCGACGGTCAGGTCGGTGCCGGGGCCGGTGAAATGCAGTGCGTGGAAATTGTGGCCGTTCAGCCATTCGGTGCGGCTCTTCAACGCCGTATTGTGCGCCGTCCAGTTGCCGATCGGGTCTTCGACATCCACCCGCGAGGCGGCAAAGATGGCGTCGGCGAGCTTGGCCACCGCGACGTCTTCGGCATCGTCCGGGAAAACCTGCTTGGCCCAGGCCTGATCGGGATAGGCGACGATGTTCCAGTTGATGTCGAAGCCGGTGATCTTCTCCAGCGCCGGCTGGTAGGCCATCGAATTCGCCTTGTTGGCACGCGCCACCTTTGCCGGGTCCTGCGCCGAAAGCAGCGACGGATCCTCGCCGCGCACGGCAAGCCTCGCCGCATTGTTGGCGAAGGCTTTTGCCATGCCTTCATAGAGCCAGCCGGCGGCGCGGTCGAAGCCGGCGTCGACGCCGTAGCGGAAGCGCGCGAGCGTGATCTCATCGTCGTTGAAGATCGGCGTCACCAGGCCGGCACCTGCCTTGTAGGCGTGCTCGACGATCCGCCGCGTCAAAGGCAGCGCTGCAATAGACGAGGTCAGCACCAGATCCTGCCCCGGTTGCAATTGCAGCCCGACCTTGACGGCGACCTCCGCCAGCCTGTCGAGCTTCACCGGGTCGATGGTTGCGGAAACGCCGCGCGAATGTGTGGTCATGATCCTGCCTGCTGTGATTGGGGACTGTTTCTTACATAGACCGGCGCTGCCGACCTTTCCACTCTGATGACGCCGGCAGGTCTAGCTGACGCTCGAGCGATCTGAACTGCGCCATCGTCGCCTCGATCTCTTCGCGGATCCAGGTCTTGAAATCCCTGACTTTGCGGCTTTCGCTCTTGCTGGCCGAGGTCACCAGCCAATAGCCGAGCCCGCTCTGCGCCCGTATGCCGAACGGCGCAACGAGACGGCCGTCGGCCAGCGCGTCGGCGGCCAGCAACTGCCAGCCGAGCATGACGCCGTGACCGGCAATCGCTGATTCCAGGCACAGCATCGGGTCGGTGAAGCGCGCGCCTTTCATGAAGGTGACCGGCTCCACCCCGGCGGCTTCGAACCAGCTCTCCCAACTGATCATCGACCTTTCGTCGGTGATCGCACAGGTCAAAGCAAGGTCCTCGATCGATTTCAGCTTGCTGGCGATCACCGGTGCACAGACCGGAAACACCTCCTGCGCCAGCAGCAATTCGGCGCGCCCGCCTGGCCATTTGCCGTCGCCGAGCCGAATGGCGACGTCGATGTCCGAACGATCGAGATCGGCAAGCCGCGCCGAGGCATCGATGCGCAGGAGCACGTTCGGATGGCGGGCAAAATGCCGCGACAGCCGCGGCAGCAGCCATTTCGAGGCAAAAGCCGGCGCCACCGAAACCACCAGCGTGCACTCCGAGCTTTCATCGGCAAGCGCCACCGCCTGTGCGAGTTCGCGAAACCCGGCGCTGAGCCGCGCGGTAAAGACGGTGCCGAATTCCGTCGCCACCAGGCCAGCTGGCGTTCGTTCGAACAGCGCGCGGCCGAGTTGTTTTTCTGTTCGGTTGATCTGCTGGCTGACGGCGCTGACCGAGACGTTGAGCTCGCCGGCCGCCGCCGTGAGCGAGCCCAGGCGCGCGACGGCTTCGACGGCGCGTAAGCCGTTGAGGTGCACGCGGTTCAGCATAGCCATACAGTTTTTCTAAACTCGAACGGCTGAAATCTCAATTGCCAGACACTGCCGGATGCCGGATTCTAAGTGGGCTACTCAGAGTGAGGAGGCAAATCTGATGAAGATTTTGTTATGGCTCGGCGCCTTTTCCCCGATCGGAACGCAGCCGCGCCGGCATGACAGCGAGGGCATCAATTGGGTGACCGATCCGCTGGCGCATCCGGTGCTCGACACCATGTCGGAGCGCGAACTCGCCGACATGCCATTCAGGCTGACCGCGCGTCGTACCCGCTTCGAGACGGCCCCGCCAAGGACCTGCTGCGGCTGAAGAAGGACTTGCTGGCACTCAGGTGAGCCGGCCGCCGACGCGGCTGCGCAGCCCTTCTGGCCCAATAAAAGGCGGATTGTCTCGCCGGCAGGCGCACCTATGGTGCACCGCGATGAACATCGCTTCGCCCTTGCGCCTCGCAATCGCCGGCATGATTGCCCTGGCCGTCGCCATGGGCATCGGCCGGTTCGTCTATACGCCGATCCTGCCTGGCATGATGGAAGAGCTCGGCCTGTCGCCGGCCGATGCCGGCTGGATCGCATCTGCCAATTATCTCGGCTATCTCGTCGGCGCGCTTGCCGCCACCGGCGGCTGGGCGCAAGGCCGCGAGCGTCAGCTGATGCTGGCCGGCCTTGCCGCCACCGCGATCCTCGCCGGCCTGATGGGCCTGACCGGCACGATGGCCGCGTTTCTCGTCATCCGCTTTCTTGCCGGCGTTGCAAGCGCCTTTGTCCTGGTCTTCATGACCAGCATCGTTTTCGGTCATCTCGCCGCGGCCGGGCGAAACGACCTGCAGGCGCTGTATTTCGGCGGTGTCGGCCTCGGCATCGCGGCGTCCTCGGCGCTGTTGGCAGTCCTCGTCACCGAACATGCCGGCTGGGCGGCGGGCTGGCTATGGTCGGCGGTGATTTCGGCCTGCGGCTTTGCCGCCGTCGGCTTGCTGGCCGGCGGCACCTCGGCCGCGAACAGCACCACCGGGAGCGAGCCGGCACTGCCGAAACACCGGTCGCTGGTGAAGATCATCGTCGCATACGGCCTGTTCGGCTTCGGCTATATCGTCACGGCAACGTTCCTGGTCGCCATCGTCCGCCAGGGCGGCGGCGGCCGCGTCTTCGAGGCCGTGGTCTGGATGGTCACCGGCCTTGCCGGTTTCCCCTCGGTCTGGCTGTGGCAGAAGCTCGCGGCCAGGATCGGGCTTTATGCCACCTATGCCCTGGGGTGTCTGGTCGAGGTGGTCGGCGTCAGCGCCAGTGTCGTCATGGGCGGGCGCACCGGGCCGCTGCTCGGCGGCCTTCTTGTCGGCGGCACCTTCATCGCCATCACCGCGCTTGGCCTGCAGACGGGCAGGCAGCTTGCTCCGCAAGCACCACGCCGGATGCTGGCGGTAATGACGGCCGCCTTCGGCCTTGGCCAGATCATCGGCCCGATCGTCGCCGGGCTGCTTGCGCAGGCCTCGGGTAACTTTTTCCTCGCCTCGATCGTGGCCGCCGCCGTCCTGCTCGCTTCCGGCGCGATCACCTGGTCGGCTGCGCCAAAATCGCCATGATTATGGTCTTGCTCGGTTGCGGGCATCGGGCACGGGCATTTTCTTTCCCACTAATGTGTGACTTTATGCCCGCTGAACCCCGCTGATTTGCGCATCGACCGAGGATTTTCCCACAGTGTTCGTATCCTTCTTCCCGCAGCCGAAGCTCTTTTTCACCTCGGCCGCCGTCTGGAGTGCGGTCATGGTGGCCGTGTGGTTTCTCGGCGGCGACCAGCTAGGCGCTTTGGTCGGATTTCCCCTCCCTGCAGCGGACGCGGCGCCGATCATTGGCGTTTCCGTTTTCTGGTCGCCTCCGTTCCTTTGGTTCTACATCTATTTTACACTTGGTGTGCTGCTCTTTTACGCCTTCTGGCATTGGTATTCCCCGCACCCGTGGGACCGCTGGTCGATCCTTGGCAGCTCGCTGATCTTGTTCACGACCTATTTTCAGGTTCAGGTGAGTGTAGCGATCAATGCCTGGTACGGGCCGTTCTGGGATCTGATTCAGGGCATTGTGAGCAAAAGTGTGAAGGCGACAGAGTATGATGTTTATGCGCAGTTAATAACTTTCCTCGGCATCGCTCTGGTGGCTGTTACTGTTTACGTTCTGACAAATTTCTTTGTAAGCCATTGGGTGTTTCGCTGGCGGACAGCGATGAACGACTACTACATGTCCTATTGGCCTAGGGTGCGGAGCATCGAGGGAGCTTCCCAGCGCGTGCAGGAAGACACGATGCGCTTTTCAAAGATCATGGAAGATCTTGGGACCAGCTTTATTGATTCGATAATGACTTTGATCGCCTTCATGCCGATTTTGCTTGCCTACTCAAAGCACATTACGGCATTGCCTTTCATCGGTCAGGTGCCGCAGCCGTTGGTTTTGGCTGCGATCTTCTGGGCGATGTTTGGGACGGTATGCATTGCCACCGCCGGCATAAAGCTGCCCGGCTTGCAGTTTCGCAACCAGCGCGTCGAAGCCGCTTACCGCAAGGAACTTGTTTATGGTGAGGACGATCAGTCCCGAGCGCAGCCGCCGACCGTTTCCGAATTGTTCGGAAATGTGCGCCAGAACTACTTCCGGCTCTATTTCCACTACGTCTATTTCAATGTGGTCCGCTATCTCTACTTGCAACTAAATACCATATTCCCTCTTTTTTTGATGACTCCTTCGTTGGTCGCCGGAACCTTAACGTTGGGTCTCGTCAACCAGGTCAATTCCGCGTTCAGCCAAGTGACCAGCTCGTTCCAATATCTTGTTAATTCCTGGTCAACGATCGTTGAGCTCTTGTCAGTCCACAAGCGGCTGCGAGCGTTCGAAGCCACGATCAAGGGCGAGCCGCTGCCGGTGATCGATCAGCACTATCTAGAACGGGAACAAGCCGGGCTGCGTCCTGAGGATCAGCCGGCAAGCTAAGACTGGCGGGCGGCGGCGCTTGCGGCTCAGCCGCCCACCGCCGCCTGCCTTTCGCCTCGCCGCGATACATAGTCGCGAAAACTAATGCACTCGACGTCCGCTTTGACGCAGACCTCGCCGGCAAAGCGTTCCAGCGCGTTCCAGTAGGCGCCGTCATTCATCAGCGTGAAGTGGAAGCCGAGCTCAAGCGGAATGCGCTTGCCCTGGTATTGCGCATCGAAGGCGGCGCGGAACGCGTTATAGGTCCGGTCAGCGAACTCTTCTGCCATGCTCGGCCGCTCGAAGCCGCCGGAATGTCTGACATAGAGATTGTAATCCATGGCGATCACGCGCCTTGAGCTCGGCCCTTCCGGGATCTGCGGCAGCGAAAAGCGCGTGATGCCGTTGACGGTCGGCGGCTCGACCGGCCCACGGGAAACGCCGCTTGCGTCGAGCAGGAAGCCGGCCGCGGGCAGCGCCTCATAGAGCGCCTTGTTTGCCGACAGATAAGGCGCGCGAAACCCGACCACCGATTTGCGGGCGAAATCGCGCCAGCCCTTCGGTTCAGGAGCGATGCCGTTGATCGAATACGCGTTTTCGAGAATATGCTTGAATGAGCCGAACTCGCTCAGCCAGTCGGCTTTGCTCCAGTCCTTGCCGTCGAAATGACCGCAGCCATGGCTGCCGATGTCGTGGCCTTCCGAGGCCGCAAGGTTGATCTGCTCGAGCCGCTCGGCAACTTCCTGTTTGGAGGCGGCAAAGCCGATGTTCGATTTGCCTTCTGTCTTGCCGGGCGCGGTGTATTCCTTGCGTGTCTCGGGCGACAACAGAAACACGCAGGAGACGAAATAGGTGAAATGCGCGCCTGTGCGCCGGGCCAGCGCCCGGCTGCGCTGCCATTGCGAAATGTCGCGGGCGCTGTCGAACGAGATGATCACGATCTGCTTCGGCTTTGCCGGCGCCGCCAGCGGGTCGGCAAAAGCCGCGCCGGCAGCAAGCGCGGCAATGGAAAACGCAATAACGCGGGACAAACGGGGCAAAGGCATCTGACTTGATTAGGGAATGTAGAAGCACCGCCTACCGGTGAAATATGGCACGGGTGCGATCGACCTGTGCGGCCGCCGTTGGCGGTGACTGCCTCGTGAATAGGCGATTTTCCTGCCGAACCCCTTCCATGCCGGCAAAATTTCGCTAAAACGCGGGCTCATCAACCGCCCCGCCCGGGGCATGAATGGTTTTGATCCATGTCGGACGACAGTTTTATCCGCGAAGTCAACGAAGAGATTCGTCGCGACCAGGCGCATGCGCTGTGGGATCGTTTCGGTCCCGCCTTGCTCGTGCTGGCCGTGCTGGTGGTGCTTGGCACTGGCGCTGTCGTCGGCTACCGCTATTGGGACGAGACCCGCGCCAACCGCTCGGGCGATGCTTTTTCGCAGGCGCTCAAGCTCGCCAATGACGGCAAGAACGACGAGGCGCTTGCCGCTCTGGAGGCGTTGGAGAAGGACGGCTACGGCGCCTATCCGCTGCTCGCCCGCATGCGCGCGGCAACCGTCAAGGCGGACAAGGGCGACGTCGACGCCGCCGTCAAGGATTTCGACGAGGTCGCCGCCGACACCAAGATCCCCTCCGGCATTCGCGACATGGCTCGTCTCAGGGCAGCGCTGCTTCTGGTCGACCACGGCTCTTTCGCCGATGTCTCCAGCCGCGTCGAGGCGCTCACCGCCGACACCAACACATTGCGCCATACGGCGCGCGAGGCGCTTGGCCTTGCCGCCTGGAAGGAAGGCAAGGCGGCGGATGCATTGAAGCTGTTCGACCAGATCGCCGCGGATGATGGCGCCCCGCACAACACGCGCGAGCGGGCGACTTTGATGTCCGAGCTGATCCGCGGCTCGGGCGGCGTGTCGTGATAGTCCATGACCTTCAAAGTCGCCATCATCGGCCGGCCTAACGTCGGCAAATCGACCCTTTTCAATCGGCTGGTGGGAAGGAAGCTGGCGCTTGTCGATGATACGCCCGGCGTCACTCGCGATCGCCGCGTCCATGCCGCAAAGCTCTACGACCTGCATTTCGACGTCATCGACACCGCCGGCTTCGAGGATGCGGCTGCCTCGACGCTGCCCGGCCGCATGCGCGCCCAGACCGAGATCGCCATCCGCGAGGCTGACCTGATCTTTTTTACGATCGATGCCAAGTCCGGGCTGATGCCCGACGACAAGACCTTCGCCGAGATCGTGCGCAAATCCGGCAAGCCGGTTCTCGTCGTTGCCAACAAGGCCGAGGCGCGCAGCGCCCAGGGCGGCATGCTGGAGGCCTGGGAGCTCGGCCTTGGCGAACCGATCCCGGTCTCGGCCGAACACGGCCAGGGCCTGCCCGATTTGCGCGATGCGGTAATCGCGGCACTGGGCGAGGCGCGTGCCTTCGGCGAGGACGAAGAGGCCGGCGAGGAGGAGGTCGCCGCCAGCGAGGTGCTGATCGGCGAGGACATCAGCGACCCGGACGCCGAGCCGAGCTATGACGACACCAAGCCGATGCGCATCGCCGTCGTCGGCCGCCCCAACGCCGGCAAGTCAACGCTGATCAACGCGCTGATCGGCGAGGAGCGGCTGTTGACCGGCCCCGAGGCCGGCATCACTCGCGATTCCATCTCGGTCGACTGGGACTGGCATGGCCGCCGCTTAAAATTGTTCGACACCGCCGGCATGCGCCGCAAGGCCAGGATCCACGAAAAGCTCGAAGTGATGTCGGTGCAGGACGGCTTGCGCGCCATCCGCTTTGCCGAGATCGTCATCATCGTGCTCGACGCCACCATTCCCTTCGAGAAGCAGGATCTGCAGATCGCCGACCTGATCATCCGCGAGGGCCGTGCCCCGGTGATCGCCTTCAACAAATGGGATCTTGTCGACCATCCCCAGGAGTTGCTGGCCGAGCTGCGCGAAAAAACCGAGCGGCTGCTGCCGCAGGCGCGCGGCATGCAGGCGGTGCCGGTGTCGGCCGAGACCGGGCGTGGCCTCGACAAGCTGATGGATGCCGTCATCCGGACGCATCGAGTTTGGAACAGCCGTGTGTCGACCGGCAAGCTCAACCGCTGGCTGGAAGGCATTTTGGCGCATCATCCGCCGCCGGCCGTCGCCGGACGTCGGCTGAAGATCAAATATGTCACCCAGGCCAAGACGCGGCCGCCGGGCTTCGTCGTCTCCTGCTCACGGCCGGACGCGATGCCGCAATCCTATGTCCGCTATCTCTCGAACAGCCTGCGCGAGGCTTTCGACATGCCCGGCGTGCCGATCCGCATCGCCTTGCGCACCTCGGACAATCCTTTCGCCAGCAAGGCAAAGAAGCGCCGCTGAGCGCCACTGTCCCTTTACGCTACGTTGCGCAGAACGGGCGCCGGTTGCGTCTGCGGCAACGCTTCCAGCGCCGCCTGCAACAGGATGTCGCCAAGCCGCGCCGCTACCGGGTCGGGCTCGGCCTCCTTGCGATGCAGGAACAGCGCCATCTTGGGCAAGGCGGGCACCCCGGCGATCTCCGGCGTCATCGCCCTGACGGTGGCCGGCGTGAGTGGGGGCAGCCTCTGCACCTAATGGGCGGTGTAAGCTCCGTCCACCAGATGGTAGCTCCCAGTGATAAAGCTGGCCTGGTCGGACAACAGGAAGCATACAAGAGCCGCTACCTCTTCCGGTTTCCCGCGCCTGCCCATCGGCTGAAGACCTGCCATGCGCCGGCTGGCTAATGCCTCCATTTGCTCCGATAAAAGAGGCGTTTCGATCCAGCCGGGGCCGACGACATTGATCCGGATGCCCATCCTCGCATATTCAATCGCCGCAACCTTGGTTAATCCAACGACCCCGTGTTTCGCTGCCGTGTATGCGGACGCAGTTGGCAAGCCGACGGAACCGAGAACGGAGGACATGTTCACGATGGCGCCTCCGCCCCGATCCAGCATCGCGGCGATTTCGTACTTCATGCTGTAGAAAACGCCATTTAGATTGACGTTTATCAGTTTGTGCCAGTTGTCGAGCGGATAGTCTGCCGTTGCTTTTCGAATGCCGTCGATACCTGCATTGTTTACCGCCATATCCAGTCCGCCGCATTTCTGGACAGTGAACTCGATCAGCTTTTCCACGGCTGCGGCATCCGTGACATCTACCGCAAAGTCGTAGGCCCTGCCGCCTTGCGAGCTTATTTCGGCGGCTCTGCAGTGCGCTGCCTCGGCATCAAGGTCGGCGACAACAATCTCGGCTCCTTCTTGCGCGAGTTGCCGTGAAACAGCCGCACCTATTCCGGATCCTGCGCCGGTCACAATCGCGACTTTACCATGGAAGTCAGGCTTCATCGTCTCTGTCCTATGCCAATTTTGACATAACCGAACAGAGGCAGACGGTTATCGCAAGAAGTTTCGCTCCAATTCGCTTGTCAATCCTGTGAATTCATTTTGCCACCACAAAGCGAGACTTGGCCCGCAGGCCTTGGAATGGTAGAGACGAAGGCGGCGGTAGATGACCAGTTTCCTAGCAGGTAGAAATGGAAGAACACCACATTGCGCGCCGGGGGCTCGTGCTGGGTAGTCTGGCTCTGATGGTCTCCGGATGTACGTCGACGTTACAACAGGTGGCGGAGCCGATTTCATCCGCGTTCGGACCAAGGCGTGGCCTGAATCCTCGTTACCGACGGCAGCATGTGCGGTACGACGGAAACGAGCCGGCCGGAACGATCGTCGTCGATACTTCGCAACGTTTTCTCTATGCCGTCGAGACGGACGGGTGGGCGACGCGCTACGGCGTCGGCGTCGGCGAGCAGGGACTTTCGTTCAAGGGTACAGCGACCGTCGGCCGCAAGGCGGACTGGCCGTCGTGGACACCCACCGCCAGCATGATGAAGCGCAAGCCGCGCCTGGTGAAGTATGCAGGGGGCGTCCCTGGCGGACCAAACAACCCGCTTGGTGCGCGTGCCCTTTATCTCTATCGCGACGGGCGCGACACCCACTTCCGGATACATGGTACAAACGAGCCGTGGACGATAGGCACAGCAGTATCGAACGGGTGCATCCGTATGATCGATGACGACGTCATTGACCTCTACGACCGTACTCCTTTGGGCACGACGGTGGTGGTTGTTTGATGGTGGGCAGGCCTGATCTCCGTTGGATGGTGAACCTGCCAGCACGTCACCGCAAAGGTGCCGCCTGGAACCGGGTGCCAACTGTGTCATTTCTGCACTAGGCGTTGATGTAGATCGCGGGTAGCTTGGCGGGGCTGCATATTGTTTTTATTTGTGGCGATTCCATAGGCTGTTCCGCCCTCGGGGAAAGGATTGCTTGATGAACAGGATGTTGATTGTAATGGTTGCCACCCTCGCCGTTGCCAGCCTGAGCGGCTGCGCGAATGGCATGATCGGCAAAGGAAAGGGGAAGGCTCCTCCGCCGGAACCCGCTGCCGTAGAGGAGCCCGTGATTAAATAAGGACCGGCTTTCGGTTATTCGGGAAGGGCCGCCAGGCCCTTCCCAATCGATATGCAGGGGCCAGCCGGATTCGTAGCCTACGTGCGTTAGCGGGCATAGGTTGGCGCTAGGCCTGCGGTTCTCGGAGTTCTGGATAGATGACGCTAGTAAGTGGCCGTTCAACAATTGTGGCCCTGCTCGCACTTGTCGCAGCGTCATGTCAGTCGCAGGACAGCAAGCCCCAGCCGACTTTTGTGTCCAATGATAAGGCACTGAGAACCGCGGCGATGCCGGCGCGCGCGGCGGCGTCAACTCAAGCCCAGCGGTATTTCATCGAGTTCCGCTCCCGGTACGCCCTTACCTACGGCCATTCCTACGTGATTTTTGGACGATTGAACCAGGCCGGACGGATGGTCAACCCCGAAGTGGCGGGCCTCGCTCCGAAGTCCGGTGATCCCAATGTCTATGTTCTCGGCCATTTGGCGCCCGTGCCAGCCTCGACCGGGTGGACGGACGGCGACCTGGAAGATGCTTACCGGTCGGCAAGCTGGCGTGTATTACTTACCGAAGCCGAATATAGGAAAGTCGTCGCGAGCATACGAAGGCTGCAGGCCAGTTCTCCGCTTTGGCACGCGTCGCTCTACAACTGCAACGCATTCGTAGCGGACATCGCTAGATCCATGGGGTATAAGACCCCCGGTATCTGGCTCCGGCCGCAACAATTCATAACCAAGCTTCGGGAGATGAACGCGGGTTGAAATGCGATTGGCAAAACCCGCTTTCGCGCCCATTCGCCCGGTTAAGTGCGAAGGGAACGCGCTCTGAATGTCTACGGTCGACAACTCGGACGGTGACATCGTTGCGACGGCTTATCATCGTCCCAGATCGAGAAAAGGCTCCGGTGACGTGACGTGACCATTGCTGTAGCGCCAGTTGGCGAGATCATATGGGTGATCGGCATCGTTGCTTGGTACGTGATCCGGTATCCGTTCGAGCGCCGGGCAAGGCGCGTGCGAATTGTAGCTGGCGGCAGCTCAAGTTCCGACACCGTCGGGCTTGTATCGGCTCTCCTTGGCCTGGCAATCCTGCCTGGCTTCTATGTCGCTACCGGCATCCCCGGAGCGGCTGATCATCCGGCCAGCGTGTGGTCGGTGGCGCTCGGAACCATCATCTTCTGCTCAGCGCTGTGGATTTTTCGCTTATCCCACAAGGAACTTGGCCGTAACTGGTCGATTACGCTCGAGATTCGCGAACGGCATGAACTGGTCAGCGCCGGGCCATACGCCTTGGTCCGTCACCCTATGTACACCTCTTTCCTGCTTATGGGGCTCGGCCAGCTCTTTCTGCTGCCGAACTGGGTTGCGGGCATATCGGGTTTGATTGGTTTCGCAGTCCTTTTCCTGCTGAGAGTGGATAAGGAAGAGCGTATGATGCTGGAGAATTTAGGCTCGCAATACCGTGTCTATATGGAAAGGACCAAGCGGATATTCCCTTATCTTTATTAGAGGTCGTTTTATGCGAGGCCGAGCCCTCAAGCTTTCCGCGCCCCGGCGCCTTGTTGGCGATCTGATGAGGTTTTCGATCGGCGTGCCACGGGTCGCGGTGCAGCGTCAGATGAATCTCGGCCCACTCGTAAGGGCTAGAATGGCGCAGCAGACCAGGCCCTCGTGGACCGCTATCTTCCTGAAAGGGTATGCGCTTCTTGCCCTAGAGATGCCGGAGCTGCGGCGCGCCTATGTCAAGTTGCCTTGGCCGCAGCTTTACGAGTATCCGGCAAGCGTAGCCTCGATTGCCCACGAGCGCGAATATGATGGCGAGCCGGCCGTTCTGCTGAGCCGCATCAAATGCCCGGAGCGCTACTCCATCACGGAACTTGAGGGATCCATCCACGCGGCTCGATCACGGCCGATCCAGGAGGTCCCGGAGTTTCGGCGTGCCTTGCGGGTGGCAGGTGCGCCCGCGCCAGTCAGGTGGCTGCTTATGTGGCTAGGGTTGAACATCGCCCGGCAAAGGGCAAATTACTTCGGTACCTTCCAACTGTCCGTCTATTCTGGCCTCGGTGCGGAATCACTCAACCCGCTGACACCACTGACCACCCTTCTCAACTACGGTCCGATCGGCAAAGACGGATCGGTGAATGTCCGCATCCACTACGATCACCGGGTCATGGATGGAGCGAACGTCGCACGAGCACTGGAGAGATTCGAAAAGATTCTGAACGGCACTGTCGCCAATGAAGTGGTGCTGCTCGGTCAAGATGTTTCCGCTCCTGCAAGACAGAGGAACGCGACGTGATTTCGCACTGTGAATTCCGGCCAGCTATCGTCGTGATTGGCGGCTCGGGTGGAATTGGCCGGGCGATTGCGTGCGTCGCTGCAAGGGAGCGCGGTGCGGTTGTGCTGGTTGCCCGCTCGCCTGAGGGTTTGGCCGGCGCGGCGTCTGAGGTTAGGGAGGCGGGCGGCGAGGCATTCACGCTCGAGTTGGATCTCGTGGCAGGCGATGCGCCAACGCGCCTGGAGGGCTTTCTGTCCGCACACGGCCTGGTCTGTGATGTCCTGGTCAACAGCGCCGGCTATGGCCTGCGGGGCGCGACGACGGCGCTGCCTATTGATGGTCAACTCGGCATCATCGATCTCAATATACATTCCCTCACAGAACTGACCCTTCATTTTCTGCCGGGAATGGTGGCGCGCCGACGGGGCGGGGTGCTCAATCTCAGTTCCGTGGCCGGGTTCGTTCCCGGGCCTTATATGGCTGTGTACTTCGCTAGCAAAGCTTTCGTGCGCTTCTTCTCAGAGGCGCTTCACCAGGAATTGCGCCGAACCGGCGTGACGGTCACATGCGTTGCACCAGGCCCGGTGCCGACGGAGTTTCTCGCAAGGTCAGGCGCCAATCAGACGGTGCTCTTCAACATCTTGCCCAAGGTGGATCCGGAGTATGTAGCCGAACGGGCGTGGCGAGGGTTCAAATCGGGTCGTCGCCTAGTCGTACCGGGAATCTCGGCCAAGTTGGCTGCCCTTGCGGCAGCGCTCCTGCCTTCCGCAGCGCTGCTGCCCCTGGTTGGCCGTCTGCAACGCCGCGGCAATGATCAATGTCCTTGCGGTTCAGGTATAAAGTTCAAGAAATGCTGCGGTACCCGCCAGATTCAGCTACGCCGGGGCCCTCGGGGAATTATCCCCTGACCGGACCAGCGTGCACCGAAAAACCTCATTGAAGCGAGAGACCGCTCGCCGATGACGGGTGTTAAGCATGTTGGTAGCATAGAGGCGAGGCTTTCGACATGCCCGGCGTGCCGATCCGCATCGCCTTGCGCACGTCGGACCACCCGTTCGCCAGCAGGGCGAAGAAGCGCCGTTAGATCATCATTCGCGGAACCTTGCGAGACGTCGGCGGGACAGCGCCCCCTCTGCCCTGCCGGGCATCTCCCCCATTTGGGGGAGATTGGCCGTCCTCTCCGCTTTAGCCAATCTCCAGCGCCGAAAGACGGGTGGGACGGCGAAGCTGCTAGTCTAATCTCCCCCCTCGTGGGGGAGATGTCCGGCAGGACAGAGGGGGGCGCGAGGGATCGCGAGCGCTCGTCTGCGCTAAGCCGCTTTCCTCAGACCATCCGCGTCGCCACTTCCCGGCAACGCTTCCAGCGCCGCCTGCAGCAGGATGTCGCCAAGCCGCGCCGCTACCGGGTCGGGCTCGGCCTCCTTGCGATGCAGGAACAGCGCCATCTTGGGCAAAGCGGGCAGCCCGGCGATCTCCGGCGTCATCGCCCTGACGGTGGCCGGCAGGCCGATATCGGTGCGGATCGTCAGTCCGAGCCCGGCGGCGACGGCTGCCCAGATGCCGCCAAGGCTCGGGCTGGAGAAGGCCATCCGCCATGCCAGGCCGGCGCGGTCGAGCGTTTCGGTCGCCACGCTGCGCAGCAGGCACGGCGCTTCGAGCGCCACCAGCGGCAACGCCTCGCCATCGCGCAGGCTGGTCTCGATCTGTTTTGCCGGGCCGATCCAGCGCATCTGGACGTCGGCTACATGCCGGCTGTAGGGCAGCGTCGCGCCATTGTGCCAGGCAAGCGCGATATCGAGGCTGCCCGAAATGATCCGTTCGGCAAGCTCATGGCTGCGTGCGATCCTGGCCTCGATCTTGACCTTGGGATGGGCGCGGGTGAAGCGCCCGAGCACCTCCGGCAGCACCGCCTCGCCGAAATCCTCCTGTAGCCCAAGCCGCACCCAACCCTCCAGCTCGACATCGTGGATGGCGGAGGCGGCCTCGTCATTGAGCTCGATCAGCCGCCGCGCGTAGCCGAGCATGGTCTCGCCCGCGTCCGTCAGCACCAGACCACGCCCAGATTTACGGAAGATCGGCGTCGCCGCCTGCTCCTCCAGCTTCTTCAATTGCGCACTGATTGCCGAGGTCGAGCGGCCGAGCCGGTCGGCGGCCTTGGCGAAGCTGCCCAGCTCCATGCCGGTGACGAAGCTGCGCAGGACTTCGAGATCGAATGTCACGCGTCGCATGCCAATAATCCTGATATTCGGGACCTTACGTCAAAAACTTCCTGATATTCAGTACGAAGCTATGGCGGTAGAGAGAGCGCGTCAAGACCGAATGCAGCCGACCCATGCAGGAGCTGAACCATGTCCGCTGTCGCCACACGAGCAGATTGCAAACCGCTTCGCCCGGCCGCCGTTGCCGCCCCGTCAGAAGCGGCGGCACTTCGACCCAATCATCGCTGGAAGGTGCTGGGCATCGGCGTCGCCGCCAATGCCTGCTTTTCCGCGACCTTCTCCGGCATTCCGGCGACGGCGGTGTTCCTGCGCTCGGGCTACCATCTCTCCAATGGCGAACTCGGCCTGGCGCTTGGCCTTCTCGGCCTGGGCGTGGCGCTGAGCGAATTGCCGTGGGGGCTGCTGACCGATCGCTGGGGCGACCGCCGCGTTCTGCTGACGGGGCTCGGCGCAACCGCGGTTTGGCTGCTTGTCATGGCCGCGCTGGTCGTGCCGTCACCGGCCCATATTCCCGGCATCGCGCTTCTCGCCGCTGCCCTGCTGGTCACCGGATTGCTCGGCGGCAGCGTCAACGGCTCCAGCGGCCGCGCCATCATGGCCTGGTTCGGCGAAGGCGAGCGCGGCTTTGCCATGAGCATCAGGCAGACGGCGGTGCCGCTTGGCGGCGGGCTTGGCGCGCTCGTGCTGCCATCGCTCGCTTCAGCCCATGGCTTCACGGCAGTCTTCGGACTTCTGGCGGCTGCATCCGCGGTCTCGACCTCGCTCGCCTGGCGCTGGCTGCATCAGCCGCCGGCGCATGACGATGCCAATTCGGGCAGCATGGCATTGTCGGCCGGCCCGGCGCCGCTGCGCAACCCGGCCGTCTGGCGCATCGCAACAGCCATCGGCCTGCTTTGCTTTCCGCAGGTGGCGGTGCTTACATTTGCTTCCGTGTTCCTGCATGATTTCGCCGGCATGGGAACAGCCGTGATCAGCGCCAGCCTGGCTGCCGTGCAGGTCGGCGCCATGGTCATGCGCGTCTGGAGCGGCCGCTACACCGACCGTCACGGCAACCGCCGGTCGTTCCTGCGTCTGTGCAGCATGCTGAGCGTGGCCGCCTTCACCGTGCTTGCGGCGCTCGTCTTGTTTTCGGCCCAATTCTTGTCAGGCCAAGCGCCGATGCTGTCGCCGGCGATGGTCGCGATGCTGGTCGTGGCCGGCATCTGCGTCTCCTCCTGGCATGGCGTCGCCTACACCGAGCTTGCGACGCTGGCCGGCGCGAGCCAGGCCGGAACGGCGCTCGGCCTTGCCAACAGCCTGGTCTTCATTGCCTTCTTCCTGGTGCCGATCGCCATTCCCGGACTTCTCGTGCTCTGCTCGTGGGCAGGCGTCTGGCTGGGTGCGGCTATTTGCGCGCTGATCGCCTGGCCGATCTTTCTTCCGTCAAGCGATGGCCGCAAAAGCGCCTGACTTCGACACGAGATGGGAAAACAACGTTCTAAGCTGTTAACGCCCCATCAAGGTTAATGCATCATTGTAGCTCTCCAGTGGGGTCCGTTGCGTTTCTGGAGAGTTCCGTGCATCGACGTGTTTTGACGCGGCTTGTCGCCGCCGCCGGTGAGAAAAAGCGTTCCTTCCTGTCTCCGTTTATTATTGGCCTTGGCATCTGGATCGGCTTTCCGACGGTCGCTGCCTATCAGGACATGACCAGCCTGGTCTCCGGCCTGGAGGCGCCGAGCGTCCGCTGGAACGCCTATGTCGAGAAATCCGTCGCCGGCTCCGTTCACGCCGCCGAAATGCCCTTCCTCGATTCCAGCAGCACCGGCTCGCTCTCCGGCTCCGGCGTCCAACTGCCCGGCATCGGCTCCGTCTCGTTTCGCGGCAAGGGCGGCATCGCCGGCACGACGCCGGACGAGAACCGCATCACGCGTGCCGACAAGAAGGGCCGCATCATCCAGGTCTCGCCCGTCTCGCCGCCGAAGAACTTCAACGCCGGCTCGATCTTCGAGCGCACCTCTTCGCTGCTCCGCCCAAGCATGGACAGCGGCCTGAGGATGGCTTTCGCCAAGCCCGAGATCAAAGGCAAGGAAATCCAGATCGCCGCCGCCTTCCACACGCGCATCGACAAGAAGCCGGATTCCGGCGTGCCGGCGATGCTTGCCGCGCTGGTCAACAATGATCATCCTGACGTGCTGGCGACCGCTTACGCCTCGTCGGTCCCCGATTACGCCAAGGCGTCGCCTTTCGAGGCCTTGCTGCAGGACGAGGACGCGAACGATGGCCGCTTCATTCCGCCGCTGAGCAAGGGCGATCATTCTTGGATGCAGACGCCGCTGCCGGCGAGCGTCTTTTCCAAACCGGAGCAGGCCTGTCTCGCCAACGGCATCTATTTCGAGGCGCGCGGCGAAGCCGTGCGTGGCCAGGCCGCCGTCGCCCAGGTCATCCTCAACCGCGTCCGCAACCCGGCCTATCCGAACTCGATCTGCGGCGTCGTCTACCAGAACGACAACTGGTTCAACCGCTGCCAGTTTTCCTTCGCCTGCGACGGCAGGAAGAAGCGCATCGACAACCCCGCTGCCTACCAGACCGCACAGGATGTCGCCATGGCCGTCACAGCCGGCAAGATCTTCATTCCGGAAGTCGGCTCGTCGACCCATTATTACGCCAACTACGTCCATCCGGGCTGGGCGCGGACGATGCAGAAAATGACCAGGATCGGCCTGCACATCTTCTACCGCACCTATGGCGGCGGCTGGAGCTGAGCGCTCGGGCAGCCCTTGCATCTTTCCCGCGAGAGCGGCCGATCGAAGACGCATCGCCGTAGGGATTCGGCCGCAGCCCGCCAGAGGCCGCGTCGGGCACGATGTCGCACCCGAGCAAGTAGCTGATTTATAACAAAAAAATACTTGAGCTTGAACGTCCGCCCGTGGCTTGACGGGCGCGGACCCTCTAACTATGTTGCCGGCGACTTTAAGAAGCGGACGGACGGCGACGGTCTGACCGGGCAGGAGGGGGTTGCGTGGCCGACAAGAATGGGCCAGACGGAACCGGCAAAACCGGCCGCGGCAAGCAGCATGAAGCCGACATCCGCGACGACGATCTTGAGCGCCGCCGGCGCGACCTTGAAGCATCGCTTGCGACAAGGCGGCCTGATCGGCTCGAGGGGAAAGACGACGCGAAAGCGGGCAGTGTGGCCGGGTACGGCCAGGCGCTCAAGCTGTCCAGCGAGTTCATCGCCGGGATAGTGGTCGGCGCGGCTCTCGGCTGGTTTATCGATCGCGTGGCGGGGACATCGCCATGGGGTCTGATAGTCGGGCTGCTGCTGGGTTTTGGCGCCGGCGTGCTCAATGTCCTGCGTTCAGCCGGGCTTGTGTCGGAATTCGGAACGGGCGACAAGCCGCGCGATCCGAAAGAATGAATTGAGGCGCCGCATGCCGGCGCATTGAACAGGATACTGAAGCCGTCTGCGGCTTTGATGGGGATTTAAAGTGGCTGCTGACAAGGTCGATCCGATCCACCAATTCCAGATCCATCCGATCATTCCGATTCACATCGGCGGCTACGACCTGTCTTTCACCAATTCGGCACTGTTCATGCTTGCGACGGTCGCTGTCGCATCGGCGTTTCTCTACCTCAGCACGTCGAGCCGCAGCCTGGTTCCGGGCCGCCTTCAGTCGGTCTCGGAAATGGCCTATGAATTTGTCGGCAATATGCTGAGGGACGCGGCGGGCACGCAAGGCATGAAGTTCTTCCCCTTTGTGTTCTCGCTGTTCATGTTCGTGCTTGTCGCCAACCTGCTTGGCCTGTTCCCGTATTTCTTCACCATCACCAGCCACATCATCGTCACTTTCGGCCTCGCTGCGCTGGTGATCGGAACGGTCGTTGTCTACGGCTTCACCAAGCACGGCCTTGGCTTCCTGAAGCTGTTCGTCCCGCACGGCGTGCCGGTTTACCTGCTGCCGTTGGTGGTGCTGATTGAGGTGATTTCCTTCGTCTCGCGTCCGGTCAGCCTCTCGGTTCGTCTGTTCGCCAACATGCTCGCCGGTCACATCACGCTGAAAGTGTTCTCGGGGTTTGTCGTCAGCCTGAGCGCGCTCGGCGCGGTCGGCGTGGCGGGTTCGGTTTTGCCGCTGGCGATGGCCGTGGCGCTGACGGCGCTGGAGCTGCTGGTCGCGTTCCTGCAGGCCTACGTCTTTGCCGTGCTGACCTGCATGTATCTCAACGACGCCCTGCATCCCGGGCACTGACAAGGTTTCCGGCATTGCCGCCGGATCGAATTTGCAACGGAATTTTAGATCCAAAGGAGTTGAATAAATGGACGCAGAAGCAGCAAAGTACATCGGCGCCGGCATCGCATGCCTCGGCATGGGCGGCGCGGGCATTGGCCTCGGCAACATTTTCGGCAGCTATCTGGCGGGCGCGCTGCGCAACCCGTCGGCCGCCGACGGCCAGTTCGGCCGTCTGATCTTCGGCTTCGCCGTGACCGAAGCGCTGGGTATTTTCTCGCTTCTCATCGCGCTTCTCGCCCTGTTCGGCTGAATGCTTGTTCGGCTGAACATTGGGAAGAATTGAACAGGCCGGCCGCGATCCTGCGGCGGGCCTGAATTTCGGGGATAGTCCATGTTCGTGACATTTGCCTTTGCGCAAGAGCCCGCGCCCGCCGTCGAAGGTGGCAGCGCTGGCACCGGTGTGCCTGCCGAGGCGCACGGCACGTTCCCGCCATTCAATCCGGCGACGTACCCCTCGCAGCTTCTATGGCTGGCAATCACCTTCGGGCTGTTTTATCTCTTCTTGAAACGGGTGGTGATGCCGCGCGTTGGTGGCATCATCGACGTGCGCAACGACCGCATTACCCAGGATCTCGACCATGCTGCCCGGCTGAAAAGCGAGGCCGATGCCGCCGTTGCCGCCTATGAGCAGGAATTGGCGGAAGCCAAGGGCAAGGCCAATGCGATCGGCCAGCAGGCCAACGATGCGGCCAAGGCGGAAGCCGAAGCTGCCCGCAAGACGATCGAAGCCGCCCTCGACCAGAAGCTTGGCGAGGCCGAGGCGCGTATTTCTTCCATCAAGGCCAATGCCATGAAGGAAGTCGGCACGATCGCCGAGGATACCGCTTCAGCCATCGTCGAGGCGCTTGTCGGCGGCAAGGCCAGCAAGGCCGAAATCGCGGCCGCGGTCAAATCCGTGGCCGGGTGAGGAGCGCATCATGGACGCCACATCTCTCGCGACGCTTTGGGCAACGGTTGCTCTCGTAATCTTCCTCGGCATCGCCATCTACATCAAGGTGCCGGGCATGATCGCCAAGGCGCTCGATGCGCGTGCCGACAAGATCAGCTCCGAGCTCGAGGAAGCGCGGCGGTTGCGCGAAGAGGCCCAGCAACTGCTCGGCCAATACCAGCGCAAGCGCAAGGAAGCCGAGCAGGAGGCCGCGGCCATCGTCGCCGCCGCCAAGCGTGAAGCCGACATGCTTGCCGCCGAGGCGCACAAGAAGACCGAGGACTATGTCGCCCGGCGCACCGCCTTGGCCGAGCAGAAGATCGGCCAGGCCGAGCGCGAAGCGATCGGCGAAGTGCGCACCAGCGCCGTCGATATCGCGGTCGAAGCCGCGCGCGCGCTGCTGGCCGGCAAGATCGACGCCAAGGCCGGCGCCGACCTGTTCAACGCCTCGCTGCAGGATTTGAAGTCGAAGCTGAACTGAGCGGAGCGTAATCTCCCCCCTCGAGGGGGAGATGGCCGGCAGGCCAGAGGGGGTCGCCGCGCGTGAAGCGCCAGCCTTCTCTTTCGTCCCGCATGGCGTCGCGCCAGGACGTACCGACCCCCTCTGTCGCCTTTGGCGACATCTCCCCCTCGAGGGGGAGATCACACCATGCCGAATCGCTCAATCCAAACCCGAAAAACCCTCTTCCTCCAGCACCTCGGTGCCGCCGAACCGGAACGGCGCGAAGGAGGCGCGGTGCAGCCGCGCCACTGGTCCATGCAGATCGATCGCCGTGCGATGGCGCACAGTGGCGTAGCCCATATGGAGTTCGAAGCCGTAACGCGCATGATGGCTGCCGCAGCCGCACATCATGCGGTCGCGCATCACCTTGGCGACGATCGAGGCTGCGGCGATCGACTGCGAGCGCTGGTCGCCCTTGATCAGTGCTTTGCCCTCGCAGGGCAGGCCGGGCGGCACGTCGCGGCCGTCGGCCAGTGCCAGCTTCGGCCGGATTGACAGGCCGGCCACGGCACGGCGCATCGCCTCCAGGCTGGCCTTGAGGATGTTGGAGGCATCGATGCCTTCGGCGCTGACCGACGCCATCGATACGGCGAGTGCGGAGCCAAGGATTTTCAGGAACAGCGCCTCACGCTGCAAATGCGTCAGCCGCTTGGAATCGTCGAGGCCGTCGGGGATGTTGGCGGGATCGAGCACCACCGCTGCCGCTACCACCGGCCCGGCGAGCGGGCCGCGGCCGGCCTCGTCCATCCCCGCCACCGGCCACAGGCCTTCGGCCACCGCCTTCGTCTCGAACGAGAAGTCGGGTTTCTCGACGATTTCGAAGAGAAGCGGAGAATCGGAACGCGGGCGAGCCATGGTGCGGCGAGGTTCGCATCGGCTCCGATTCTCCGCAAGTCCCTCCGGGTCGGGCGGGGCACCGGACCAGGAGGGGCTACCGTCTGCAAGCCCGGGGACAGGACAGGCCGGACGGGATGTTTCGCCTGCTGCGGCCGCTTCAAGCGGCTGGCGCGAGACGCTTTGTCACAGCAGCATCAGCTGCTCGGTTGCCTTGGCAGCGGGGACGAACTGGTCGGTCCTGAGCGAGCGCCGCTCGGCGTTGAGGCCGAGCCGTTTGGCGGCGATCTCGAAACGCCGGCCGATCTGCCAGGCATACGGGCCGGAGCCTTTCATGCGCTTGCCCCATTCCGAATCGTAGTCCTTGCCGTCGCGCATCGAACGGATCAGCGACATGACGTGGCGATAGCGGTCGGGATAGTGGCGCAGCAGCCAGTCCTTGAAGATAGGCGCGACCTCCAGCGGTAGGCGCAGCAGCACATAACCGGCCTCGCGTGCGCCAGCTGCCTGCGCCGAATCGAGGATGCGCTCCATTTCCGGGTCGGTCAGTCCGGGGATGATCGGCGCGACCATCACCGAGGCCGGAATGCCGGCGTCCGAAAGCTGCCTGATCGCCTCCAGCCGCTTGGTCGGCGTCGACGCGCGTGGCTCCATGGTGCGCGCCAGCATGCGGTCGAGCGTCGTCACCGACAATGCCACCTTGGCCAGCCCGCGTTCGGCCATGCGTGACAGAATGTCGATGTCACGCGTCACCAGTGCCGATTTGGTGACGATGCCGACCGGATGGCCGCGCGCCTCCAGCACTTCGAGGATCTCGCGCATGATCCGGTATTGCTTCTCTATCGGCTGGTAAGGATCGGTGTTGGTGCCTATGGCGATGGTGCGCGGCTGGTAATTATCCCTGGACAATTCCTTGTCGAGCAGCCGCGCCGCATCCGGCTTGGCAAACAGCTTCGATTCGAAATCCAGCCCCGGCGACAGGCCCATGAAGCTGTGCGTCGGCCGCGCGAAACAATAGACGCAGCCATGTTCGCAGCCGCGATAGGGGTTGATCGAGCGGTCGAAGGAGATGTCGGGCGATTCGTTGCGCGTGATGATGGTGCGCGGCTTCTCGACCTGTACCTCGGTCTTGAACGGCGGCAGCTCCTCCAGCGAATTCCAGCCATCGTCGAACACATGCCTGCTGACCGGCTCGAAACGGCCGGACGGATTGATGCCCGCCGACCTGCCGCGATTGCGGTCCGGACGGACGCGCATGCCGCTCTGCTCGATCATAGCATTCGCCATTTCGGCCCTGCCAGCGCCGAAGGCTGCAATGTCGGCACGCACGATCTGTTCCATCTTGGCCCTTTCCCAGGGACTGTCCGCCCGCTGTCGAATCGCTCTGCTCATGAATGTATTCCTATCGTATTGATGAGAACAAAGCAAGAACTTTCTCGCGGCGCGCCGCAAAAACTGGCGCTGCCCACCGCTTTCCGCTATTCGGCTAAACATGCTCAGCGTCCTGATCGAAACCCTGAATGACGAGGAGGGCCTTGCCCGCACGCTCGCCTCGCTGATCGGCGGCGCGGTCGAAGGCGTGGTGCGCGACGTTCTCGTCTGCGACACCGGCTCGACCGATCAGACGCACCGCGTCGCCGAACATGCCGGCTGCCACTATGTCAGCGGCGGCATCGCCGCCGGCATCAGGCAGGCCAAGGGCGACTGGCTGCTCTTGCTGGAACCGGGCGCGCGGCTGGGAGAGGGCTGGATCGACGAGGTCGTCGCCCATACCGCCAGGCAAACCATGGCGGCGCGGTTCTCGCGGGCACGCGGCAGCCGCGCGCCGTTCCTGTCGCGCGTCTTTGCCGGAAATCGCGCTCTCGCCGAAGGCTTGGTGATCAGCAAGCGTCAGGCCGCGGCGCTGTCGAAGAACGCCCGCAGCGCCGAAGCGATCGCCCGCGGCCTGGCGACCAGGAGGCTCCACGCCGAGATCTGGGTCGCGCCGCGGAATTGACGGCTTACCGTCCCGGTCCGGGGAACCCGCCCCAAGCAAATTTTCTGGCGGGTCGTCGTTTATTGTGCATTGCACAAAATCTGGCCGGGGGTTACCATTCCCGGCGATATGGGCGAATAGGGTTTGGGGTGTGCCGGAGCGGCGACGACTAACGTCGATGCTGTTCCCTCGATATTGTGAGGACCCCGATGACCCTTTCAAGCCCTGACAAGTCCGGCGCTGCAAGCCTCGAGGCGATCGCACGCAACGGCGGTACGCTGCGCCGCATCGCCGCCCGCATCCCGACCTATCTTTCCGACCTTCGCGAGAATCCGGCATGGCTGCCGATGTTCATGCTGGCGCGCACCATGCCGGCGCGGCGCCTGCACTGGCGCGGCGCGAAGCCGGTTCCGCCGGCGCGCAATGTCGGTGAAACGATGTTCGCCGGCGTCGATCGCGATGCCGTCGTCGGCGCGCTGCGGACGGAGGGGCTCTATTCGGGCCTGATGCTGCCGGCCGCCATCCATGAGGAGATCGCCCGCTTCGCCGAGCGCACGCCATGCTTCGGCAATTTCGACCGCCGGCTGGAATTCCTGCCCGAAAAACACGCCGATGCCGAAAAGCATTTCGGCCGCCCGCTGCTCAGCGGTCACTATTTCGAACGGGTCCTCGACTGCAACGCTGCGGTCGCCGTGCAGCGCGATCCGCTGCTTCTCGATATCGCAGCGCACTATCTCGGCAGCCAGGCCAAGCTGATCACGACCCGCGTCTGGTGGAGCTTTCCGACCGGTGGCGTCTCGGACGCCGACAAGAACATGGCCTCGCTCGGCAAATACCATTTCGACCTCGACGACTGGCGCATGCTGAAGTTCTTTTTCTACCTGGTGCCGGTCGACGCCGACACTGGGCCGCATGTCTATGTCCGCGGCTCCCATAACCGCCGCATCCTGAAGCATCAGCTGACGCTGCTGGTCGGCCATTCGGCGGAAGAGGTGCTGGGCGTCTACGGCGAGCAGAGCCCGGTCACGCTGACCGGGCCGGCCGGCCTCGGCTTTGTCGAGGATCCGTTCGGCTTCCATATGGGCACCGTGCCGACGCGCACGCCGCGGCTGATGATGGAGGTTGGCTTCGGCGTGTCGCCGCCGTCGCGCCGGCGTTTTCACGGCGAGCCGGTCATTCGCTAAACCGAGGTCGCTTGGCTGATACCTCGGTTCGTCTCAGCCGCGCCGCAAATGCTCGTCCAGCCGCGGCATGATCTCGACGAAGTTGCAGGGCATGTGCCGATAATCGAGCTGCGGCTTCAAGATGCCGTCCCAGGCGTCCTTGCAGGCGCCGGGCGAGCCCGGCAGCACGAAAACGAAGGTGGCGTTGACGACGCCGCCGGTTGCCCGGCTCTGGATCGTCGAAGTGCCGATCTTGTCGTAGGAGATGCGGTGGAACACTTCGGAAAAGCCGTCCATGCGCTTTTCGAAGATCGGCTCCAGCGCTTCCGGCGTCACGTCGCGGCCGGTGAAGCCGGTGCCGCCGGTGGTGATGACGACATCAATCGCTTCGTCCCTTGACCAACCCAGGACCTTGTCGCGGATCTTGTCGCGGTCGTCGGTGACGATGTCGCGGGCGGCCAGGACATGGCCAGCCTCGGCAATGCGGTCGGCCAGCGTCTGCCCGGATTTGTCGTCGGCGAGGCTGCGCGTATCGGAAACGGTCAGTACCGCGATGCGCACGGGAACGAAGGGGCGGCTCTCGTCAATCCTGGCCATGGGCATCAACCTCCGATGTCACGCTTCGCGTCGCCGCGACAAACCAGTCGGGATGGCGGCTGCGAATATCGACGGCCGCGCGCTTGGCCACATTGCCGGTCTCGAACAGCCCGAAGCAGGTGGCGCCTGAACCGGACATCCTGGCAAAACCGGCTCCGGCCTTGTTGAGCACGGAAAGCGCCTTGCCGATCGCGGGCTGGATTGCGCGCGCCGCAGGCTCGAGATCATTGCGGGTGATCTCCAGCCAGTTGCGGATGCTGTGGAAGTCGAGGTTGCGCGGCAGCGGCGGCAGCCCCGCATTGTCGCGGCGGCCAAGCGCCTCGAACACGTCGGCCGTCGAGACGGCAGTGCCGGGATTGACGAGCACCAGACCCAGCGCCGGGAAACCCGGCACGAGCGTCAGCTCGTCGCCGATGCCGCGGGCTATCAGCGGCTTGGCTGCGAGGCACATCGGCACGTCGGCGCCGAGTGACAGGCCGATCCGCGCCAGTTCGGCATCGCCGACATCAAGTCCCCAGGTCTGGACCAGGGCGCGCAGCACAGCCGCCGCATCGCTCGACCCGCCGCCGACACCGGACGCGACCGGCAGGTTCTTTTCGAGCCTGATGGCGACAGCAGGTGCGTGCTGGGGACCGGCCTCGCGCCGCAGTGCATCGCGCGCTCTCACCACCAGATTATTGTCGTCGACCGGCACCGCGGAGGCGTATTTGCCGGACACGGAAAACCCATCGCTGTCGGCAAGTTCCGTCTCGATGCGGTCGCCGAAGCGCGTGAACACAGCCAGGCTTTCGATCGTGTGATAACCGTCGGCGCGCCGGCCGGTGACGTGCAGCGCGAGATTTATCTTGGCGTGCGCGTGCGACGCCCGGATGCTGGCCTCGGAGTTCACTGGCTCGGCCGCGTGGGGGACGACGGTCAATCCTTGGCCAGACGGTATTCGCCGGTCTTCGGGTCCTTGACCAATGTTCCCATCGTGCCGTTGGCGGCCTGCTTTTCGGTACGCCGCACCTTGGCGGTCACACGCTCGGCTTCCCTGACGAAGGAGCGGTAGCCGAAATAGGCGGCAATGCCGACGACGGCGAAGAAAATGATCTGCGGCATGTCAAACTCCTCCCTCGCAAGGCCGGCAAGGCGGCCGGTCGGGTCGGTTGATGATTTATGCTAGACGCTTTCACCAGCTTTTCAAAGCCCGAAGCGCGCCCACAGCGCGCGCTCTTCCGCCGCATCGATGACGCCGCTTGCCGCGGCGGCGGCAATATCGGGCGCCGAAAAGCTCGAGCCGAACAGGCCGAAGCGGCCGAACAGGCCGCGCGGCGCGGTGATCAGCTTGAGCTGGGTTTTCGGCCCGAAACGGCTCTTCAGCACGCTGCGCATGTCGCCGAGCGCATCGACCAGCCCGAGCTCCAGCCCCTTTTTGGCCGTCCAGAAAAGTCCGGTGAACAGGTCGGGATCGTCCTTGAGCTTGCTGCCGCGCCTGTCCTTGACGAGATCGATGAAGGTCTCGTGGACCTCGAGCTGCAGCGCCTTCAGGCGCTCGACGTCTTCCTTCTTTTCCGGCTTGAACGGGTCGAGCACCGCCTTGTTCTGGCCGGCGGTGTGGACGCGGCGCTCGACGCCGATCTTCTTCAACAGCTCCGGAAAGCCGAACGAGGCCGACACCACGCCGATCGAGCCGACGATGGAGGACGGGTCGGCAAAGATCTCGTCGCCGGCGACCGCGATCATGTAGCCGCCCGAGGCCGCCACGTCCTCGACGAAAACCAGGACTTTCTTGTTCTTCTCGCTCGCCAGGTCGCGGATGCGCCTGAAGATCAGCCGCGACTGCACCGGCGAGCCACCTGGCGAATTGATCGAGATGGCGACCGCCGGCGCGTCGAAGGAAAACAGCTTTTCGAGAAGGCCGGCGGTGGAAGCGAGCGACAGGCTCGGCCGGAACTGGCCGCCGCCGGGCATGATCGTGCCGTGCAGCCGGATGACCGGAATGGTGACGACGGTGGAGCGCCAGGATTTCGGCAGCAGGCGGTTGAAAAGGCGTTTCACGAGGGGGCTGTCTCCGGTCGATATGCTTGAGGCATGTAGGAATTCGCCGGCCAACGGCAATGCCGTCACCCCGGCAATCAAAATGGATCAATCTCCGAACAGCGACGCCAGCCCGTTATTGATCAGCTCCGCCCGTTCCGAGGGGCCATTGCCTGAGTAGGCATGCAGCATCAGCGGCGGCCGGATCGACAGTTTGCCGCGTGCGCCGAGAATTGCCCGGACGACGATGCGGATCGCTGCCGCCTCGGGGCGAGGGTGGACGGCCAGCATCTCGGCATCGCCGAAGCGGCCGGCGATGGCATCGAGGATGGCGCCGAGCTGTTCCGGCCTGGCGATGACGGCCAGCCCGCCGCCCGGCCTGACCACCGCGGCCGCGCTGCGGATCCAGCTGTCGAACTGCCCATCCTCCGAGACATGCGCGGCCTTTCTCAGCGGATCGGGCGTCGCGCGATCCTCGGCGGCATTGAACGGCGGGTTCATGATGACGAAATCGAAGCTGTTGTCCTCGAGGCCGGCGGCCGTTCGCGCCCGGCCCGACAGCGCGACATCGGCGACGAGCACCGAGGCGCGGTCGCTGAGATGCGCATTGCGGGGATGGGCAAGCGTGGTGGTGGCGAAGGCCGCCATTTCCGGGGAACGCTCGACAAGCACGGCCTCTGCAGCGGGGCAGCGCGACAGTACCGCCAGGCCGGCGGCACCGGCACCCGCGCCAAAGTCGGCAAGCCGCCCGGCGAACGAGGACGGCACGGCAGCCGCCAGCATCATCGCATCCATGCCGGCGCGGTGGCCCGCCTTTCTCGGCTGCACCAGCCAGAAGCGACCGCGATGGAAGGCGTCGACCGTATGAGCCGGCATGTCCGGGACAAGGGCAGCGGGCGACGCGGACATTATTTTTGGCGGATCTCGTTGGCGATGCCGGCATCCGTCAGGATGCGCCGCGCCGCATCGGCCTTGTCGGCATCCACCATGACACGGCGGGGCAGGATGCCGATCGAGCCGTCGAGGACGCTCATGTTCTGGTCGGCGACGAAACAGCCGATGCCGGCATCGCGCATCAGCGATTCGACAAACGAAATGATGACGGCGTCGTTGGTGCGGATGAGCTCTATCATCGGATGAAACTCGCAGTTTGCGGCGTTGATGTAAACGTAGGCGTGATCATGTACCAGAGCCGGCGCGCCAATTCGCCTCTTGCCGCGCCGGTGGGTGACACCCTAGAGTCTGTCCAGGGACCATGTTGCCGTCGTGCATATCGAGGTTGGGAGTTTTGCCGTGGGTGTCGTTCTCAACATTGAAAACGGGAAGCGCGAAGCCGCCTCGATAAAGGACCTCATCGACCTGACCGTGGCCGACATGGGGCGCGTCAACAAATTGATCCTGTCGAAGGCCGGCTCCGATGTCGAGATGATCCCGGAGATTGCCAACCATCTGATCTCGTCCGGCGGCAAACGGCTGCGGCCGATGCTGACGCTCGCCGCGGCCCAGATGTTCGGCTATTCCGGCGACGGCCATGTCAAGCTCGCCACATCGGTCGAATTCATGCATACCGCGACACTTCTCCACGACGACGTCGTCGACGAAAGCGGCATGCGGCGCGGCAAGAAGACGGCGCGTATGATCTGGGGCAACCAGGCCAGTGTTCTGGTCGGTGATTTCCTGCTCGGCCAAGCCTTTCGCATGATGGTCGATGTCGGCTCGCTTGAAGCGCTCGATATCCTGTCGAGCGCGGCCTCGGTCATCGCCGAAGGCGAGGTGATGCAGCTCGCTGCCGCAAAAAACCTCGAGACCACCGAGGATGAGCATTTCGCGGTGATCAAGGCCAAGACCGCGGCGCTGTTTTCGGCCGCCGCCGAGGTCGGCCCCGTCATCGCTCAGGCGACGCGCAATGATCGCGCAGCACTCCGCTCCTACGGCATGAATCTCGGCCTTGCCTTCCAGCTGATCGATGACGCGCTGGATTACGGCGGCACCAGCAAGGACCTCGGCAAGAATGTCGGCGACGATTTCCGCGAGGGCAAGGTCACGCTGCCGGTGATCCTCGCCTATCGGCGCGGCACCAAGGCCGAGCGCAGCTTCTGGAAACGCGCCATCGAGGACAATGCCGCCGACGATGCCGGGCTGGAGAAGGCCATCGGCCTGATGCTCCGCCACGGCGCAATTGCCGACACCATCGGGCGCGCCCGCCATTTCGGCGAGATCGCCCGCGACGCGCTGGCGCCGCTCGAGGCGACGCCGCAGAAATCGGCGCTGATCGACGTCATCGATTTCTGCATCAGCCGGGTGAATTGAGAGGCATCGGCGCCCCGCGCTTGTTCTCATCGAGCCTTTGCCGGAAGAACCATTGCTGCCAGCAGGCTAACGACGATACCCGCCGCCGCGAGCCAGAAGGCGACCTGGATGCCGTCGGCGACGGCAATTTTCAACGCATTGCCGGACAATTCGCCGATTTGGCTGTTGGCAATCGCAATCAGCACGGCCATGCCGATGGCGTTGCCGACATTGAGCGTCGTCGAAGCCATCCCCGAGGCGACGCCTTGCTGGTCATGGGCAACGCCGGAAGCGGCGGCAATCCACATTGCGGTCCAGACGATGCCTTGTCCGACGCCGGAGACGATCAGGCCGGGTACGAGGGACAGATAGCTGCTGTCGGCAGTCGCGCCTGATACCATCAATGCTGTGCCGACCGCGCCGACGATCATGCCGCCGACCAGGGTGCTGCGCGTCGAAAAGCGCGTTGCCAGACGCTCGCCGGCTTGCGTACCGGTGGCGATGGCGACCGACGGCACGAGAAAGGCGAGGCCCGTCTGCAAGGCAGTGAAGCCGTGCACGTTCTGCAGCAGCACGGTGAGGAAGTAGGGCAGCGCGCCGAAAGTGGCCATGCAGAGGAAGGTTATCGTCATGCCGGCGACAAGGCTGCGGTTGTGGAACAGGCGCAGCGGCATCAGCGGATCGGCGCTGTTGGCCTCGATTACGGTGAAGGCGATCAGGAAGAATGCCGCCAGTGCCGCGCTGGCGATGATTGCGCCAGAGCCCCAGCCATATTCGGGCCCCTGAACCAGGGTGAAGACAAGCAGCGTCGCGCCGGCGGTGACGGTCAGAGCGCCCGGCAGATCGAAGCTGCGCTGCTCGTGCCACTTGCGATCGCGCGGGATGATGGCGAAAGCCGCGATGATGGCGATCCCGGCCAGCAGCACGTTGACATAGAAGACCGACGGCCAGCCGAAGGCGCTGGTCAGAAACCCGCCGGCAAGCGAACCGAGCGTCAGGCCGCTGGCGCCCGCGCCGCCCCAGACGGCGACCGCCCGGTTGCGTTCCGGTCCCTCGGCGAACAGGCGGTTGATCAGCGACAGCGTCGCAGGAAACAGGAACGCGGCGCCGATGCCTTGCACGGCGCGGGCCGCGATGATGATTTCCGGCGACCAGGCGAGGCCGCCGACCAGAGATGAGAGCGCGTAGAGCCAGAGCGCGAAGATGAAGACGCGGCGCTGGCCGATCAGGTCGGCGGCCCGGCCGCCGAACAGCAGGAAGCCGCCGGTGAACACGGTGTAGGCGCTGACCACCCACTGCAGGGTCTGGCCTGAAAATCCGAGGCCGGCGCCGATCTCCGGCAGCGCCACGAAGACGATGTTGAGGTCGAGCGAGATGATGAGCTGCGCGAAGGCGAGCAGCGCCAGCGTTGCGCCATGTTTCGCCGTGCTTGCTCCTTGCGTTATCGCCCCGAGCGGCGCGCCTTGATCGAGTGAACTCATGTCGGACTCCTTGTCGACAATTATTTAATGATCGACAAAGAACTGAGATTTGCAATCCCAAGTCAAGCGGATTATTTGTTGATCGACAAAAATTGGAGACCGCCATGGCAGGCAGGCCAAGGCAATTCGACCGCGACCAGGCGCTGGAGAAAGCCCGCGACGCTTTCTGGAGGCGCGGCTACGAGGGCACTTCGATGGCCGATCTCGTATCGGCGCTTGGCCTCGCATCGGCGCGCATCTATGCCGCCTTCGGCTCGAAGGAGGATCTGTTTCGCGAAGCGGTGGCGCTTTACGAGGCCAATGAGGGCGGCTTCGCCACGCGCGCGCTGGAGGAAGAACCAAATGTCCGGCGCGTCATCGAGCGCATGCTTCGCGAAGCCGTAGAAATTTATACGAGGCCGGGGCGGCCGCAGGGCTGCATGGTGGTGACGGCCGCGACCAATTGCGCCGTGGAAAATGACGCCGTGCTGCAATGGCTGGCGGAGCATCGGCTGGCGCGTACCGCGTCGATCGTCGAGCGATTGAAAAAGGCCGTGCGCGATGGCGAATTGAAGCCGGATACCGATGCCGAGACGCTGGGTGACTATTACGCCACGCTGATGCACGGCCTTTCGGTCCAGGCACGCGACGGCGTGCCGAAAAAGCGGCTGCACGATCTTGTCACCATCGCCATGCAGGCGCTCGATCCAAGCCTTTGGCAAACGTCCTGAGTTCCGGGCCGTGACGCCGGTTTGCCATTGCCGGATTGTCGCAATGCAGTCGCGCGACCTCTTTCGGCATGGTTTATTAATTGCTTGACCCGATTGTGAATTCGGGCCGGGTTGAAGCACGACCCCAAAAAGGCCATGCTTTATCTGTAAAGATCGAGTCTACGGCGATCCCGCTGACGCGGAGATGGCGTTTGGCTGAAAGGGATATGATGCGGCAAGGATATGCGCGCTGGCTGACGGGGCTGGCAATCGCGACGGGCATGGCGATCTCGGCTTTGCCGGCGCATGCCAAACAGACCGCCGAGCCGGTCAGGATCACATCCTTCTCGGGGGCCTATCTTGCCGCCAGGATCGCCGACGGCGACAACGACCTCGACAGCGCCATTTCCTATTACAAGCAGGCGCTTGCGTTCGATCCGAACGATACGGGACTGCAGCAGAGCCTGATGCTGTCGCTGATCGCGCAGGGTCGCTTCGACGAATCCCTGGTCTATGCCGACAAGCTCAAGGCGGTTCCCGACGTCGAGCGCTTCTCGCGCCTGGCGCTGGCCATCGATTCCTTCCACAAGAAGGATTTCTCCAAGGCCGAATACTGGCTCAAGCTGTCGCTCGAATCCGATCTCGACCGGCTGATCTCCGGCGTCATGACCGGCTGGGCCAAGCAAGGTGCGGGTGACGCCGGCGAGGCCATGGCTTCCATCGACAAGCTGCAGGGCCCCGACTGGTTCAGCCTGTTCAAGTCCTTCCACCGCGCCTTGATTGCCGACGCCTCCGGCCTGCCCGACAGGGCGGATGCGCTCTACACCGCCACCGTGCAGGACACGGCGGCAGGCGGTGCGGCCCCCGAAACATGGATGCGCAACGCGCAGGCCTACGCCTCTTTCCTCGCCCGCAAAGGCGACAAGGCCAAGGCGCTGTCGGTGCTCGACAAGGCCGAGGCGTTCGCCCCCGGCAAGGTCGAGATTGCGGCCCTTCGCGACAAGATCAACAAGGGCGAAAAGATCGAGCCCTTCGTTGCCGGTCCGTCGGACGGCGCCTCGGAAATCCTGCTCGATCTCGCCACCGCGCTCAACCGCGGCGGTGGCGAGCCGTTCGTGCGGCTTTATCTGCAATATGCGCTGGCGCTGCGGCCCGACAACGACGCGGCGCTCGTTCAGCTCGCCGCCGTTGCCGAGCAGTTGAAGGACGGCGAGGGCGCCATCGCGCTCTATCGCCGCATTCCCGCTGGCTCGCCGCTGAAGGAGCTTTCGGACCTGCAGCTTGGCCTCAACCTTGCCGATCTCGACCGCAACGACGAGGCGATCGCTCACCTCAAGGCCATCGTCGATGCGCATCCAGACGACATGCGCGCCTATCTGGCGCTCGGCGGCGTCTATTCCTCGAAGGAGGATTTCCGCTCCGCCGCCAATCTTTACGACAAGGCAGTCGAGGTGCTGAAGACGCCGACCGCCGCCAACTGGAACATTTTCTACCAGCGCGGCATCGCCTATGAGCGACTGAAGGAATGGCCGAAGGCCGAGCCGAATTTCCGCAAGGCGCTGGAGCTCTACCCCGACCAGCCGCAGGTTCTGAACTATCTCGGCTATTCCTGGGTCGACAAGAACATGAACCTCAAGGAAGGCCTCGCGATGATCCAGAAGGCCGTCGACCTGAGGCCGAGCGACGGCTACATCGTTGATTCGCTGGGCTGGGCCTATTACCGCCTTGGCCAGTTCGACGATGCGGTGCGCGAAATGGAACGCGCCGTTTCGTTGAAGCCGGAGGATCCGGTGCTCAACGATCACCTCGGCGACGTCTACTGGCGCGTCGGCCGCAAGCTGGAAGCCACCTTCCAGTGGAACCAGGCCCGCGACCTGAAGCCGGACCCGGACGTGCTTGCCGCCTTGCAGCAAAAGCTGATGAAAGGCCTGCCGCCGATCGAATCCAACACAGCGCAGGAAACCCCGAACGTAAAGCCCGTGCCGGCGCCCGCGCCGAAGGGGTGACCCCTTCTTTCCTTCTCCCCTTGTGGGAGAAGGTGGATCGGCGCGCAGCGCCGAGACGGTTGAGGGGTGTTGGACGGATTGCCGTCGGTGCCAAGCTGGAACACCCCTCATCCGACCGAGCTTCGCTCGGCCACCTTCTCCCACAAGGGGAGAAGGGAACACCTTCAAAGGCCTGACCCCTCTGCCTTGACGCTTGCTGGCCAGGCATCTAGGACGTGCCGGCATCCCGCCTTTCCCGCCGAGGCCGCCGTGACCATTCCTGCCCACATGCACCCCAGCCGCTCGTTCCAAGGGCTGATCCTGACCTTGCATAATCATTGGGCGGACTATGGCTGCGTCGTCCTCCAGCCTTACGACATGGAAGTCGGCGCCGGCACCTTCCATCCGGCAACGACATTGCGCGCGCTCGGCCCAAAACGCTGGAACGCGGCCTATGTCCAGCCCTCGCGCCGCCCCAAGGACGGCCGCTATGGCGAGAACCCGAACCGGCTGCAGCACTATTACCAATACCAGGTGATCCTGAAGCCCAATCCGCCCAATCTGCAGGAGCTTTATCTCGGCTCGCTGGCCGCGATCGGAATCGATCCGCTGCTGCATGACATCCGCTTCGTCGAGGACGACTGGGAAAGCCCGACGCTGGGCGCCTGGGGGCTGGGCTGGGAGTGCTGGTGCGACGGCATGGAGGTCTCGCAGTTCACCTATTTCCAGCAGGTCTGCGGCATCGAATGCGCACCGGTGGCGGGTGAGCTCACTTATGGGCTGGAACGGCTGGCCATGTATGTGCAGGGCGTCGACAATGTCTACGACCTCAACTTCAACGGCCGCGAAGGCGCCGACAAGGTGACCTATGGTGACGTCTTTCTGCAGGCCGAGCAGGAATATTCGCGCCATAATTTCGAATTCGCCAACACCGCGATGTTGCTGCGCCATTTCGAAGACGCCGAAGCCGAGTGCAAGGCGCTGCTACAAGCCGGCGCGCCTATCTCCCCCCTCGAGGGGGAGATGCCCGCGAAGCGGGCAGAGGGGGTCGCCTCGGAAGGCACCGCAGGCCAGGCGTCGAGCACTGCACGAGCGACCCCTCCCGGCCAGACCTTGTCTGGCCACCTTCCGCTCAAGGGGGAGGGATATCACCGCATGGTCTTCCCAGCCTACGACCAGTGCATCAAGGCCAGCCACGTCTTCAATCTGCTCGACGCACGCGGCGTCATTTCGGTCACCGAGCGCCAGAGTTATATTTTGCGGGTGCGCAATCTGGCCAAGGCCTGCGGCGAGGCGTTTCTGCTGACGCAGGCGGGCGGAATGGCCGCTTAGCTCCAGGCGGTTTCGGCAGGGGCACTGATTGGCAACGTGCCTTGGCCGCTTGCACCGGCTATTGTCCGCAGCGCTTGCCTGACGCCGGGCATCGAGAACGTGCCGTGCACCTGCGCTGTAAAACAGGCGCTGAGCGCGAGGATCTTCAGGAATGTCGATGCCGTTTTCATGCTCGTTCAGCCAATAGCTCTCTGCCTGAGCGTTGGTCGCTTCAGCGCTGCGTTCGGTTCATGGAAATCTTTGATCCAAGGACGGGCGGACCGGCGTGTGTCCGACAGGCGGCTGAATTTTTTCGGAATTCGCCGTTAGATGTTCCGATCGCGCAGGCCCGATCTTGCTGGGAAGGGTGACAGCAGCCGACCGAGTTGCTATGCCCCGCTTACCTTCGCCTCGATGGGGGAGGACGCCGCGAAGCGGCGGCTGTTTCTTGTCGCGTGAGCTCTTTCAATGCCTGACCTGCTTCTAGAACTTCGTTCCGAGGAAATCCCCGCTCGCATGCAGCGCAAGGCGGCCGGCGACCTCCGAAAGCTGTTGACCGACGGTCTGGTCGAAGCCGGGCTGACCTATGAGGCGGCGCGCGAATATTGGACGCCGCGCCGGTTGGCGCTCGACATCCGCGGCCTGACCGCCCGCTCGAAGGACATCAGCGAGGAGATCAAGGGGCCCTCGACCAAGGCCCCCGAGCAGGCGGTGCAAGGTTTTCTGCGCAAGGCCGGCCTTGCCTCGATTGCCGAGGCGCATGTTCATTCCGATCCGAAGAAGGGCGACTTCTACGTCGCCCATATTTCCAGGCCGGGCAGGCCGGCGGAGCAGATCATCGCCGAGCTGGTGCCGGGCATCATCCGCAATTTCCCCTGGCCGAAATCGATGCGCTGGGGGCCGGCTTCGGCCAAGCCCGGCTCGCTGCGCTGGGTGCGGCCGCTGCAATCGATCCTGTGCACCTTCGGCCCCGAAACCGAGGAGCCGGTGGTCGTCGATTTCGAGATCGACGGCATCCGCTCCGGCAACGTCACTTACGGTCACCGTTTTCATGCGCCGGGCACCATCACGGTGCGCCGCTTTGACGATTATGTCGCCAAGCTTGAGGCGGCCAAGGTCGTGCTCGATGCCGACAGACGCAAGGAGATCATTCTTGCCGATGCCAGGAACCTCGCCTTCGCCAGCGGGCTCGACCTCGTCGAGGACGAGGGGCTGCTGGAGGAAGTGTCGGGCCTGGTCGAATGGCCCGTCGTGCTGATGGGCGAATTCGAGCAGGATTTTCTGGCCATTCCGGCCGAGGTGATCCGGCTCACCATCCGCGCCAACCAGAAGTGTTTCGTGACGACGCGCCAAATCTCCCCCCTCGAGGGGGATAGGTCGCCGAAGGCGACAGAGGGGGTCGCCTCGCGTGGATCGGCGGCATCCCCTGTCCGCGATAGGGAGTCGCGTCAGGTCGTGCCGACCCCCTCTGGCCTACCGGCCATCTCCCCCTCAAGGGGGGAGATCAGCCAATCGCCGCTCTCCAACCGCTTCATCCTGACCGCCAATATCGAGGCCAAGGATGGCGGCAAGGAGATCGCCCATGGCAACGGCAAGGTGGTGCGCGCGCGCCTGTCCGACGCGCTCTATTTCTGGAAGACCGACCAGGGCGACCTGCCGGATCTCGACCAGCTGCAGGCATCGGCGCAAAAGTTCGGACTCGACCTCAACAAGCCACTCGACCAGCGCATGGCCCGCCTCGACCACCTCAATGTAACGTTTCATGCCAAGCTCGGCACGCAAGGCGAGCGGGTGGAGCGGATTGCCAGGTTGGCCGAAGAACTAGCACCAATCGTGGCGCGCGCAATCTCCCCCCTTGAGGGGGAGATGGCCGGCAGGCCAGAGGGGGTCGCTTCGCGTGAAGCGCCGGCGTCCTCTGTCCAAAATAGGAAGCCGCATCAGGACGTGCCGACCCCCTCTGTCGCCTTCGGCGACATCTCCCCCTCGAGGAGGGGGGAGATTATCGCGCTCGCGCGCCGCGCCGCCGTGCTCGCCAAGGCCGACCTCACCACCGAGGTGGTCGGCGAGTTCCCGGAACTGCAAGGCGCCATGGGCCGCAAATACGCGCTGCTGCAGGGCGAGCATCCATCAGTCGCCGCCGCCATCGAGGAGCACTACAAGCCGCAGGGCCCGTCCGATCGCGTGCCGACCGATCCGGTGTCGGTGGCCGTGGCGCTTGCTGACAAGCTTGATACGCTGGTCGGGTTTTGGGCCATTGATGAAAAGCCCACCGGATCGAAGGACCCGTTTGCGCTGCGTCGTGCAGCACTGGGAGTGATCAGAATCTTGGTCGAGAATGAGGTCCGATTGGAGATTGCTATGCAGTTTATCCGTTCAGGGCGTCATCTAATGGCGCAACTGCTTCAAAAGGAGGCCGGCAAAGCCGAGGCTCGGCTTGCACCCATGCGAGCAATGGAAGAACTGTCCGGAAAAGGCTTGTTGAGCCAACTGACCAGCCTATCCGAACGCGCCTCTCAACTGATGTTTAGCGACGCCGATGTACCGCCTCAGGATTGGGAGATTGATCGCGCCCGCGACCTCCTCGCCTTCTTCCACGATCGCCTAAAAGTCTATCTCCGCGATCAGGGCGCGCGGCATGATCTCATCGACGCCGTACTGGCGGCGGGCTCGCGCCCAATCTCCCCCCTAGAGGGGGAGATGTCGCCGAAGGCGACAGCGGGGGGCGCTGTCCCGCCGGCGTCTCATTCTGTCGCGCCCCCCTCTGCCCTGCCGGGCATCTCCCCCTCAAGGGGGGAGATCGGCCAATCGTCCAACGACGATCTCCTTCAAATCGTCCGCCGCGTCGAAGCGCTTGGCTCCTTCCTCGACAGCGAGGACGGCAGGAACCTGCTTGCCGGCACCAAGCGCGCGGCCAACATCGTGGCTGCCGAGGAGAAGAAGGCGACGGCGATTGCAAGCAGCGTTGAGCCGGCTCTGTTCCGGGAGGACGCCGAAAAAACCTTGTTCGCGGCGGTGAATCAGGCCGAGAGGCAAGCCGGCGAAGCAATTCAAAACGAAGACTTTTCCGCCGCCATGCTGGCGCTTAGCGTGTTGCGCGAGCCGGTTGATTCATTCTTTGAGAAAGTCCTCGTAAACGATGAGGACCAGGCGGTGCGCGCCAATCGCCTGGCATTGCTCGCCCGCATCCGCGCGGCGACCGACCGGGTCGCCGATTTCTCCAAGATAGCCGGCTGACGTCTGGGAAAAAATCATCGCTTGTGGCGCTATTTCGGCTGGTCGGGAGCTGCTAGCGGCGCAGGCTGCTGCGCAGCTGCCTCAGGGGTTTTGCTGGCGACCTTTGGGTCGGCTTTGCTGTCCGCGGCGGGCGCGGCAGAATTGGCCGGCGCGGCTTTGGGCGCGGGCGTTGCAAAGGCATCGCCGACGATACCGCCGCGAATGATCATCGGACTTCCGTCGAAGCCATGACTCGGCTGGCTCGGGATTGCCGCGACCTTTTCATCGGTGACGTTTTCATTGACGTCAGGCAGCTTCTCGCCGAGCGCGTCGATCGACGGTGTTTTCGCCCGTTCGAGCGCGCCGGCACTTACAACCGAAGGCGTCGCCGTCGTTTGCCCGAGAAAAACGAGCGACGAGGCCTGTGCCGTGCCGGCCATAAACGCCAGACCAAGCGCTCCAAGGATACGCATCGAAAGCATGATAATTCCCCTTGCCCAACAAGACGGCACCGTAGCCGAGGGCAGTTGATGCCGGCTTGCGGGGAAACAGAGCATTTTAGTGATTTGCGATTCGCCTACGCCCGGACTTGCTCCGTCGGCGTCAGCGTATTAGGCACCCGCATCCGTGAGGTGACGACAGTGGCTGAAATTCGTGCCGTCGGCGAGGCGATGGAAAGGGCGTTGGCGCTGCTCGAGAGCGGCGATGTCGTCGCCATCCCGACCGAGACCGTCTATGGGCTGGCCGGCGACGCGACCAATGGCGTTGCCGTGGCTCGTATCTTCGAAGCCAAGGGCCGCCCTCGCTTCAACCCGCTGATCGCCCATATAGCCGACCCGGCGATGGCCGAGCGCATCGCGATGTTCGATCCGCTGTCGGAAAGATTGGCGCAGGCATTCTGGCCGGGGCCGCTGACGCTGGTGCTGCCGCAACGGCCCGGCAACGGCATTCATCCGCTGGTCACCGCCGGTCTGGAAACGATCGCGCTGCGCATGCCGAAAGGCTTTGGCGGCGAGCTGATCGCCAGGTTCGGCCGCGCGCTGGCGGCGCCAAGCGCCAATTCCTCGGGCAGGATCAGCGCCACGACGGCCGAGGCCGTGGCCGCCGATCTCGGTCCCCGGATCAAGCTTGTGGTCGATGGCGGCGCGACGCCGGTCGGGCTGGAATCGACCATTGTCAAGGTCGAAGCTGGAAAGCTGCGGCTGCTGCGGCCGGGCGGCATTGCCGCCGAAGAGATCGAAGCGGTGGCCGGGACAAAGTTGCTGCGCGGCGCTTCGGGCATCGAGGCGCCCGGCATGCTCGCCTCGCACTATGCCCCAGGTGCGGCAGTGCGGCTCAATGCTGCGGAGGTCGCACCGGGCGAAGCCTTGCTGGCCTTCGGCCGCCGCCGTGCCGAAGGCTGGCGCGATGCAGCCGCCCTGCGCAACTTGTCGGAGACCGGCGACCTGCGCGAGGCGGCAAGCAATCTCTTCGCCCATCTGCAGGATCTCGATGGCAGTGGCGCCAAAACCATCGCCGTCGAGCCGATCCCGTTCGACGGGCTGGGCGAGGCGATCAATGACCGGCTTTCGCGCGCCGCCGCCCCGCGTGACAAGATCGCCCCGCGTGACAAGATGGATTCAGCACCATAGTTTCCACCCATGAACGACATTTCCCCCGATCTCGACCCCGCCGTCGTCGCGCGCTTTGCGGCAATCGTCGGCGACAAATATGCGCTGCGCGACCAGCAGGACATCGCGCCTTACCTCACCGAGCGGCGCGGACTTTGGCACGGCAGGACGGCTTTGGTGCTGAGGCCGGGGAGCGTCGAGGAGGTCAGCAGCATCATGCGGCTGGCGACCGAAACTGGCACGCCCATTGTGCCGCAAAGCGGCAACACCGGGCTGGTCGGCGCGCAGGTGCCGGACGCATCCGGCCGCGAGATCGTGCTGTCGCTGTCGCGGCTGAACCGCATCCGCGAGATCGATACGCTGTCCAACACGGTGACGGTCGAAACCGGCGTCATCCTGCAGACGCTGCAGGAAGCGGCCGATGCCGCCGACCGGCTGTTTCCGCTGTCGCTTGCCGCGCAAGGCTCCTGCCAGGTCGGCGGCAATCTCTCGTCCAACGCCGGCGGCACCGGCGTGCTTGCCTACGGCAATGCGCGCGAGCTCTGCCTCGGCGTCGAAGTGGTGCTGCCGACCGGCGAAGTGTTCGACGATCTGCGCAAGCTGAAAAAGGACAATACCGGTTACGATCTGAAGAACCTGTTCGTCGGCGCCGAGGGTACGCTCGGCATCATTACCGCCGCCGTGCTCAAGCTGTTCCCCAAGCCCAAGGGGCGCGAGGTGGCGTTTGCCGGCCTGTCATCGCCGGAGGCGGCATTGTCGCTGTTCAGCCTGGCGATGGACCGTGCAGGGGCAGCGCTCACCGCCTTCGAGCTGATCGGCCAGAGGCCCTACGACTTCACGCTTGCCCACGCACAAGGCGTGGTGCGGCCGCTTGCCGGCGATTGGCCGTGGTATGTGCTGATGCAGATCTCGTCGGGCCGTTCGGCCGACGACGCAAGGGCGCTGATCGAGGAGGTGCTGGAGGCAGGCCTCGAGCAAGGCATCGTCGGCGATGCGGTGATCGCGGCAAGCATGGCCCAGGGCGATGCGTTCTGGAATTTCCGCGAGGTGCTGCCCGAGGCGCAGAAACCGGAAGGTGCTTCGATCAAGCACGACGTCTCGGTGCCGGTGGCGTCAATCCCGCCCTTCATTGAAAAGGCCGCCGTCGCCGTGCAATCGGTCAGTCCCGGCGCGCGCGTCGTCTGCTTCGGCCACATGGGCGACGGGAACCTGCACTATAACATCTCCCGGCCGGCCGACGGCGATGACGAGGCGTTTCTCGGCCTTTACCACGTCATGAACAAGGCCGTGCACGACGTCGTGCGCGCGTTTCATGGCTCGATCTCGGCCGAGCACGGCATCGGCCAGTTGAAGCGGGACGAATTGATCGCGACGGCGCCGCCGATGGCGATCGAGCTGATGCGCAGGGTGAAGGCCGCCTTCGATCCGGCCGGCATCATGAATCCGGGTAAGGTTATCTGATCCTTTCGCCGGCCTGCGCCGGTTGGCATTCCGATAACCATCCGCCCCGGATCAGCAAAATTTAACCGACTTTCTTAAGCGCGAGGATAAGAAGCCCGCGCTAATGTTTCTCCACAAACGAGGCTGGGAAAACCGGCCCGGAGAACCGGAAACACCGGCTCTCAGGAGAAACAGGAAAGGCACGATATGAACACTGGACTGAAGCCAGTCTGGGCCGGGCGCAATATGCGCCTCGACCCATTCCGCCTGCCGCAAGTGGTGAGCTACGCCACGCGCGACGACTATGGCGACGTCACCTTCACCATCGACCAGCGCGGCGCGGTTATCCGCCGCACGCTGGAGATGAGCGGCGTGCCGGCGATCATCGCTCTGCCCGCCAACGCGTTTCGCGGCGTCGCCGCCCGCGCCATGGAGGATCCGGATGGCAATGTCACAGTGACGCTTGAGCTTCTGCACAATGACCCGACGCTGTCGGTGCCGCTGCTGGTCGCCGACGATCTCGACGACGTCGCCGCCGACTGGCGCGCCTGGGCCGACGCCTACCGCCTGCCGATGCTGCTGATCGAGGCCGACGGCATTGCCCGCACGCTGGAGGAATCGCTCGGCGCCGCCATCAAGGCGCTGCCGGCGCAGGACCGCCGCAAGGGTCGCGTCTCGACCATGCGCCGCCCGCGCTTTCTCGCCCGCCGCCGCGCCGGCGACCTCGGCCTCAGGCTGGTCATCGGCGGCGAGGAGCTTATTTCGCGGGAGTAGATTGAAATCAGCTTGCAAGTTGGCGCTGCCCCTCATCCGGCTGCCGCCACCTTCTCCCCGTATAGTGACGGTGAGAAGGGACACTGGCCGCAATTTCGGCACTCTTTCTGCAAACGCTTGAGATTGGCGAAATCCGTTGCGAAGGCGTGCTTCTCCCCGTCACTATACGGGGAGAAGTGCCCGGCAGGGCGATGAGGGGCGGCATAAGCAGTTGGAGAAAGGTCGATTCCGCAGCTGCCGAATCGATACCGCTGGCTCTTAAACCAGCGGCTTCAGCGCCACCCAGCCCGCGCCGCCGATCAGGCCGAGGAAGATCAGCCAGCCGACCTGGTTGTTCGATCTGAACAGCCTCAGGCACTGGTCCGGGTCGTCGATGTCGAGCACGGCGATCTGCCGCGCCATATGCGCGCCGGCGGCGATCAGCCCGGCCAGTGCAGGCACCGGTGCCTGCGCCGAGGCGAAGGCAATGGCGAAGCAAACCAGCGCTCCGCCATAAAGCCCGGCCAGCCAGGCCTTGGTGTTGTCGCCGAACAGGCGCGCCGTCGAGCGCACGCCGACGATGGCGTCGTCTTCCTTGTCCTGATGCGCATAGATCGTGTCGTAGCCGATCACCCACAGGATCGAGCCGATATAAAGCATGATTGCCGGCCCATCGAGATCGCCGAACTCGACCGCCCATCCCATCAGCGCTCCCCAGGAAAAGGCAAGGCCTAGAACGAGTTGCGGCCAATTGGTGTACCGCTTCATGAACGGGTAGACGGCGACGATGACCAGCGAACCGATGCCGAGCAAGACGGCGAAGCTGTTGAACTGCAAAAGCACGGCAAGGCCGACCAGTGCCTGCACGACAACAAACATCCAAGCCTGCCGGCGCGTGACCTTGCCGGCCGGCAGCGGCCGCGAGCGCGTGCGTTCCACCTGGTTGTCGATGTCCTCGTCGACCAAATCATTGTAGGTGCAGCCGGCGCCGCGCATGGCGAACGCGCCAAGAAAAAACAGCAGCAGATACCAAGGCGACGGCAGCAGAGAGAGAAGCGGGTCCGTCGGACGCGGATAGGCGCTCGCGGCAAGCGCAGCCGACCACCAGCATGGCCACAGCAGCAATTGCCAGCCGATCGGCCGGTCCCACCGGGCAAGCTGCGCATAGGGCCACAACCGCCGCGGCAGCACGCGATAGACCCAGTGGCCGCTCGGCGCATCGGCGACGCGGCCCTGGGCCGCTTTCGACTGGAGGGTTTCCATTTTGCTGGAGTGGCAGCAGAGGCGAATGCCGTCAAGCGTCAAGCAGCCCCGCACGCTCGCCACGCGCAATCGGCGCTTCGGCAGCCAAATGTCTTGACCCGTCGCGCGCGGCGCAATAGCGCAGTCCTGGTCTTGGAATGACGAGGAATCTGGGCATGCGTGTTTTGCTGATCGGCTCTGGCGGACGAGAGCATGCGCTGGCCTGGAAGATCGCGGCGTCGCCGCTGCTGACCAAACTCTACGCGGCGCCCGGCAATCCGGGCATCGGCCACGAAGCCGAACTGGTGAGGCTCGATACTGCCGATCACACGGCGGTGGCCCGGTTCTGCCGCGAGAATGAAATAGGCCTCGTCGTGGTCGGGCCGGAAGGGCCGCTGGTCGCCGGCATTGCCGACGACCTGCGCGCCGAGGGCATCCGCGTCTTCGGACCGTCAAAGGCAGCGGCACGGCTGGAAGGCTCGAAAGGTTTCACCAAGGACCTCTGCGCCAGATATGGCATCCCGACCGCCGCCTATGGCCGCTTCGACGATCTGGCTTCGGCCAGGACCTATGTCGAGAAGACGGGTGCGCCGATCGTCATCAAGGCCGACGGCCTCGCTGCCGGCAAGGGCGTCACCGTCGCCATGACGCTTGACGAGGCGCTGGCCGCGCTCGAGGCCTGTTTCGACGGCTCCTTCGGCCAGGCCGGGGCGGAAGTGGTGGTCGAGGAGTTTCTCGTCGGTGAAGAAGCAAGCTTCTTCTGCCTGTGCGACGGCACCACGGCGCTGCCCTTCGGTACCGCGCAGGACCACAAGCGCCTCAGTGACGGCGACACCGGCCCCAACACCGGCGGCATGGGCGCCTATTCGCCGGCGCCGGTGATGACGCCGGAAATGATCGACCGAACGATGCGCGAGATCGTCGAGCCGACCATGCGCGGCATGGCTGAAACAGGCGCGCCGTTTTCCGGCGTGCTGTTCGCCGGGCTGATGATCACTGACAGCGGGCCGAAGCTGATCGAATACAATACCCGTTTCGGCGACCCGGAATGCCAGGTGCTGATGATGCGGCTGAAGGACGATCTGCTCGTCCTGCTCAACGCCGCCGCCGACGGCCAGCTGGCGCATACTTCGGTGCGCTGGCGCGATGAGGCGGCGCTCACCGTGGTGATGGCAGCCAGGGGCTATCCCGGCACGCCTGAAAAGGGCTCGGTCATCCGCGGCGTCGAGGCGGCGGCAGGCGACGGCGTCGAGATCTTTCACGCCGGCACCGCCATCAACGGCGGCGCACTCGTCGCCAATGGCGGCCGCGTGCTCAACATCACGGCGACCGGCAGCACCGTCGGCGAGGCGCAGAAGAAGGCCTACGCCGCGCTCGACCGGATCGACTGGCCGCAAGGCTTTTGCCGCCGCGACATTGGCTGGCTGGCGGTGGCGCGCGAGCAGGCGAACTGATGCTTCGGGCGGCCTTCGGCCTCAGCGCAAGCCGTGGTCGAATTCAGTCGAGACGCTGCTGACCGCGTCGGCGGTGGAGACAAATCCTGGCACCGATGCCGCACGCTTTTCGTTTCGCGTCCAGGCGACATATTCGGCAATCCCGCGCGGAAGGCCCGGCGCCGCCTTCGCCGCAGGCATTTGAAAGCCGCTGCTGAACCTGGCCAGGCGCGCCCTGAATACCGCGACCATCTCCTCGAAGCTTGCTGGCGTCACGCTGGCGTAAGTGATGGTGCCGCCGGCGAGCCCCGCCTCGCGTGAGAGCGGCACCGGTATCGAGGTGAGATAATCCGGCTGCACGTCGATCAGGCCGCCGAACGGCCACTGCGCGCGCAATTCCGTGGCGTTCATCGGCGCGACGCTGACGTCGATATCGTTGGGTGTGCCCGCGACCCTGTAAGGGCAGCGGAACCGGCCGCAGTTTGCTCGCGCCGAAAACTGCCAGAGCGCATAACCCTGCCAGTTGCCCATCGGAAAATGCACGCCGATGTCTGGCTTGTAGCGCGCATACCACAGCGGCAGCCGGGACAGGAGCGGGTATTTATACTTGTTGTCGGCGATATGCCTGGCTGTCGTGCCGTTGGTGTAGAGCACTGGAAAGCGGCCAACCCGACGATGCACATGGCGCACGAATTCCTCGGCATCCTCGAGCGACATCCATTGGGTGGGGTCATCGTCCTCGATGTCGAGGGCAAGCAGGTCATCCGGCCCGGGTTTCACGAAATTGATGAAATTATTGGCCTGTCCCACGGGGTTGCCGGGGCGGGCGAGATGATAGGCACCCCATTTCAGGCCCAGCGCCTTGGCCACCACCTTGCGCGTCTGGAACAGTTCCTGTGCCATGGCATGGCGCTTCCAAAGCGTCTTGCACAGCCGCGTCTCGGTCTCGTCGCCGAAACAGAAATATGGTGGCGGCATTCCGTCGGATGCCTTGTTGATGAAGCCGACAAGACGCTTGTCGGCGGCTAGCCGGGTCCAGTCGATGGAATTGTATTCGTAGGCGTCGACGACCAGCGCCCGGTCGGCATCCTTCCAAGGTTCGGAGAAATCCGAGGCCTTTGCCGGCGTCAGCGCCAGGGTCATCGCGGCCGCGACGAGGAGAAGCGCTGAGCGGACAAGGGGGCGCGCCGGCGTTTTCAAACAGCACATCCTTGCTGGCCAAAGCCAAATCCTGAACCGCCATGGTTAAGGAAATGCTTCGGGTGCCGAGTGGGCGAGTTGGAGCGCTGGCGAAGCGATCCTTGGTGCTCCTCAAGAGCAAGGCGATGGTTGCGATTGTCAGCCAAATAGCTTCAACGCTGTTGCTATGGGCAGGAACAGTGATAGCGGGCGGCTCTGAAACGAGGTGAAGCCATGCCTGCGATAATACGCGACCGCCTGGTCACCCTTGGCATCGACAATCAACGGGAAGGCTGCTGGGGCAGCGCTAACGCTACGTCGTAGCGCATCCACGATCAGCGCCGACCCGACCCGCCGCCGCTGGTATCGGGCATCGACGGCCAGCCTGCCGACCAATATCGCGGGCAGAACCGGGTAGCGTGGCAGATGTTTTGTCTGTTCGTCAGGCAAGGACGCGATCGGTATGCTCGACGCCGCCAAAGTGTAATATCCGGCGATCGCGCCGACATCGCGATCCACGGCAACGAAGCAGTTGCCGACTCGGCGTTTGACATCCTGGCTGGCTTGCTCCCGTATATAGCGGTCGAGCGCCGACACCCCGCAGCTGAACGCCTTGCGATCATGCGATCCGCCGAGCGGTTCGATGATGATGGTGAAATTCACCGGGATTCGACGACAAGCCGTTTGTGGGCGTCGGCGGTTTTGCGCAGTGCTTCATTGGGCTCGGGCGGATTGAGAATCGCCTCCATCATGGCGCGCTGATCCTCGACGGAAATACGCATGATAGTGGTGTTCTCGATAGTACGCTGCGCCGCCTCTTGAGCGGCGGCGACCACGAAGTCGCTGACGCTGCGGCCCTGGATTTCGGCGGCACGTTTCACCACGTCCAGCATATCCGGCGAAATACGGGCTTCGAGACGGGCGGTGCGGGTCTGTTGGTTTGGCATTATCGTCATCCCTGATGCGCGGCTCTAAGTAATTTTGCATACGAGCCAGCAATTGCAAAATCCGCGTGACAAAGTTTGACGTTTACGTAAAAAGAAGATGGACAGGGAACTCCGAAAGCAGATGATTTTGCATCGGCACAGGTCTTAAGTAGACCTGCCAGACTGGGGAGGGCCAGACTGGAGAGGGCCGGACTAAGGAGGAGCGAGCGCCATGTATCGGGCACCGGTCGAGGAAATCGCCTTCACCCTGAAACATGTCGCCGGCTTGAAGCCGGCGCTCGATGCCGGCACCTTTGGCGAACTCGGCGAGGACCTTGTCGACGCCATTCTGGCCGAGGCCGGCCGCTTCGCCAGCGAGGAGGTGGCGCCGCTCTACACGGTCGGCGACCAGCACGGCGCGGTGCTCAACGGCGCTGCCGTCACTACCCCGCCCGGCTGGAAGGAACTTTATCCCCGCTGGATCGGCGGCGGCTGGAATGCGCTTTCCGCGCCGGAAGCGTATGGCGGCCAGGCGCTGCCGGCCATGCTCGGCGTCGCCGCGCTCGAAATGTGGAACTCCGCCTCGATGGCGTTCGGCATCGCCCCGACGCTGACCATGGCCGCGGTCGAAGCACTCGACAAGCATGGCTCGCAGGCGCTCAAGGCCAAATATCTGGAAAAACTGGTCTCCGGCGAATGGATGGGCACCATGAACCTGACCGAGCCGCAGGCAGGATCGGACCTGAATGCCTTGCGAACCCGCGCCGAACCGGCCGGCGACGGCACCTACCGCATCTTCGGGCAAAAGATATTCATCACCTATGGCGAGCACGATTTCACGGACAACATCATCCATCTGGTGCTGGCGCGGCTGCCGGACGCGCCGGCCGGTACGCGCGGCTTGTCTTTGTTCCTGGTGCCGAAATTCCTCGTCAGCGACGATGGCGCGCTGGGCGCACGCAACGACGTCTTCTGCTCCGGGCTGGAGCACAAACTGGGCATCCACGCTTCGCCGACCTGCACCATGATCTATGGCGATGGCTTCGAAGGTGCTACGCCCGGCGCGATCGGCTGGCTGGTCGGCGAGGAGAACAAGGGCCTCGCCTGCATGTTCACCATGATGAACAATGCGCGCCTTGCCGTCGGCATGCAGGGCGTCGCGGTCGCCGAGGCGGCGACGCAGAAGGCGCTCGCCTATGCAAACGACCGCCGGCAAGGCAAAGCGGCGAGCTATCGCGGTGCCGGCATGGCGCCGATCGTGCATCACCCCGACATCCAGCGTAGTCTTCTGACCATGAAAGCGCTGACCCAGATTGCCCGTGCCATCTGCTATTCCTGCGCCCACGCCATCGATCTCGCGTCACAGAGCGAAGATGCAAAGCACTGGCAGGAGCGCGCCAATCTGTTGACGCCGCTGGCCAAGGCCTTTTCGACCGATGTCGGCGTCGAGGTCGCCTCGCTTGGGCTGCAGGTGCATGGCGGCATGGGGTTCATCGAGGAGACAGGCGCCGCAGCACTTTATCGCGACGCGCGCATCGCGCCCATTTACGAAGGCACCAATGGCATCCAGGCGATCGATCTGGTGACACGCAAGCTGCCGCTCGGCGGCGGCCGGCATGTGCATGGCTACATCGCCGAACTCAAGGCCGTCGCCGATGCGGTGCGAGCGTCGAACCTTGAAGGCTTCGGCCGCACCGCCGATCGCCTTGACCAGGCGCTCGACGACCTGTCACAGGCGAGCCGATTCCTGCAAGACCTGCAAGCCGAAGGCCGATCGGACGAGGCGCTGGCCGGCGCCACACCCTATCTCAGGCTGATCTCGCTTGCCGCAGGCGGCGCCTATCTGGCGCGCGGCGCGCTTGCCGACCAAAACCGCATCGCGCTTTGCCGGTTCTTCGCCGAGAACCTGCTTGGCGAAGTGGGCGCGCTGAAGGAGCGCGTCGTCGGCGGCGCCGACAGCCTTGCCGTTGCCGGCAAGGCGCTGATTTAAGCCTGACGTTCGCACGCGCCGATATTCACAAAGGCCCGAAATTCACAAAGGACCAATCCGTGACAGACCACATCCTCGTCGAACGCCAGGGCGCCATCCAGATCATCCGCATCAACCGTCCGGACAAGAAGAACGCCTTGACCCGCGCCATGTACGCGACGATGTCGGCGGCTCTTGCCGGCGGCGACGCGGATCCGGCGATCCGCGTCCATGTCTTTCTCGGCGTGCCCGGTGCCTTCTCGTCCGGTAACGACCTTGCCGATTTCATGGTCTTCGCCGCGGGCGGCGAAGGCGGTACCGAGGTCTGGGATTTCCTGATGGCGCTGGCCAAGGTGGAAAAGCCGATGGTTTCCGGCGTCGACGGCGTTGCGGTCGGTATCGGCACCACGCTCAACCTGCATTGCGACCTGACCTTCGCCACGCCGCGCACAATATTCCGGACGCCCTTCGTCGATCTCGGCCTTGTGCCGGAGGCCGGTTCGAGCCTGCTCGCGCCGCAGATCCTCGGCCGCCAAGGCGCCTTCGCGCTGCTTGGCCTCGGCGAGGGCTTTTCGGCCGAGAGGGCGAAGGCCGCCGGGCTGATCTACGAGGTGGTCGAGGAGAGGGAACTCGAAGCATCGGTATTGGCGGCGGCGGGCCAGATCGCCGTCAAGCCGCCGCAAGCGCTGAAGATCGCGCGCGACCTGATGCGCGGCTCGCGCGACGCCCTTGTCGAGCGCATCGGCCAGGAAAGCCAGCATTTCCGCGAGCGGCTCAAATCCGACGAGGCCCGCGCAGCCTTGACGGCCTTCATGACCAGGAAGAAGGCCTAGACCTTCTGGCCTTGTCTCGCATCGTGGACCCGCCGGCAGCAACCGGCGGGTTTTCTTGCCATGATCTCTTTGTCACATCGCCATTTTTTTACATTCGGCCTGGGCCTTTGCCGAAGACGTGTCGATCATGAATGTCTTGCCTTTGGCGTCGGTCATCAACATCATGCAATGCTTGATCGGTTTCGCCATTTTCATCATTTCGGCGCTCATCTTCGCGTCGGGCATCATGGTGCCCATATGCCCATCGGGCATGATCGCCATGACCTCCCCACCCTTCATCACCGTCATTGTCCCCATCGCGTCCTCCGCAAAGGCTTGCCAAGCGAAAAGGCAGGCAAGACCGGCCATCGTGACCAACCTGAGTGAATGCATTGCTTCCTCCTGAATTTGCGCCAGCGGCGCGTTGAGCCCTTTCCTGGTTCGTTCCTGCAAGCTGGAACGTTTCACGCACACGAGATCGTGATAATGGGAATTGGAAATCCGGCAGAAGCGGCCCGGCCTTGGCCGCCTTCATGACCAGGAAGAAGGGCTGAAAAATGGGCGCCGGTGCGGAAGCTGCCGATCTCCACCCTGTTTGGACCGGGGACATCGCGAACAGGTGTGCGAGGACATCGCGAACAGTTTCCCACCTTATCTTTTGCTTGCGTTGAGGTCGATGGTTTCTATTTTCTGGTGCCTGAACCAGGCGTCGAAGAGGCCGTCCTTGGCGGTCGGACGGAAGGCAACGGATTTTCCGGCGAAGGCTCTGCACAGGCGCATTTTGCGGCCGAGAATAGAGACGAAGCCATGCTGCTGAACGCGTCGGATAAGATCGTCCTTGGCGTATTCGAACGGCTCGACCGTTTCGCGATACTGACGCTGCGAAGCCCGGTAGCGGTCGAGCGGCACGCCGCCGTCCAGCGCGTCGTGGGGACGCTGGACGTTGTAGACATGGCGCCAGCGATCGAAGGCATCCTGAGCCTTGGCGAGATCGGCGAAGGGTGGCCCCTGCAGCGCCTCGGCCTTGAGCGAGCGATGGAAGCGCTCGTCCTTGCCCAGCGTCTGCGGATGGCAAGGCCTGGAGTGGCTGACGGCGACGCTGGTTTCGATCAGCCAGACGGTGAGCAGCGTGAAGTTGTTGCGGCCACCATCGCCCCATGGCGGGCCATTGTCGGTGGCGATGCGCCACGGCAGACCGTAGCGCCGGAAGGCCGCGATCAGGCGCGTTTGCACGGTTTGGGTAGTCTGGTCGGGGCAAGCTTCCAGCACCAGCGAGAACCGCGAATGATTGTCGAGCACGGTCAGCGGATGCAGCCGGCCGGCGCGCAACGGCACATGGCCCTTGAAGTCCATCTGCCACAGGTCGTTGGGTGCGGCATGCTCGAAGCGGATGAACGCTTTGGCGCCGCCACCGAGCGCACCCAGCTCGACGCCGTTGCGGCGCAGGATGCCCGTCACCGTCGAAGCGGCCGGATGGCCAAGCCCCTGGCGCGAAAGCACCCGCGCGATCTTGCGCCCGCCCCACGCCGGATGCGCCGTGCGCACCGAAAGCGCCGCCGCTTCGACCTCCGGGGCGCTGCGCCGTGGGCTCGAGCGCGGCTGGCGCGAGCGCTCCACAAGCCCGGCTTCGCCTTCCGCTCGATAGCGCGCGAGCAACTTGTGAGCCAACGTTCGGCCGATCCCGAAGCGACGACACAACGCGCTCACATTCGCCCCCGCCGCGCTCGCCAACATGACGAATTCCAGTTTCTGTTTCATCGCGCTGTTGTCCCCGAATGGCATCCCGAACCCCCTCGCGCAAAACGCGCAAAACTGTTCGCGATGTCCTCGCACACCTGTTCGCGATGTCTCCGGTCCAAACACCCTTGTGGGGGAGATGTCCGGCAGGACAGATGGGGGCGCCGTAGAGCACTACCCTTTGGTTCAGCCTGCGAGCCACTGAGAACGGGCGCAAGGGCGCGATTTCGATCAATTGACAGGCTGGCGCGAAGCGCCCCCCCTCTGCCCTGCCGGGCATGTCCCCACAAGGGGAGAGATCGGCGCTCCACCGTCGTGCCCTACGGATAAAGCCTCACCTTGTCCCAGCCGCCCTCGACATTGCGCGAAAACACGACACGGTCGTGCAGCCGGAACGGACGGTCGTGCCAGAACTCGATGGTCTGCGGCACGATGCGGAAGCCTGACCAGTGTTTTGGCCGCGGGATGTCGCCGATCGCATGGCGCGCCGTGTATTCGGCGACCGCCTTTTCCAGCGCGAAGCGGCTCTCCAGCGGCCGCGACTGTTTGGAGGCCCAGGCGCCGATGCGGCTGCCGCGCGGACGCGTCGCGTAATAGGCGTCGGCTTCGGCGTCGGTGACGATCTCCACCGGGCCGCGCGCTCGCACCTGCCGGCGCAGCGATTTCCAGTGGAAGCACATCGCCGCTTTCATGCTGCCAAGAATCTCACGGCCCTTGGCGCTCTCGAAGTTCGTGTAGAAGACAAAGCCGCCCTCGTCGAAGCCCTTAAGCAGCACCATACGGACATTCGGCATGCCTTCGGCATCAACGGTCGCCAGCGCCACGCTGTTGGGGTCGTTGATCTCGCTCTTCGTCGCGTCGTCGAGCCACGCCGCAAAGAGCCGGAACGGCTCCGCCGCCTCGGTAAAGTCACCGCTTGTTAACCCGGTTTCGCTCATAGTTTTCCCAAATTTGTCGCCGGCTGGGGAGATTGCCGATTGTCGCGTATCGCGCAAGCTTTTGACAGTGGGCAATGGAGCGTTATTGCTTCGGCCAGCGCCAAAGCCATGATCGTGACAATCATCCTGCCGCTTGTCGCCTGTGGCGGCGGCTTCAGCCTGGAGCAGGCGGAGGTCGACCGCTCGATACTGACCTCGAGCACGCCGGCCTCAGTCACGCCGCTCGATCAGGACCGCGCCTCCGATCAGGCCACGATCCGCAATGCCGTGTCCTCCGCCGACGTCGAGCAACTGGCCGGGCAGGCCGTTCCCTGGGCGAATGCCGACACCGGCTCGCGCGGCTCCATCACCGAGCTTGCGGAATTCAGGGCTAACGGCGAGACATGTCGTCGCTTCACCGCATCGCGCGAAAGCTTCGACGGCGTTGCGCTGTTCAAAGGCGAAATATGCCTGGCCGGCGGCAGCATCTGGCGCATACAGGACTTCAAGGCGCTCTGATTTTCCGCCGGCGACATGGCGGTAAGCCACTGGAATTCCTTCCTATGCGAGCGCATATAGGAGGCGATTATGGACTCACTCCTTCTCCAGGGCAGTAAGCATGCGCGACCCCTATGAGGTGCTGGGCGTTGCCAAGAACGCATCGGCCAAGGACATAAAATCCGCATACCGGAAGCTCGCCAAGAAGTATCATCCGGACCAGAATCCGGATGATCCCAAGGCGAAGGACCGTTTTGCCGCCGCCAACCAGGCTTACGAGATCGTCGGCGACGAGAAGAACCGGGCGGCATTCGATCGCGGCGAGATCGACGCCGATGGCAAACAGCGTTTCCAGGGTTTCGAAGGCGCGGCTGGCGGCGCCGATCCTTTCGCCGGTTTCCGCCGGCAGCAAGGGCCGGGCGGCGCGCATTTCGAATTCCGCACGGGGCGTCCCGGCGGCGATCCGTTCGACGGCAACAGCGACATCTTCAGCCAGATCTTCGGCGATGCTTTCACCCAGCAGCGCGGCGCCGGCACCGGCGGCCGCCGTCAGGCCCCGACCGCCGCAGATCTCAACGTGACGCTGGACGTCACCATCGAGGAAGCCGCCACCGCCGAGAAGGTGACGGCGATGTTCCCCGACGGCCGCAAGATGGCGGTCAAGTTGCCGGCCTATGTCGAGGACGGCCAGACCATCCGGTTGAAAGGCCAGGGTGAGCAAGGACCGGGGCAGCCGGGCGATGCGCTGGTTAAAATCCGTTTCCGCCGGCACCCGCGCTACCGCGTCGAGGGCCGCGACCTGCATGTCGACCTGCCGGTGGAACTGGCCGATGCGGTGCATGGCGCCAAGGTGGCGGTCGAAACCCCGACCGGCAGGATTGCGGTCAATGTTCCCCCTTGGTCGAGCTCGGACAAGGTTCTGCGGCTGAAGGGCAGGGGCCTGCCGGAAAAGGCCAGCGGTCACGGCGATCTCTACGCACACGTGCGGCTGATGCTGCCGGAAGGCGGCGACGCCGAGCTCGAGGCGCTGATGCGCCGGCGAAAGGGCTGACGGTCGAAAAGGCCGGCGCCGCGGGGCGTACTCAACCTGTGGGACATTGTCATGGATCTCCAATATATTACAGGGATCGGACTATGTTCTGCGGACAGTGAGGAGGCCGGCCCCGCAAATAATCGCGGCGCCCACGACGGTGGTAATGTGCGGCACCTCAGAGAAGAATACAAAACCCCAGAGCGGCGCCCAAAGAATGGCGCTATATTCGAACACCGACACCCTAGCGGCTCGCGCGAGCCGGTAAGCTTGGGATATTAGCGTCATCCCCACTGAGAAGATAACCCCACATGCCGCCATTAGGAGAAAGTCGCGTAAACTGGGAACCGTCCATGGCCGAGTGAGGAAGTCAAGGCTCGGGTGGTTTCTGTGGCTGAAATCGCCTACGCGGAATAGTATTGCCAACAACGGGGCTATGAGAATGAAGGCGAGGTTCTGGTAGAACGTTATTACCTGCGCGCTATCGCTGTCGCCGAGCTTGCGAGCCAGCACTTGGGCAGTGCTGTAGAGGCCCGCTGATAGTAGCATCAGCAGCGCGGCCCATTCGAAAAGAGCTTCGCCTGGGCGAAGTATGATGACGACACCGACAAGGCCAGCGACAAGGGCAGCAAGAGTTGGCCAAGTAAGGCTCTCGCCGAGCACCAGGATGGCCAAACCGGCGATCATCAGCGGCGCGACGAAGGACAATGCAACGGCGTCTGCCAGCGGCAGCGCGGCGACCGCCATGTAGTAGCAAAGATATGCCCCGAAGGCGGTTACCGCGCGAACTATGAGCAAGATCATTCTCGGTGAGCGCAGCGACGTCGTTCCAGTCGACGCCCACACAAGGAAAGACAGGATGGGCAAGGCGACTACCGCCCGGATCGTCATAGCTTGCGTGACCGGATAAGTTCCGGACAAGAATTTTAGAACCAAGTCCTGAATCGAGAATAGGAAGATTCCCAAACACAGGCAGCCAATTGCTTGTGGAGATCTGCTCCGCATCTATGTCCGCCAGCCAGCTATCGACAGTGCAAATTATGTCACGGAGCCTCGCCCACGCGTCATGCGGCGGTACGAACCTGGGTTCTCGGAATTTCTTCGCCTGAAGGTCTGTTCCATGGAGTCTAGGTACGAAGCTGGGAATCCATTGTCGATATCTGAAACCCGTACAACGTCGTTCCGTCGCATCTGATGGTATGTCTTCGGAAACGGGACGATTTGCAGAATCGGGCAATGCCTACGAAAAGCAATAGGAAAGTCCGCCTTCACAATCTCGATATTTGTGAAGAGGGGGCCAGCCCACCAGTCAGTTTCTACGATGCCCTCAACAATGCGAAATGCGTTTGAGGAGGTTTGATTGATCGGCGAACGGATCCACAAGCTATCGCCCGGTTCGGTGCGGCAAAAATAACCAGTCCAAATCTGCAGTATTCCCCGCTCAGGAAAAGCCTCAATAAAAACTGGCATAGCAATACTAAGCCTATCAGGGAAATACTTCAACCACAAATCTGCAAAACCAGGCAAGAAAATATGATCAACAACTACCCAAGTATCTTCACCCTCAAACTGGATCAGTGTTTGGGCGCCATCCCATATCAAATTAAAGTCAGTCGGCGGATAAAGCAGCCATCCAACAGAGTTAGCGACTAAGTAGGGTTCGCAAAATTGGTGTGCCCTTGCTGGTATCTCCCCGTTGATTGTTATTGAAGGTTGCGCGGGAAACGGAGCTTCGGGCCAAACTCGATAGAATTCAACTTGGCCCATCGTCGATCCTCACAGGGGACCATAAACCAAGTGGTCGGCAATCTATGTCGACCACCTGGGGTTCATACAACACTTGAGACTAGCGGGTTTTACGGCAGCCGGATTTGCGGCCTCCAACTTGCCCATAACGAGTACCCTTGCTCGTCAAAGAGGGAACACTACTCGAGATTACAATCTTCATAACCTGGCCCTTCCCTTATGCTTCAAAAACGTTGCAGCCGCACGCTTGCACTACGTCGTACAGCTGTCAAGGTCTCGCTTGTGTTTCTCTTACTCCTTCTTGTCAAGAATGGATAGTAGAGGGATGTAATGACGTGCTGTCTGCCGGCGATTTGAACGGTTGCAATTGGGCAATACCAACAGTCGCGAAGAATGACGACGTGAGCCCCGTCGTGAATTCCGATGGTGTGACAGTCCGGGGTCGAGCGAGGAGCCTGACCCAGGCGTCGCAGCGGCATTGATGGTGGCGTCGTAGCTGTCGAAGATGCGGTTTTTGTGCACATCGAACATGGAAGTGGCGTGCCAGCCGGCGCGATCGAGCAGCAGCAAGTGGTGCGCCGGACAGATTGCGGCGAACAGTTTGGTGCTCTCGCAGCGTTGGTCCAAGGGCCAACGCGTGGCGCGCCTCGCCCATTGCCGGACCAAGTCGTTCTTCTTGCCGATGCGGGCTTCGTACTGGAACCAGATTTCGACCCGCGTGGCTCTTCGGCGTTCAAAGTTGCCAAAATGCATCACGTGGCATCGATGCAGTAGCGATACAGGGGCGGTCCGCCCAGCGCGCGTGTGTATCGCATCCTCATAGCCACGCTTTACCTCGCCGAGGTAGCCGAGCGTCAAGGCACGCATGTCCCAGCAAATGGCTTGCAGCGGGTTAGCGGCTATCGCTCGATCGGCGAGTTCCAGTGCCTGTGCGTATTCACGAAAAACGAACGAATGGGCATGAGCGGCCAACGCCAGGGTGATAGGATTGAAGGGGGCCACTTCGACGGCGCGACTGGCGCATTCCCGAACCTGATCGTGAAAGGTGCCCGAGCGGCCGACCCGTCTCTCGCCAAAGCGGGTGACAAACACAAACAGCTGCCACCCCAGATACGTGCTACGCGGGTCTAGCTCATATGCTTCGGCGAGCATGCGCTCCGCCGAATCCAGGTCCGTATCGCGCATGCGGAATACCTGTCGCAGCGCTGTCAATGCAAGCCGAGACGCCCGGTGTCGGGGCTCGTCGCGGATGGACTTAGGATCGAGAACGAATTCGAGGATCGAAAACACGATCTGATTGACCAACGACATCAGCTTCAGGCTCGCCGGGCCAGTCAGGTCGGCCGGCTCGAGAAAATCCGTATGCGACCACAAGAGCCGGCTGTCACCGGGCGCAATTAATGCAAATGTCAGGCCCACTCTGTCGCCCACCACCGTTGCCCTGGTTTGCAACAGCCAGTCTGGTAGCGCAGTGTCAGGCGCTTGGGTCAGCGGTCCCTGCGCTTGAAAATCCACGACGTCGACCACTTCGAAATTCAGGATCGATCGAACCACCAGATCCAGGACAAGGTCGCTGACGGCCCTGTCAGCGGAGCCCTCCGTCCACCTGGCAACGCGAACCAGGCCCAAGCATAGCCGCGACGAGTTCAGAAGTGAGGCGTGTCGAGCCGCTCGCGGCGGAACTGGGCGCGCATGTCGCCGGCCATTGTGATGTGACCGACCCGGCCAGCCTCGATGCGGTGTTCGCCGACATCGCCAGCCATTGGGGCAAGCTCGATTTCCTCGTCCACGCTATCGCCTTTTCCGACAAGGACGAGCTGACCGGCCGCTATGTCGAGACGACGCGCGACAATTTCCTGCGTACCATGGATAGCCGGCGGTCACGGCGACCTCCACGCACACGTGCGGCTGATGCTGCCGGAAGGCGGCGACGCCGAGCTCGAGGCGCTGATGCGCCGGCGAAAGGGCTGACGGTCGAAAAGGCCGGCGCTTGATGTCGTATGTGAAAAGCGGGCACTCCGGGGTGGGCATGCCCGCGACCATACGAATCACAATGGAAAGGGAACCTCGTTGATGGCCTGGGAAACTGATGGCTTCAAACCTAGGCGCACAGGAACATCATAGAGCCTGCCGCCGCCCAACCGGGGCTTGGTAGGACGAAGTCCAGGTACAAACACTCGTGCAACAGGCGATTCGGCGTTGTGCGTCAGGTTGACCGCGAAGATCTCAAGTTCCTGCTCGTGGCAGATGTCGAGGCAATAGTTCCAATCCAGTCGCAACTCGGCCGACGAGGCCTGAACTGCTGAATTGCCGGAAAGGTGAGGAAGGCGATGAATGTTCTCGTCCATGTGCCACCGATAGAGGTGCAGCGCGCCGGGGGTGAAGGCCGCCGTGCCGGACGTATCGGCATTCCGTTTGAGCAGGGTAAGGTTCGCCTCACATTCTGCAAGTTCCCCCACCGCGCGCCGGGCCGCCTCCGACATGGATCGTCCGGCCGCGAATCCGAACGCAATCGCGCCACCCCCAACGTGATGAGAAATTGCAGCGACAATGGGGATGGGCAGGTCAAGCGTCAGGAGCAGAAGCCGCAATTCGCGGTTCTGCGTCAGCAGCCAATCGGCGTACTGGGACGCCAGTCCATCCGACAGCGAAGTCAGGTCTATCCGAGGCAGAACCAGCCGATTGTACCACCAAATGGCTGTTGCATCGCGCTCCACGACTTCGCAGAAGCCGCGCACGACCGCGTCCTCTATGCTCGATCCCCTCGCAAGACCATTGGAGTCCGCCGGGGGCAGACCTGATGACTCATCGTTGGGATACCCGAGAAAGCACAATCCCGCAGGCACCCAGGCCTCGCTCGTGCTGAAGCGCGGATCGCTCCGGATCCAGTCCAGCGGCTGCGACCTGCGCCAGCGGATCGGGACCGCGCGGCTATCATCGACGTTTTTGTTCCAATGCAGCCGCTCGCAATACTGCGCATCACTGAAAAGTGTGAGTGCAGGCGGCTCGATCACGCGCCCGCGCAATTCGCCGGCGCGGGCGCGTGAGAGTCGCTCATGAGGGATCATCTGGGCGAAATAGGTTTCATCGGCCTCATACCCGCAGGCGGTTACCGCCTCCTGGGTGGTGTTGCCCCACCCTGACACAAAACGAGAAGGTCTGGCCCCTCGGACGGGACCGACCGCGACCGTGATCGGGCATCTGAGCGTGGGATCGGTGATCACGATGGGGCCGTAAACCAGGCTTGACCCGCCGGCCCCTGCCTCGGACGCCCGCCGCTCCGGCAATATGGACCCCTCACCCAAGCACGGCCCTCACATGTTCAATCCTCTACAGTATCGGCACCAATTGCTCATTCGCACGCTGACACGCACTGGAGTATGATGCAAACTCCTGCGAGACGCTTTGATATCGTCAAGCCGACGTCGAACATAAATATAACCCGCCGAGGGAGATAATGAACGCGGGCGACAGCAATCTTCAGCGACGTCTGACGGCTATCCTGGCTGCTGACATGGTCGGTTACTCGTCGCTGATGGCCCGCGACGAAGAGCGCACCTTCGCGCTCGTCAAACATCTCATGCAGGACGAAATAGAGCCTAGGATCACGCAGCACCGGGGACGGGTTGTGAGAACGACCGGAGACGGGATGCTCGCCGAGTTTCCAAGCGCTTTCGGAGCCGTGCAGTCAGCAGTGGAAGTCCAGGAACTGCTTGTCGGCCAGTCTTCGGGGAAGGCCAGCCAGGAAATTTTTCTCCGGATTGGGATCAACTTCGGTGATATTATTGTCGATACCGATGGCGATGTGTTTGGAGATACCGTCAACATAGCCGCGCGCCTGGAACAGTTCGCCAGCCCGGGCGGTATCTGCCTTTCCGGAAAGGTACACGACGAAGTTCGCGACAAATTTAATCTTCCGTTTGAATATTGCGGCGAACAGCATCTCAAGAACATTCCACGCCCGATTCCCGTATACTCGTTATTCCAAAAGCCCAAAGGGCTGCCACCTGCATCGACTGCGCAGGTGGCTGGTCCGAGCAAGCCCTCCATCCTCGTTCGCCCGTTCAAGAGCGCGGGCGACGTCCAACCCTATTTCAGTGGCGGCTTCACCGAAGACATCGTCACGGAACTGACGCGCTTTACTCAGCTTACGGTTGCGTCCCATTATACGTCGACGCGGCTCAAGGATGTGGACCTGGTCGCGGATAACGGCGTGGATTTCGTCATCGAAGGCGGCATCCGCCGCATGGGCCGGCGAATGCGCATTACATGCGAGCTGGTCGACGCAACCTCGGGTGAGTGCTTGTGGGCCGAGCGCTACGACGGGGACGAGCAGGACATCTTCGATGTCCAGGACGAACTGATCGGGAAGATCGTCGGGACCGTTATCGGCCGTCTTACGGCCGCAGGCGCCGAGAAGGCGCGGCGTAAACCACCTGCCAATCTCGCGGCCTATGAGTGCGTGCTCCGGGGCAATGCCCTGCCCCTGGGCGACATCGCGGCCGAAATGGAGGCTCGACAGTGGTATCAGCGAGCGATCGAGCTCGATCCATCCTACGGGCGCGCGTACGCCAAGCTCGCCCACTATAAGCAGCTTGAATGGTTTCGCGACATGGGGCCGTCGGATGCGGTGCTTGCCGAGGCTTATGACATCGCCAAAAAAGCGGTGGCGCTTTCCCCCAATGATCCAGTCTGCCTGAACATACTGGGCTGGGTGCTCCTCCACCGTCGTGATTTCGACGTCGCATCTCAGCTATACACACGCGCGCTCGAACTCAATCCGCACGATCCCGAGCAGGTCTCCTATCAAGGGACTTATCAAACATTTGCCGGCGAGCCCCAAAGTGCCTTGGACTGGTTCGAACGGGCGCGAGTGCTCGATCCCCTGTACGAGCCTTCATGGTATTGGCCGTTCCGCGGTGTTGCCCATTTCATTGCCCACCGTCCGGATAAGGCAGTTGTCGATCTGGGCCGCTCGTCCACCATGCCGACCTGGGTTAAGGTCTATCTGGCTGCAGCGAACGCCCTGCTTGGCCGAAGCCAAGAGGCGAAGAGCTACACGTTTCTGGTTCTGCGTGGCGCACCGGAGTTCTCCGGGCGGCGGTTCGCCACCAAGGAACCCTACAAGCTGGACGGAGACCGTAACACGCTGCTCAACGGTATGCGGGAAGCGGGATTGCCCGAGTAGGGACTGGCGACTACCTGCAGCCGAAGAGCACGGCCGTGGCGAGCTCGTCATGGTAGTGCCTGCCCTGGGCGTATTTGTGATAGTCGTGGAGATAATCGATCAGATCGCTGCGGGTCAGGACCCCCCTCGGCACCTGGGGCACCACCACGTTGATCAAGTTCGGTTCGTCCACGTGAACTTCGACAGACACTCCCGTTTCCACGATGTCTTCCAGCACCAATTTGAGATCACGCTTCAGGTCCGCATAGGCGGCAGCATTCGGGATCGCGTCGCCCCCGTCGAGAGGGTCATCCTCGTATTTTATGGGCTGACCATTCAGATCTTCTATCGTCAGCGTCTGCGAATGTGGCGCTGTTCCGGCGGCGGCGGTCCGGACCCTGATGTTGCCGATGGCACGGCCTGCTTCCGGCCGAAGTCTGATAGTATCACCGACGGCGAAAATCTGCCGATCAATGGTAATTGTTAGGGGATCTGTTGAATCCATGGACAAGATACGTGACGAGGCCGGCAAAAGCTTGAGCCAGGCCCCTACGATCGCTGCGCCGATCTCTTGGACTTGCCGACCTGGCTTCAATTCTGCCCTGGGCATCGCCGAGGCTCCCCTCCGAGGTCAATGCAAATAGCCTAAACGCATTTTGCATCTGTCGCAAGCAATGCGCAGGCGGCATGCTCGCATCGACTCGATGTTTTCATGGACAGAAAGCCGTATTGGGAGCATTCTGATCCTCGCGGTATCAGTAACGACAGCCGGAGGGTGTACGAATGATACTTGCTCAACTTCGTGTGCTGTTGCTCGGCTGTCTCCTCGCCGTTGTCGGAACAGCGAGACCGGAAGCGTCAGGCGAGGAGGGCTTCACCGACAGCGGTGACATCGAAAAGACTTTCATCGTCGACATCGCCAGGGCGGCGGAGTTACGCAAGGATATCGGCGCGCTAAACAAGTTCATCGCAGGCAAGGGCAAGCTGGAAGCGGTGGACATGCCGGATATCGGTATCAGCATCGTGACGGGGACCTTTTCCGAGAGCGAGATCGAAGAGCTGCGCTCCAGGGGATATGAGGAGCCGGATCCTTTCGTGGTGAACCTGTTCGATGGTGCCACCTGCGAGGGGCCGGAACTCCTGGGCATCTCGCCGACTGCGGATGTTGTCCCTCCCAGCGTCTGCAGGGTCGTCGGGTCACCACAGCCGGTGGCTTCAGGATCGCCCACCGTATGGATCATCGACAGCGGAGTGGATTGGAGCGTTGTCACCGCCGGGCTCCTCAAGGTTCAGGAAGCCATCGATTGCACGAGCAGCCCATGCCAGACCGTGTCGAGCCTCGACGACACGGTAGGGCACGGGACGATGGTGGCAGCAGTTATCGGCGGAAAGCGTGTCAAGCAGGGCGACCAGTATATAGGTCTGGTTGGTGTCAGCCCCGACGCCCCGCTCAAGATCGTAAAGGCCTTCAGTAAGCTGAAGACCGAAATTTTCGGCCCGCCTCTTCTCGCGCTTCGCCATGTTCGGGACAACGCGGTCGCTGGGGATATTCTGAACTTGAGTTGGGGTGCATTATATCTGGAGAGCACCAGACGCGGAAGCACGTTGCAAGATCTTAAATTTCTCGACGCCCTTCTTTATCAGATCGCCGACCGTCAGGTGCGCGTTGTGGTAGCTGCGGGCAACCCCCGGGAAGACGAAGAGGGCCCTTGGGTACAGTCTTATTTCCCGGCCAATGCGGCGACTTATTTTTCGCCTGTGACGACAGGAAACAAGGTGGGAGCGATATACAGCGCTTCGGCTTCCAACAGCGAATATATTCAGGTGGCAACTCCTGGGAAATGCCAAGGCATCAGCAACGCCTGGTGCGACACGCTATGGCGCGGGGGGGCGTTCGGCGCGTCCTATGCCGAACCGGGCGTCAATGTCCTGTCACTGTGGAAGAGCCGAAAGAACGGCAAGCTCCGGAGGAACATCTGTTCGGGCACATCTTTCGCAGCCCCGGCACTTGCCGGCCTTTTGGTTCGCAACGCGCAGCCGACGAACAAGGCTCTGACAACGGGAAGTCTTAGCCCGAATACGGATCTGCTAGGGTATATGACCGCGGGTACGCCGGTGAACCCAAGTTCGGACGAGCCTAAATGCAACTGACCCGAAGGGCAGCGCTGCAAGGTTTGGCCTTGGCGTCCGCGTTCGGTAGCGTGCGTCTGGCCGGTGCCTCGCTTGTGGACGAAGATCCTCGCCTTCTGCTCGTCCACGTGCGTGGCGGACTCGATGCACTAGCTGCCGTGCCGCCCTACGGCGATCCGCATTTTGCCTCGGTGCGCGGGCCCCTCGTGCCTTTCCCGAACTCTGGCGTCGCCGAGATGCTCAAGCTCGACGGGCTCTTCGCGCTTCATCCGGCGCTCGGGTCTCTCCTGCCCCACTACTCGTGCGGCGAGTTGCTCATCGTGCCCGCGACCGCCATTCCGGATGCGGGCCGGTCCCACGCGACCGCCCAGGCGGCGCTGTTCGACGGCGATATTGACGGCGGCAGCGCCGGATGGCTCGACCGGGCTTCGTCTGTACTGTCGCGCCGGCAGAAGGCGGTGTGGCGGGCCAGACCGGCCGATCGATCGATGGACATGCTGGCCCATCTTGCGCTGGCCAATCCTCGGCTCGACCTCGTCCGCCTCTACGCCGAGGGCACTTGGCCGTCCGGCGCAAAGGGCAGCGAAAGCCTGCTGGAACAACATGCCGCATGCGACGCGGCTCGCTTCGGCGACGCGGCCAGGAGCGCGGCGCTTGCCCTGTCAGCTACGGGCGGACCGCGGATCGCGATGCTCGAGGTGGCCGGCTTCGACACGCATGTGGCGCAGGGAGCGGACTTCGGAAGGCTGGCGCGGAGTTTGAATGGGCTGGCGCGGGGCCTCATTGCATTTGCCCAAGCGTCCGGGCCTGCCTGGAACAGGACGGCGGTGCTGGTGGTCACGGAGTTCGGCCGTTCCGTGGTGCCCAACACCGACGGCGGCACTGATCACGGCGTCGCGAGTGTCACCTTGTTAATGGGTGGCGCCGTTGCCGGCGGGCGAGTAGGCAATCGCTGGCCCGGTCTTGCTCGAGACCTGCTTCATGGCGGAACAGACTTGGCTGCTACGACGGACGTACGATCGATCATACAGGGCGTGCTGACGGAACACCTGCGTCTTCCTGACCGAGCAATGGCTGAAATTTTCCCAGGCGCTGCCGGGATACCGGCGGTGCGTGGACTGTTTATCGGGAGCCGTTGTCCAGGCGGAGGTCGACTGGCTTCGATGTGATCTCCAGCGCGGTTTAGCTTCTTATCCGCGTTTTCGTCGGCTACGGGACGCATCGGACTGCAATAGGCGACGCCTATCTTAAGTGGCCGCTTCTAAGAAGCTTCCGGAATCACGGCTATTGTGAAGGGTTTCGAATGCCGGCCCCCGGCGCGGTCGCCTATAATGTCCGGTTTAAGGCAATGGCCGAGCTAACTTGAATGGCCGAGATGAGGCGCAAAGCGATCGTCCACGGCCCAAAGTATGGAAGTCGGCTCGGGGTCATGAGCGTGACTTCGGCCACTGGCCAACGAACTTCCGCCAAAGGGTCATCTTCCGCCGTGCCACACCGATCCTGGCGTCGGATTTTTCCACTGGTCCACGACTGCAAGGTCAAAGCGCTACAGCGTCCTTTGCGCGCCCAAAGGGCGCGCGGCTCTGTAGACCATCGGCTTTGTCCCCGAACTGTCCGCTTTGAACGCTTGAAGGGGCACTGTGGCTGTGCGATAGGCACTTCACAAAGCAGAGAACCTTGCGGAGAGCGCTGACATGGCGGGTGAACGGGGCCTTATGGCCGGCAAGCGCGGCCTTATCCTTGGCATCGCCAACAATCGCTCGATTGCTTACGGCATCGCCAAGGCCTGTGTCGACCACGGCGCCGAGATCGCGCTGACCTATCAGGGCGAGGCGTTCAAGAAACGTGTCGAGCCGCTTGCGGCGGAACTGGGCGCGCATGTCGCGGGCCATTGTGATGTGACCGACCCGGCCAGCCTCGATGCGGTGTTCGCCGATATCGCCAGCCATTGGGGCAAGCTCGATTTCCTCGTCCACGCCATCGCCTTTTCCGACAAGGACGAGCTGACCGGCCGCTATGTCGAGACGACGCGCGATAATTTCCTGCGTACCATGGATATTTCGGTCTATTCCTTCACGACCATCGCCAAACGTGCCGAGGCGCTGATGACCGACGGCGGCTCGCTGCTGACGCTGACCTATTACGGTGCGGAAAAGGTGATGCCGCACTACAACGTCATGGGTGTCGCCAAGGCGGCACTCGAAGCCAGCGTGCGCTATCTGGCCGTCGACCTCGGCGCCAAGAAGATCCGTGTCAACGCGATCTCCGCCGGCCCGATCAAGACGCTTGCCGCATCCGGCATCGGCGATTTCCGCTATATCCTGAAATGGAACGAATACAATTCGCCGTTGAAGCAGACGGTCACGCAGGAGGAGGTTGGCGATTCCGGCGTCTATTTCCTGTCCGACCTTTCGCGCGGCGTCACCGGCGAGATCCATCATGTCGATTCCGGCTATCATGTCGTCGGCATGAAGGCGGTCGACGCGCCGGATATTTCGACGGTCAAGGACTGACGCCACCGCCTGACCTCTTCCGGAAGACCTGATGTACCCGCTCGTCTATATCGTGCGCCACGGCCAGACGGCGTGGAACGCCGAGGCCCGGCTGCAGGGGCAGGCCGATACCGACCTCAACGAGCTTGGCCGCGAGCAGGCTAGCCGCAACGGGCGCAGGCTGGCCGAACTCATCGACAAGCCCGAAGATTTCGACTTTGTCGCCAGCCCGATGCGGCGCACGCGCGAGACGATGGAGCGCCTGCGCGCGGCGATGAAGCTCGATCCGCACGCCTATCGTACCGAGCCGCTACTCGTAGAATTGAGCTTTGGCGACTGGCAGGGTTTCACCTTTGCCGAACTCGAGGCGAACGATCCCGGTTCGACCAGGCACCGCCGCCTCGATAAATGGAATTTCCAGCCGCCCGGCGAAGGCGCCGAAAGCTACCAGATGCTGCTCGAACGGGTGAAGCCGTGGTTCGACGCGCTCGATCGCCAGACGGTCTGCCTGACCCATGGTGGCGTCATGCGCGTAATGTTCCGCTTCGTGCTGGGGATGTCCGAACAAGATGCGGTCAGCATGGAAGTGCCGCAGGACCGCGTGCTCAGGCTGGACGGCCGGCGCCTGGAGTGGCTTTGAGACCGATGACGTAGCGTATGTTGAGATCAGGTCGGGCCGGCATCAGCTGAATATCGACGCGTCCTACTCGGTCGATCCGGTGTCCGGCAGTTCCATGTCGGTGACGACGTTCTCGCCATTCGTCACGTCGTAGGCGAGGACGATGTCCATGCCTGGCTTCAGCGCATCGAGGTCGGTTTCGGCGTTCAGCTTGTAGGACTTGCCGTCGTCCAGCGTCAGCGTCAGCGCATCCTTGTCGACCTTCTTGATCAGGCCTTCGGTCTGGCCGGCGAAGGCGGCGGTGGAAATCAACAGCGTGGCGGCAACAGCGCCAATCAGGATACGCATCATCGTCCTCTTTAATCATTGCCGGTACAGCGGCTCGGTCCAACGGAACGGAACTGAGCAGAAACCAATCGAATGTGTCAAAACTAAATCCGCGGGATCACAGTTTGACCACTGTGGAAAACGCCAATAGAAGGCAGGCTACAACGCCGCGCGTCCTCCTGGACGCGGAAGGGACGCTGTAGCACTTTTGATTTTGTGCATGATCCTTGCCGAAAATCGCTCCGATTTTCGGGGTCATGCGCTGAGCCGGCTCCGACGCCGGCAGGGCTGGTTCCATGTCGCACAACACGTTCGGCCATCTTTTCCGCGTCACCACCTGGGGCGAAAGCCATGGGCCGGCGCTGGGCTGCGTCGTCGACGGCTGTCCGCCAGGCATCCGCTTCACTCGCGACGAGATCCAGGCCGAACTCGACAAGCGCCGCCCCGGCCAGTCACGTTTTGTGACGCAACGTCGCGAACCGGACGAGGTGAAGGTCCTGTCCGGCTTCATCCTCGATGAGGACGGTGAGACGATGATCACCACCGGCACGCCGGTGTCGATGCTGATCGACAATGTCGACCAGCGCTCCAAGGACTATGGCGACATCGCCCGCCAGTTCCGGCCGGGCCATGCCGACTACACTTACGAGGTCAAATACGGCCTGCGCGATTACCGCGGCGGCGGCCGCTCCTCGGCGCGTGAGACGGCGGCGCGGGTGGCGGCCGGGGCGCTTGCCCGCAAGGTCGTGCCCGGCATGGTGGTGCGCGGCGCGCTGGTGTCGATGGGCGATAAATCGATCGATCGCGCCAATTGGAACTGGAATTTCGTCGGCGACGCTGAAAACCCGTTCTTCACGCCTGATCCGGCGTCCGTCGCCGTCTTCACCAAATATCTGGACGGCATCCGCAAGGCGGGCTCCTCGGTCGGTGCGGTCATTGAGATCGTCGCCGATGGCGTTCCGGCGGGGCTTGGCGCGCCGATCTATGCCAAGCTCGACCAGGACATCGCCGCCGGCCTGATGTCGATCAACGCCGTCAAGGGCGTCGAGATCGGCAACGGTTTCGGGGCCGCCCGCATCACCGGCGAGGAGAATGCCGATGAGATGCGCATGGGCAATGACGGCAACCCGGTCTTCCTGTCCAACAATGCCGGCGGCATCCTCGGCGGCATCTCGACCGGCCAGGCGATCGTCGCGCGTTTCGCGGTCAAGCCGACCTCGTCGATCTTGACGCCGCGAAAGTCTATCGACAAGGACGGCAACGACGTCGAGATCATGACCAAGGGCCGCCACGATCCATGCGTCGGCATCCGCGCCGTGCCGATCGGCGAGGCGATGGTTGCCTGCGCCATTGCCGATCATTATCTGCGTCATCGGGGACAGACAGGTAGGGGAGTAGGGCAGTAGGGCAGTATGTTTATGTTAATGCCCGCCAGGCAGCCATTTTCGCTTTCCCCTACTGCCGTACTGCCCTATTCCCCTACTCCCTGCGAGCGAAGCGAGCACTTATGCCTTACGACCAGAAGAAGATCGTTGAAGCCCTGCGCGCCTTCGAGCGCGGCGAGATCGTCGTCGTTATGGACGATGACGGCCGCGAGAACGAGGGCGACCTGATCGTAGCCGCCGTCCATTGCACGCCGGAAAAGATGGCGTTCATCGTCCGCAACACGTCAGGCATCGTCTGCACGCCGATGCCGCGCGAGGAAGCCAAGCGGCTCAACCTGTCGCCGATGGTGGCTGACAATGATTCCGCCCACACCACTGCCTTTACCGTCAGCGTCGACTTCAAGCACGGCACCACGACCGGCATTTCGGCGGACGACCGCACGCTGACGGTGCGCAATCTCGCCAACGGCAATGTCGGCGCCTCCGATTTCGTTCGCCCCGGCCACATCTTTCCGCTGATCGCGCGTGAAGGCGGCGTGCTGATGCGTTCGGGCCACACCGAAGCCGCTGTCGACCTCTGCAAGCTCGCCGGCCTGTCGCCGGTCGGCGTCATTTCCGAGCTGGTCAACGATGACGGCACCGTCATGCGTGGCCCGCAGGTGCAGGCCTTCGCCGAAAAGCACGGGTTGAAGCAGATCTCGGTTGCCGACCTTATCGGCTACCGGCAACGCAAGGAAACGCTGGTCGAGCGCGTCGCCTGTTCGGACATCGAGACGCCCGGCGGCAAGGCACAGGTCTTCACCTACACGCTGCCCTGGGATTCCATGCATCACGTGGCGGTCGTCTTCGGCGATATCCGCGACGGCGTCGAGGTGCCGGTGCGCCTTCATTCCGAGGACGTGGTCAGCGACGTCTTCGGCACCAGCCACAGGCTGGACGCCATCATGAAGGCGATGGGCGAGCGTCAGCGCGGCGTCATCGTCTATCTGCGCGAAGGCTCGGTCGGCGTCGCCCATCAGGAACGCAAGCGGCCGGCTGCCGGCGACCGCGAGGATCATGAAGAGGCTCGCCGCCGCGAAAACGAATGGCGCGAGATCGGCCTCGGCGCGCAAATCCTCAAGGATCTCGGCATTTCCTCGATCAATCTGATCGCCTCGCGCGAGCGCCATTATGTCGGCCTCGAAGGTTTTGGCATCCACATCGCCAAGACCGAGATTCTTTAGGCCATTCTCACGATGCTGGTATGCGTCCGGCCCCGCCGGGGGGCCGGACGCACCGGAAACTATTCCGCAGCGACCGCCGCTGCGTCGCATGCAGCCATGTCGCAGTCCGGCGCGGCAAGGCTGCGCTGGCCGGCGAGCACGATGACCAGCGCGATTGTGCCCGATGCCACCGATACCCAGAACCCGTTCTGCGCGCCGAAAGCGTCCACCACCCAGCCGGCGGCGAACGAGCCGAGCGCCATGCCAATGCCGATGCCGGTCATCACCCAGGTCACGCCTTCGGTCAGCACCGCCTCGGGCACGCGCCGTTCGATCAGGCCAAATGCCGTGATGAAGGTCGGCGAAATCGCCACGCCGCTGACGAAGACGGCCAGTGCCAGCAGCGGTACTGTGTCGGCGACGAGCAGCGGCAGCGTGGTAAGCGCAATGATGGCGATTGCGATGGCAAGCTGAATTTGCAGCGGCAGTTTCAGGTTCAGGGCGCCGATGATGATGCCGACGACGAACGATCCGAGCGCGTAGACACCGATGACGAAGCTGGCGGCCCCTGGCTGGCCAAGCTCCTTGGTGATCGCCACCGTGCTCACCTCCGTGGTGGCGAAGGTCGCGCCGATGAAGATCAGGGCCAAGGTGATGATCTGGACCGGCCGCAGGCGGATTGCCGAGCCGCCTGAATCATGTTCCACCGGTCGGGCTCGCGGTTCGGTCGAGCGCTGCAGGATGAAGGCCGTCGAACCGAAGGCGAGGAACAATGTGCTCGCGAGCACTCCCGCTTCCGGGAAAAGCGCGACACTCAGCCCTACCGACAGCGATGCGCCGGCTATGTACACCAGTTCGTCCGCCGCCGACTCGAAGGCGAACGCCGTGTTCAACTCGGGGCGGTTGCGAAAAATCTCGGTCCAGCGTGCGCGCACCATTGCCGGTATGCTGGGCATGACGGCGGCGAGCAGCGCCGAGACGAATAGCGTCCATATCGGCCAATGCTGATTGGCCGCTGCAGTCAGGATCGCGAAAGCGAGCGTGGAAATGATGGTGGTCGGCACCACAATCCGCGTCTGGCCGAGGCGGTCCACCAGCCGTGATACCTGCGGGGCGACGAAAGCGTTGGCCAGCGCATATGTCGCTGAGACGGCGCCGGCCAGCCAGTATTCGCCATCGGTCTGCGACAGCATCGCGACGATCCCGATCGGAGCCATGGCGATCGGCAGCCGGGCAGCGAAGCCGGCGGCGGCAAAGCCCTTGGCGCCCGGCGCGCGAAAGATCTGGGAATAGGGATTTTGCATGGTCTGGTTCCTCGACAACGGCCGGTTCGGCGATTACATACGTGGCGTATGAGTTTAAATAGATCATACGCGGCGTATGTCAATTGGCATACGAGACGTATGTTAATAGGGCCAGAGCATGCATAGACCACGCAAGGAGATGATTGCCGAAACCCGCGCCAAGCTGATCGGGGCGGCGCGCCAGGCCTTCGGCACGCTCGGCTATGCCGAAGCCTCGATGGACGATTTCACGGCATCGGCCGGGCTGACGCGCGGTGCGCTCTATCATCACTTCGGCGACAAGAAGGGCCTGCTCCAGGCGGTTATCGCCGAGATCGACGCCGAAATGTCGGCCCGGCTGAAGGTCGTTTCGGCCAAGCCGGACAATCTCTGGCAGGGCTTTGTCGACGAATGCACCGCCTATATCGAGATGGCGCTGGAGCCGGAGATCCAGCGTATCGTGCTTCGTGACGGGCCGGCGGTGCTCGGCGATCCATCGCAATGGCCAAGCCAGAGCACATGCATCCGCTCGATGACAGAGAGCCTGCAAAGACTGAGCGACGAGGGGACAATTCTCGCCGTCGATCCCGAAGCCGCGGCAAGGCTGGTCAGCGGCGCCTCGTTGCATGCGGCGCAGTGGATCGCAACTTCGAACGATCCCGAAGCGACGTCGAAGAAGGCAGTGAAGGCGTTCAAGGTTCTTCTGGAAGGGCTGCTCAATCGCACCGGCAGGCTGCCTCAGCCTGATCGATCGTCAGCGAAGCAGCCCCAGATTGACCGATCACCGGCCTGAGGTCATTCTTTTCGCAGATCCCAGGCGGCTCGCGGTGGGCTCAGCCGACGCCGGTTGCCTAAACCCTGTTGAACATCGCCTCACCAGCGCGCGAAAACATGGCCAAAGCGGCGAGGCGCGCCTATATCGGGGCATGGTCACGAGACTTTACACCCACCCGATTTTCCTCGAGCACATAACACCGCCCGGTCATCCGGAGCGGCCGGACCGTTTGCGCGCCATAGAGCGTGTGCTTGACGACGAGGCCTTCGCGGCGCTCGATCGCGTCCAGGCGCCCGAAGGCGACGAGGCAACCATCCTCTACGCGCATCCGCCCGAATTCGTCGAACGTGTCCGCGCAGCGATACCGGACACCGGCATCGCCCGTATCGACGCCGATACCACCGCCAGCCCAAAGAGCTGGCAGGCGGCCGTGACCGCGATCGGCGCAGCCAACGCCGCGGTCGACGACGTCTTCACCGACCGTGCCGAAAACGTCTTCGTCGCCGCACGGCCGCCCGGCCATCATGCCGAAAAGACCACCTCCATGGGTTTTTGCCTGTTCAACACCGCCGCGATCGCGGCACGCTACGCGCAGAAGAACCATGGCGCCGACCGCGTCGCCGTCGTCGACTGGGATGTGCATCACGGCAACGGCACGCAGGACATTTTCTGGGACGATCCATCGGTGCTCTATTGCTCGACACACCAGATGCCGCTTTACCCGGGAACCGGGGCCGTGAGCGAAACCGGCGCCGGCAACATCGTCAACGCGCCGCTGGCGCCGCAGAGCGGCAGCGATAGTTTCCGCGACGCCTTTCTGTCGCGCATCCTGCCGGCGCTCGACAATTTTGCGCCCGACCTCATCATCATCTCCGCCGGTTTCGATGCCCACCACCGCGATCCGCTGGCCGAGATCAACCTGACTGAGGATGATTTCGACTGGGCGACCGGCCAGTTGCTCGAACGAGCCGGGCGCCATAGCCGCAACCGGCTCGTCAGCGTGCTCGAGGGCGGCTACGATCTGCAGGGATTGGCATTTTCAGTCGCCGCCCATGTCGGGCGGCTGATGAAGGGATAGACGATGGCTGGTGAGACCAACGAAGATGTCAAGGCGATGAGCTTCGAGCAGGCGCTCGAGGCGCTGGAGAGGATCGTCGACGATCTGGAGCGCGGCGACGTTCCGCTCGACCAGTCGATCCGCATCTACGAGCGCGGCGAGGCGCTGAAGGCGCATTGCGACCGGCTGCTGAAGGCGGCCGAGGACAAGGTCGAGAAAATCAGGCTGTCGCGTGACGGCAAGCCGGCGGGGACAGAGCCGTTGGACGCGGATTGAGGCGCGGCCTCGAACGACAATTTTGCTTACCGGCTTTGGACATCATCACGATTGAGGATAAAACTCATCCCGTTTGAAACGGCTCCAGGACGAGAGGAGATTGCGAACGATGTGCAGAAACATCAAAACCCTGTTCAATTTCGATCCGCCGGCAACCAATGACGAGGTCCGCGATGCCGCGCTTCAGTTTGTCCGCAAGCTGAGCGGAACGACGCGGCCGTCGAAACAGAACCAGCATGCGTTCGACCATGCCGTCGAGGCCATTGCCGCCTCGGCGCGCGAATTGCTCGACAGCCTCGAGACGACGCAGCACCCGCGCAATCGCGAAGAGGTGGCGGCCAAGGCGAAGGCCAAATCTGCACTTCGCTTCGCCTGAGGGGACCGCGTGAGCTTCTTTCCCGGAAACGATCCGCAGATGGGCGATGCCTTCGCCAGCGATCAGATCGAGCTGATGGTCATTCCGAACGCCAAAGATATTGGCGGATTTCAGGTTCGCCGCGCCTTGCCGACGGCCAGGCGCCGGCTGGTCGGACCCTTCATCTTCTTCGACCGCATGGGTCCAGCCGTTCTGCGAGCGGGCCAGGCGCTGGACGTGCGTCCGCACCCACATATCGGCCTGTCTACGGTGACTTACCTGTTCGATGGCAAGATCAGGCACCGCGATTCGCTCGGCACCGAGATGGTAATCCAGCCCGGGGACGTGAATTTGATGACCGCCGGCCGTGGCATCGTCCATTCGGAGCGGACGCCGGAAGAACTCCGCGGCGCGCCGATGTCGGTTTCCGGCCTGCAGACATGGCTGGCGCTGCCGGACGGCAAGGAAGAAGTCGCGCCGGTCTTCGAGAACACCCCGGCCCTGCGCCTGCCCGAAATCGATGCGGAGGGGGTTAGCGGCCGTGTGATCATCGGTGCGTTTTCCGGACTGCGCTCCCCGGTCGCCACCGCTTCGGACACGCTTTATGCCGATCTCAGGCTGGCGCCGGGTGCCAGCGTGAAAATCCCGGCCGATGCCGAGGAGCGCGCCATCTATACGCTGGAAGGCCAGGTTTCGATATCCGGTGACCGCTTCCCGGCCGAGCGGCTGCTGGTTTTCCGGCCCGGCGATGAGATCGTTGTCTCATCGGAACGCGGCGCCCATTTCATGCTTTTTGGCGGCGCTTCGCTCGGTTCGAAACGTTATATCTGGTGGAATTTCGTATCGTCCTCAAAGGAACGCATCGAGCAGGCGAAAGAAGAATGGAAGACGGGCCGCTTCGATATCGTTCCTGGAGACGAGCAAGAGTTCATCCCGCTGCCCGAAAGCTGATGCGCGTTACCGCCACATTTACATTCGCCGGCCAGCGGCATATTTCACGATGAACAGAAAATCTGACCAGGCTCGCAAACAGTGAACGCAAAGCCCGATACGCCGCTTCTCGACAAGGTCCGCGTCCCAGCCGATTTGCGCACGCTTGCCGAAGGCGACCTGCCGCAGCTGGCGTCAGAGCTTCGCGCCGAACTGATCGACGTCGTTTCCCACACCGGCGGCCATCTCGGCGCCGGCCTTGGCGTGGTCGAGTTGACCGTCGCGCTGCACTACGTCTTCAACACGCCGGACGACCGGCTGATCTGGGACGTCGGCCACCAGGCCTATCCGCACAAGATCCTGACCGGCCGCCGCGATCGCATCCGCACGCTGCGCCAGGAGGGCGGCCTGTCCGGCTTCACGCGTCGCGTCGAGAGCGAATACGATCCGTTCGGCGCAGCCCACTCCTCGACCTCGATTTCAGCCGGCCTCGGCATGGCGATGGCGCGCGATCTGTCCGATGGCCGCAACAATGTCATTGCCGTCATCGGCGACGGCGCCATGTCGGCCGGCATGGCCTATGAGGCGATGAACAATGCCGGCGCACTCGATGCCCGGCTGATCGTCATCTTGAACGACAACGATATGTCGATCGCTCCGCCGACCGGCGCAATGAGCGCCTATCTGGCCCGTCTGGCGTCGGGCAAGACCTATCTGGGCTTGCGCGATTTCGGCAAGAAGCTGACGTCGTATCTCGGCGAGCGCGCCGATCGCGCCATCAAGCGAGCGGTCGAGCATGCGCGCGGTTACGTCACCGGCGGCACGTTGTTCGAGGAAATGGGGTTCTACCACATCGGCCCGATCGACGGTCACAACCTCGAGCACCTGATCCCGGTGCTGAAGAACGTCCGCGACAATGCCGACGGCCCGGTGCTGATCCATGTCGTGACCCAGAAGGGCAAGGGCTACGCCCCGGCCGAGGCGGCGGCCGACAAATATCATGGCGTCAACAAATTCGACGTCATCACTGGCGCCCAGGCCAAGGCGCCCGCCAATGCGCCGAGCTACACCAAGGTGTTTGCCGAAAGCCTGATCCAGGAGGCCCGAGAGGACGACCGCATCGTCGCTATCACCGCCGCCATGCCGAACGGCACCGGGCTTGATCTGTTCGGCGAAGCGTTTCCGGCGAGGACCTTCGATGTCGGCATCGCCGAGCAACATGCGGTGACCTTCGCCGCCGGCCTTGCCACGGAAGGCTTCAAGCCTTTCGCGGCGATCTACTCGACCTTCCTGCAGCGCGCCTACGATCAGGTCGTCCACGACGTGGCGATCCAGAATTTGCCGGTGCGCTTTCCGATCGACCGCGCCGGCTTCGTCGGCGCCGATGGTGCCACCCATTGCGGCGCCTTCGACACGACCTTCCTGGCGACGCTGCCCGGTTTCGTCGTCATGGCCGCGGCCGATGAGGCCGAGCTGCGCCACATGGTACGCACCGCCGCAAGCTACGATGACGGCCCGATCGCGTTCCGCTACCCGCGCGGCAACGGCGTTGGCGTCGAGATGCCGCAACGTGGCTCGGTATTGGAGATCGGCAAGGGCCGGATCGTCAGGGAAGGCACTAAGGTTGCGCTGCTTTCCTTCGGCACCAGGCTGCAGGATTGCCTGGCCGCAGCCGAGGAGCTTGGCGCGGCCGGGCTTTCGACCACGGTCGCCGATGCCCGTTTTGCCAAGCCGCTCGACGAGGACCTGATCCGGCGGCTGGCCCGTTCACACGAGATACTGGTGACGGTGGAAGAGGGCGCGGTCGGCGGCTTCGCCAGCCATGTGCTGCAGTTCCTGGCCCATGAAGGGCTGCTGGAGAGCGGCTTGAAGGTGCGCCCGCTGGTGCTGCCCGACACATTTGTCGACCATGCCAAGCCGGAAAAGATGTATGCCGATGCCGGGCTGGACAGCGCCGGCATCGTGCGCACCGTGTTCGTGGCGCTGGGGCATACCGCGCAGGCCCAGCGCGCCTAGCTTTTAGACGCATTCCCGCGACGCCGACGCGATTCAACTTGGCTGCAAGATGCCAGTCTGAATCAAATTCTCAACTGCTTGAATAAAATTGCCGGCGGACGGTCGTAAGATGCTGTTTACGCTGCCGTTTGGTGATCTGCTTACCGTGTCCTTTGGCCGTTTTTCAACGCCGCCCTGCTAGAAGGCAACCAGGCAGCGGAAAGCAGACCAATGAGATCGCTTTTGGGCGGCATCGCGCTTGCGGCCATCTTCGTCTTGTCGGCTACAGCCGAAACGCGCTACGACCGCAAACTCGAAAAGGCGGTGATGGGCATCGTCGCCGGCAAGATCGGCGAAATCCGTGGCGGCTTTTCCTACAAGCAGGCGCCGCAATTCGTCGTCGTGCCAGATACCTTGCCGAAGGCGTCCAGTTCCGCTGACCGGCCGCACACGCAGGTGTCCGGCGACAGCAGCGACGGTCTGACGCCGGCCGTCGAACGGCGGGCTTCGCGGACCATATTCTAAAGCACGATCCCGAAGAGACTCTAGAAACTAGAACCACATGTCGCGCACACAGCGACCATCTCTCGGCAAATCCTCGAATGTATCGAGACCATCGAAATGGTCGATCGGGAGATCGGCGACGGCCTCGGGCGGCGCAAGCCTCACATTGACGGCGATGCGGTAGCGCCCAGCCGCATCGGGATGCAAACCGCGCCAGGCCAGGACGCAAGCGCAGGTTGGGCAGAAGAGAATCTCAAGCGAAGGATGAGCCTTTCCGACGCGCCGATAGGCGCTTACGGGCCCCGCAAGGCGGATGCGTTCGTCGACATAGTCGTAAGCCCAGAGCGTGCCGTAGCGACGGCAAAGTGTGCAATTGCAGGCAGTGATCGAACCGGGATCGCCCTCCAGGGTCCAGTGGGCTGCGCCGCAGTGGCAGGTTCCCGTCAGCATGTACCTCCTCCACGTTTCGACGGCTAAACGGCATCTCTTTCTTAGCATTGCGTCGGGTCTCGTGCGAGGTTCGACAAACAGCGCAGCGGCTGATGAGTTCACTCGATTTTCCAACTATGCCTTCTCTCATCGCCAATAACCTTGCCATCATCGTTGGCTTTCGCCATGAAGGCCGATGACTTCCATCCCGCCAGCCAGCATACGCCAGCGGCTCGACGAATTGCTCGTCCAGCGCGGTCTGTTTGCCAGCCGCTCGCGTGCCCGCGACGCGGTCGAGCGCGGCACCGTGACGGTCGATGGCATCGTCGCCCTCAAGCCGGGCCAGGCCGTTCTGCCTGAGTGCAACATTGTCGTTGACGATCCGGCGCAAGGTTACGTGTCGCGCGCCGCACTGAAGCTGAAGGCTGGTCTCGACCATTTCGCCCTCGACCCCACCGGCAACGAAGCGCTCGATGTCGGCGCCTCGACCGGCGGCTTTACGCAGGTGCTGCTCGAACGCGGCGCGGCGCATGTCACGGCGATCGATGTCGGGCACGGCCAGATGCACTCCGACATTGCCGGCGATCCGCGCGTGACGGTAATTGAAGGCCTGAATGCGCGCGAACTGTCGGCCGCCGATCTCGGCGGCCGTGTGCCGGATTTCATCGTCTCGGATGTCAGCTTCATATCGCTGAAACTGGCGCTGCCGCCGGCGCTTGCCTTGGCCAGGAATGGCGCAAAAGCTGTGTTTCTGGTCAAGCCGCAATTCGAGGCCGGCCGTGAGGCGATCGGCAAGGGCGGCCTGCTTAAGGACCCCTATGATGCGGCGCGCATTGCCGGCCTGATGCAGGACTGGCTCGATGCCATTCCCGGCTGGCGCTCGCTGGGGCTTCATCTGTCACCGATAGAGGGCGGCGACGGCAACCGCGAGTTCCTGCTCGGCGGCATCAAGGACGTCGAGACCCAGAAGCGATGAGCACTCGTTTCACGATCGCAAGGTTGGGCTCGCAGGGCGACGGCATCGCCGAGACGGAAACCGGCGAGGTTTTCATTCCGTTCGCGCTGCCGGGAGAGGTCGTCACCGCCGCGCGGGAGAAAGATCGCGCCACCTTGATGTCGGTCCTTGAGGCTTCGCCGTTGCGGGTCGATCCGCCGTGCCGGCATTTCGGCGCGTGCGGCGGCTGCGCCGTCCAGCATCTCGAGACTGAAGCCTATCACCGGTGGAAGCGCGAAAAGGTCGTGCATGCGCTGAAGAGCAAGGGCATCGCTTGCGATGTCGGGGCGCTGGTGCCGTGCGCGCCGCACACGCGCCGCCGCGTCGTCTTCACCGCCCGGCGGAGCGAGGCGGGAATGCAGTTCGGCTTTGTTCGCGCGCTGTCATCCGAGATCATCTCGATCGAGGAATGCCCGATCTCGCTGCCGCAGATCGTCGCTGCGCTCGACCGTTTGAGGATGCTTGCCGGACTGATCTGCACCACGACCAAATCGTTCCACATGGCGGTGACGGTGACCGGTTCCGGCCTCGATGTCGCGGTTCACGATTCCGGCAAGCTCGGCGAGAACCAGCGCCGCGTCGCTTCCAACTTCGTCATCGCCGAGCGGCTAGCCAGGCTGTCGGTCGACGGCGAGGTCATTATCGAACCAAACAAACCGGTCGTCCTGTTTGGTGGCGTCGCCGTCGCAGTGCCTCCGGGCGCTTTCCTGCAGGCGACCGAGGCTGCCGAACAGGCGATGGCCAACATTGTCGTCCAGCATTTCGCGCGCGCCAAAAAGGTCGCCGATCTCTTCGCCGGCTGCGGCAGCTTCGCGCTGCGCCTAGCCGCAAGATCGGAGGTTCATGCGGTGGAAGGCGATGCGGCAGCACTCGCGGCGCTCGACCGGGCATTCCGTTTCGCCAGCGGCCTGAAGCGGGTGACCGGCGAACGTCGCGACCTGTTCCGGAGGCCGCTGACATTCAAGGAGTTGAATGCCTTTGACGGCGTTGTCTTCGACCCGCCTCGCGCCGGCGCCGAGGACCAGTCGAAGCAGATCGCGCGCTCCGACGTGCCGCTCGTCGCCGCGGTGTCTTGCAATCCGGTAACGCTGGCGCGGGACCTACGCATCCTCATGGACGGCGGCTACGCCCTGAAGAGCGTGACGCCGATCGACCAGTTCCTGTGGTCGCCGCATGTCGAGGTCGTGGCGCTGTTGGAGAAGCCGAGACGAAGGCGCTAGCAGCCAGGGCCTGAAACGCGCACCAAAAAAGCACATTTTGAACGCACGTCGTTCAGACTGTGCTAGGGAATTGCCATGAGCACCGCAGCCTTCGAAATTTCGGCATGGCGCTTCGGCGAGGAGCGGGCGCGTTTCTCTCGCCAAGGCGGGTCGCTGAACTGCTAGGGGTTAATATGACAGAACTGGCGGGGCTGACCGGTCTCGCGCGCAACACGCTTGCCGCCAAGTCCGGTGCGCGCAAGGTCGACGCCGCATTGAGTCCCATCGTCCGTATCCTGGCGATGGCCGGCGAGATGGCCGGTGATGAACATCGTGCGGCGATCTGGTTCAAGCATCAGCCGATCCCCGGTTGGGCCGGAAAGACCGCCTACGATCTGGTTCGCGAAGGCAAGACGGACAAGGTGCTTGCCTATCTGGAGGCAGTCCGCTCCGGCATCTATGCCTGAAACCAGGCTGACCCTGTGGCGCGCTTTTGTGCCGCGCTGGGCCGCTGTGAGCTGCTATGCTTCTTGCACGCGTTCGTATCCGGCCGCCTTCGCGGCCCTGACGAACTTGCGGTCAAAAGTCGCGAAGCCAGCGCAGTGAGCGGACTTGCCCAGATGCAGCGCGTCAGCGAAATCCAACCCCTGTTCCGAGAGGTCGAGCGCGGACGACACGACCGCCCCGTCTTCCACCTCTACCGTGGGAAGCCCGCTAAACACCCGTAGCGTACGGGCGATTTCAAGCGGCGCAAAACCGTAGGCGCTGCGCAACACCCATTCGACTTCCAGCATCACCGTGACGGCGACAAAGACCGGCTGGCTATCGATCAGCGCCCGGGCGCGGGAAGACTGCGACGGGTGATCGCCCGTCAGGTAGCGGACGATCAGGTTGGTATCAATTGCGAGCATGGCGCCGCCGCGCTTCGGCGAGCACGCCCGCGTCCATTTCTTCCAACGTCTTCGGCCTGCCGCTATAGCGCAGCGATCCAAACACGTCCTCTGGCCGCGTCTCGGCGAAGACTGGCGCAGGCTTCAGTAGCACGCCCTCCGGGGTATCCTCGACCAGAAGGCGTGTGCCGGCATGCCATTCCCTCCGTTTCCGGATCGCGCTGGGCAGGATGACCTGTCCCTTGGTCGAGACCGTAGTTACGAGCTTCTCTGCGGCAGCCATCTCGGCACGTCCTTAGGTGTAAGACGAATGTAAGATAGTCGAAGCTCTCGGCAAATTCAAGGCGCAAGCTACTCCTACTTAAAGCGATGACAAGGCAGTGGGCGGCGGGGATTGGTTGTTCCGGAGCGGCGATAATTCGGCGTCAACTCCATCAAACCCTGGTGCCGCCGACTGTCATCTGGTTCATCCTGAGATGCGGCTGGCCGACGCCGACCGGCACGCCCTGTCCGGCCTTGCCGCACATGCCGATGCCGGTGTCGAGCTTCATATCGTTGCCGACCATCGAAACCCGATGCATGGCATCCGGCCCGTTGCCGATCAGCATGGCGCCCTTGATCGGTTGCGTCACCTTGCCGTTCTCGATCATGTAGGCTTCGGTGCAGCCGAACACGAACTTGCCCGAAGTGATGTCGACCTGGCCGCCACCGAACGACACGGCATAGATGCCGTTCTTGACTGAGGCGATGATCTCGTCCGGCTCCATGTCGCCTCCTGTCATGTAGGTGTTTGTCATGCGCGGCATAGGCTCGTGCGCGTAACCTTGGCGTCGCCCGTTGCCGGTGGCTTTCATGCCCATCAGCCGGGCGTTCTGGCGGTCCTGCATGTAGCCGACCAGCTTGCCATCGTCGATCAGCACGTTATGGGCCGATGGCGTGCCCTCATCGTCGACGGTAAGCGAACCACGCCGCTCGGGCAGGGTGCCGTCGTCAACGACGGTGACGCCTTTCGCCGCCACCTGCTGGCCAAGCAGGCCGGCGAAGGCCGACGTCTTCTTGCGGTTGAAATCGCCTTCCAACCCGTGGCCGACGGCCTCGTGCAACATGACGCCCGGCCAGCCGCTCGACAGCACGATGTCGAAAGTGCCGGCAGGTGCTGGAACCGCTTCGAGATTGACCAGCGCTTGCCGCAATGCCTCCTTGGCCGCGTGCCGCCAGCTGTCCTCGATCAGGAATTCACCAAAATCCTTGCGGCCTCCCATGCCGTAGGAGCCGCTCTCCTGGCGGTCGCCGTCGCCGACCACCACCGACACGTTGATCCTGACCAGCGGACGGATGTCGCGCACCATCTGGCCGTCGGCGCGCACGATCTCGACATGCTGCCAGGAGGCGGCGAGCGACGCCGTCACCTGCCTGACGCGCGGATCCTCGGCCCGCAGCCATGCATCGATTTCCTGAAGCAGCTTGGCCTTGGCCTCGAAGGAAGGCGAGGGGATAGGGTTTCCGTCGCTGTAGAGATGGCGGTTGGTGCGGGCAGGCGCTGCGGCAAGCGTGCCGGAATAGCCGCTCTTCACCGTCGAAACGGCATCGGCGGCGCGCAGCAGCGAGGCTTCGGAGAGATCGCTGGAATGGGCGTAGCCGCTGGCTTCGCCGGCGACGGCGCGCAGGCCGAAACCCTGGTCGGTGTTGAAATTCGCGGTCTTCAGCTTGCCATTGTCGAACATCAGCGATTCGCTTTCGCTATATTCGAGAAACAGTTCGCCGTCGTCGGCGCCGTTAATAGTCTCGGCAACGATTTGCTTGATGCGATCGTCGGAAATGTCAAATTGGCCGATCAGGCTGTTCATGGCAGGTCCATTCGCAGGAGGATTGTTTCCCACGATGTAGGCGCGAAGGCCCGCACAGACAATCTGAAATGAGATTTGCCGTGACCCGGCCGGTCAACATCACTGGATCGTGCTACAAGACCCGGTCTCAAGGCAGGGCGGCGAAGCCGTCGGCGAAACCCTTGAGGTCGACGGGAATGCCGATCCCCTCTTCCGGCGTCTGGAAGACGATGAAGGTGGCGGACGTACCGGTCTTCAGCGTGTCGAGCAGCGGCTTTTCCAGGATGACCTCGGCATAGCAGCCGTCCTGGAAACAGCGCACGAAATACGCGCGGCCGATATCCTTGCCGTCGACATTGAGGCCGAGGCCGTTGGGCAACAGCACGCCGAGCGGCGCCAGCACACGCAGGATTTCGGCCTTGTTGTCGGCTGTGCGCAGCACGACAACGGAAAGACCCATTTCCGGACGGTCCTCGGCGACGACGTTCTGCATCATCACGCATTGTTCGGATGTAGCACCGGCGGGCGTATCGCAGATGATCGACCACGCCCCATGCGTTGACTTCACCGTGCCGCTTGGCTGCGCGGCATTGGCCAGGCCGGCGCCGGACAAGGCTATTGCGGCGGCAACAAAGATGACCTTCGCCAAGGTTCTCGAAAGCCAAGGGTTCATGACGGCTCCATTGCGAATCACGGCACTTTAAGCCGCACTAAACCCAAGTAAAGGACGAGACCCCGGCGATCCGCCCCGACACAGGCAACAATGCGCTTTTCCGTGCCAATTTCGCCCTAATTGCGACGGTTCCGCGCGCCGCGCAGCTCATTCTACCCGGATGCCGCTCTGGTGATTCGCGGCGAGCCGTCACCGCACGAAGCCAGCGCCGCGCTTGCGCGCAAAAATGCCGCACGGGTTCCGGCGCTCCTTTCTTGCGGAGGCAAATAGAGTATGGTTTGAACCAGCCTTGAATTGTCCGGGATTCCCGTCCCGGCATTGTTCGACATTCTTGCGGTCCGATCGCGAGGAACTGGGAGATGACGAGGGCGATGAGAAAATTCCTGGCAACCGCCAAAATCGTAGCTAGTGCCGCCGCCACGTTGTTTGCCGCTGCATCCGCTCATGCAGCCCAGCCCCAACCTTGGGAAACCAGTTTTCAGCCTCCGGCGACCGACATTATGAGGCAGATCGAGTGGTTCGGGAACTACTCGTTCGCGTTCATCATTGTGATCACCGCCTTGGTGCTTTTCCTGATTGCCTATTGCATTTTGCGGTTCCGGGCGAGCGTCAACCCGACGCCGTCGCGCACCAGCCACAACACGCTGATCGAGGTCATCTGGACTGTCGGTCCCGTGGTCATCCTGCTCTGTCTCGCCATTCCCTCGTTCCAGCTGCTGACCGCGCAATACACGCCGCCGGAAGAAGCCAAGCTGACCGTCAAGGCGACCGGCAATCAGTGGAACTGGGACTACGAATACCAGGTCGACAACACGCTTTCCTTTAATTCCGCGATCCTTCAGGATGCCGACAGGGCCGCTGCCGGCAAGGAAGATCGCGCCGCGTATCCGCGCCTGCTCGCCGTCGACAATGAGATGGTGGTGCCGGTCAGCACCATGACCCGGGTGCTGGTGACGGCGACCGACGTCATTCACGCCTTTGCCATGCCGTCCTTCGGCATCAAGACCGATGCGGTGCCGGGCCGCATCAACGAGGTCTGGTTCAAGGCGGACAAGGAAGGCCTCTATTACGGCCAGTGCTCGGAACTCTGCGGCAAGGACCACGCCTTCATGCCGATCGCCATTCGCGTCGTCTCCGATGCACAATACAAGACCTGGCTGGCGGCAGCCAAGACCGACCTTCCCGGCGCCAACAAGGCGCTGATGGCCGAGGTCGATGGCACGAACAAGGTAGCGGCCGCCGGCAATTGATGCCGCGACCAGAAAAGATTCAGGGAACGGAGCCGACCATGGCGCACGCTGCAGCTCACGACGACCACGACCACAAGCCGTATCATGGCTGGGTCCGGTGGGTGTATTCGACCAACCACAAGGACATTGGCACGCTTTATCTGATCTTCGCGATCATGGCGGGCTGCATCGGTGGCGCCTTGTCGGTCGTCATGCGCATGGAATTGCAGGAGCCGGGCATCCAGATCTTCACTGGCCTGGCGCAGATGGTCTACGGCATGAACGGCGACGCCGCCATCGACGGGGGCAAGAGCATGTACAATGCTTTCACCACCGCGCATGCGCTGATCATGATCTTCTTCATGGTGATGCCGGCGCTGATCGGCGGCTTTGCCAACTGGATGGTGCCGATCATGATCGGCGCGCCGGATATGGCCTTCCCGCGCATGAACAACGTCTCGTTCTGGCTGCTGCCGCCGGCTTTCATCCTGCTGATTTTCTCGGCCTTCGTTCCGAGTGCGCCCGGCGCTTACGGCGTCGGCGGCGGCTGGACGCTTTATCCGCCGCTGTCGACATCCGGCCAGCCCGGACCAGCCATGGATCTGGCGATCCTGTCAATCCACATCGCCGGCGCCTCCTCGATTCTTGGCGCCATCAACTTCATCACCACCATCTTCAACATGCGCGCGCCCGGCATGACAATGCACAAGATGCCGCTGTTCGCCTGGTCGGTGCTGATTACCGCCTTCCTGCTGCTGCTGTCGTTGCCGGTGCTGGCCGGCGGCATCACGATGCTGTTGACCGACCGCAATTTCGGCACCACCTTCTTCGCCCCGGACGGCGGCGGCGATCCGATCCTGTTCCAGCACCTGTTCTGGTTCTTCGGCCATCCGGAGGTCTACATTCTGATCCTGCCGGGTTTCGGTATCATCAGCCATATCATCTCGACCTTTTCGAGGAAGCCGGTGTTTGGCTATCTCGGCATGGCCTATGCGATGGTTGCCATCGGCGCGGTGGGCTTCATCGTCTGGGCCCACCACATGTACACGACGGGCCTGTCGCTCGACACCCAGCGCTATTTCGTCTTTGCCACCATGGTCATCGCGGTGCCGACGGGTGTGAAGATCTTCTCGTGGATCGCCACTATGTGGGGCGGGTCGATTTCGCTCAAGACCCCAATGCTGTGGGCGATCGGCTTCATCTTCCTGTTCACTGTTGGCGGCGTCACCGGCGTGCAGCTGGCCAATGCCGGCCTCGACCGCCCGCTGCACGACACCTATTTCGTGGTCGCGCACTTCCACTACGTGCTGTCGCTGGGCGCGGTCTTCGCGATCTTCGCCGGCTGGTACTACTGGTTCCCGAAAATGACCGGCTACATGTACTCGCCCGTGATCGCGAACACTCACTTCTGGGTCACTTTCGTCGGCGTCAACCTGGTCTTTTTCCCGCAGCACTTCCTCGGGCTTTCCGGTATGCCGCGTCGTTATATCGACTATCCCGATGCCTTCGCCGGCTGGAATATGGTGTCGTCCTACGGCTCGTACATCTCGGCTGTCGGCGTCGTCATCTTCCTGTTCGGCGTCTTCGAGGCGTTCCAGAAGAAGCGGGTCGCCGGCGCCAATCCTTGGGGCGAGGGTGCGACCACGCTGGAATGGCAGCTGCCTTCGCCGCCGCCGTTCCATCAGTGGGAACAGTTGCCGAAGATCAAGTAGGCGGTTGCCTCCTTTAATACGGAACCGCCGGCCGGCCGGCGGTTTTGGCCAACGGAATGATGGACTTTAAGTACGCATGGCCCTTGCCGAAGACAGACTGATTGACGAGCCAGGCTTCCGCATGTCGGAAGCGACGGCGGGCGATTTCTTCGCCCTGCTGAAGCCGCGCGTCATGTCGCTGGTGGTGTTCACTGCGTTTGTCGGCATGGTCGCCGCCCCGGTGACCATCAATCCGCTGCTGGCGGTGATCGCGATCCTGGCTATTGCCATCGGCGCCGGCGCCTCCGGTGCGCTCAACATGTGGTATGACGCAGACATCGATGCGGTGATGACGCGCACCGCCGGCCGTCCCGTGCCGGCCGGCCGCATCCGGCCAGGCGAGGCATTGAGTTTCGGGCTGGTGCTGTCGGTTCTGTCGGTGATGACGCTCGGCGTGCTGGTCAACTGGTTGGCAGCATCGCTTCTGGCCTTCACGATCTTTTTCTATGCCGTCATCTATACGATGTGGCTGAAGCGCTGGACGCCGCAGAACATCGTCATCGGCGGGGCTGCCGGTGCCATTCCGCCGGTCATAGGCTGGGCGGCGGTAACCGGATCGGTCAGCCTCGAAAGCTTGGTGCTGTTCCTGATCATTTTCCTGTGGACGCCACCGCATTTCTGGGCGCTCGCGCTCTTCAAGTCGGAGGACTACGCCAAGGCAGGCATTCCGATGATGCCGAATGTCGCCGGCCAGGCCTCGACCAGACGCCAGATCTTTGCCTATGCGCTGGTCCTCGCGCCGGTTGGCGTGCTGCCCTGGGTTCTCGGCTTCACCACGCCAGCCTATGGCGTCGTTGCATTGCTGCTCGGCGCCGGCTTCGTCTGGTATGCGTGGAAGGTGCTGCAAATGGCCGATGACGATCGGGCGATGAAGCCGGCCAAGGCCTTGTTCGGCTATTCGCTGCTCTATCTCTTCGCCATCTTCGCCGCCTACCTTGGCGATTGCGTCGTCGCGCGCGCGCTGACCATTGGTGGAGCATGAGCATGGCCGAAAAGAAGCTTGAACTGGTCACGCTGACCGAACGTCAGCAGAAGGCCCGCCGCAATCGCTCGGCCGCAATCGGTTTCGCGCTGGCGGCGCTGGTCGTCATATTCTACGTCGCGACCATCGTGAAATTTGGTCACAGCCCCACCGGCTCGATGTGAGCTGAACATGACCAGGCAAACAGTCACCGATCCTAAGAAGAAGAATACGAACCGCGTCGTCGCCGGCGTCTGCATCGCGTTCTTCGGCGGCATGATCGGCATGGCCTACGCCGCGGTGCCGCTCTACGCGATGTTCTGCCAGGCGACAGGCTACGGCGGCACCGTCAAACGGGCGACCCAGCAATATGCCGATCGGGTGCTCGATCGCGACATCACCATCCGCTTCGACGCCAACACCGCCGGCGTTCCCTGGCAATTCCAGCCGGTCGCCCGCTCGATCACCATCAAGATCGGCGAGACCGCCGAGGCGCATTTCAGCGCGACGAACAAATTCAGCCGGCCTATCACCGGACGCGCCACCTTCAACGTGCAGCCTGAACTGGCCGGACCTTACTTCAACAAGGTCGAGTGTTTCTGCTTCACCGACACGACACTGAAGCCGGGGGAGACACTGGACATGCCGGTCGTCTTCTATGTCGATCCCGACATCGTCAACGCGCCGGAATTGAAGGATCTGACGACGATTACCCTGTCCTACACGATGTTCCCGGTCGACAAGACCAAGCCGGTCGCATCATCGGTGCCGGCCGACGGCCGCCGCAACAAGATTTCAGATACCGAAGCAAGCCTCGGGGGTTGATATGGCAGACGCACACGCAAAACCACAACATGACTACCACCTTGTCGACCCGAGCCCGTGGCCTTTCCTGGGCTCCGTCGGGGCGCTGGTGACCGCGTTCGGCGGCGTCTGTTACATGCAATACCTCAAGGGCGGCGATTTCCCGATCTTCGGTTTCAATGTCGCCAATCCATGGCTGTTCTTCATCGGCCTGCTGATCGTCATCTACACGATGTTCGCCTGGTGGTCGGATACGATCAAGGAGGCGCATGAGGGACACCACACCCGTGTCGTGTCGCTGCATCTGCGCTACGGCATGATCATGTTCATCGCCTCCGAGGTGATGTTCTTCGTCGCCTGGTTCTGGGCCTTCTTCGACGCCAGCCTGTTTCCGGGCGAGGTCCATCAATACGCCCGTACCGCCTTCACCGGCGGCGTCTGGCCACCCAAGGGCCTCGAAGTTCTCGACCCTTTCCATCTGCCGCTCTACAACACCGTCATCCTGCTTCTGTCAGGTACCACGGTGACCTGGGCGCACCACTCGCTCATCCACGGCGACCGCAAGGGCCTGATCAATGGCTTGGTGCTGACCGTCGGCCTCGGCATGCTGTTCACCATGGTGCAGGCCTACGAGTACATGCACGCGCCGTTCGGCTTCAGGGATTCGATCTACGGCGCCACCTTCTTCATGGCGACCGGCTTCCATGGTTTCCACGTCATCATCGGCACGATCTTCCTGTTGGTCTGCCTGATCCGCGCCATGAAGGGCGACTTCACGCCCAAGCAGCATTTCGGCTTCGAGGCCGCCGCCTGGTATTGGCACTTCGTCGACGTGGTGTGGCTGTTCCTGTTTGCCTCGATCTACGTCTGGGCATCGAACGGCGCGATGATCGAACCGCACTGAGATCGAGCTGAGGAAATCGACAAGGCGGCTGCGGCGACGTGGCCGCCTTATCTTTTGCGGCAAATGCTCCTAGGATGACCTCATGAGCGACGACAAGGCGATCTGGCCACCAATCGATCCGATCTCGGCCGGCTTGCATGGCCGCTGCCCCCGCTGTGGCGAGGGCAAGCTGTTCTCCGGGTTCCTCACGGTCGGTGATCGCTGCTCCAATTGCGGCCTCGATTATTCCTTCGCCGATGCCGGCGACGGGCCGGCGGTGTTCGTTATCCTGATCATCGGCTTTATCGTCGTCGGCCTGGCGTTGTGGATGGAGGTGACGCTCAATCCGCCGCTCTGGCTGCATCTGCTGCTGTGGATTCCGCTGACGCTGGTGCTTTGCCTGGCGGCGCTCCGGCTGATCAAGGGCGTGCTGCTGACGCTGCAATACCGCAACAAGGCGGCCGAAGGCCAGCTGGACCGCGGCGAATGAGCGAGGCATCAGGTTTGGTGGCCGGCCGGTCGCGGCCGAAGCGCGCATTGGCGCTCGGCCTGGGTATCGTCGTGTTTTTGATCCTGCTGGCGCTCGGCACCTGGCAGGTTCAGCGCCTGCACTGGAAAGAGGGCCTTCTCCAGACGATAGACCAGCGCACGCATTCGGCGCCTGTGCCATTGGCCGAGCTCGAAAAGCGGTTTGCTGCCGCCGGCGACGTGGACTACACGCCGGTGATAGTGACCGGCACTTTCCTGCATCAAGACGAGCGGCATTTCCTCGCCACCTGGGAAGGCCAGTCCGGTTTCGACGTCTTCACGCCGCTACAGCTCGACGATGGCCGTTTCGTGCTGATCAACCGCGGCTTCGTGCCTTACGATTTCAAGGATCCAGCCAAGCGGCCGCAGGGGCAGGTAACGGGCAAAGTGACGGTGACGGGGCTCGCCCGCAACCCGCTGCCGGCCAAGCCCTCGATGATGCTTCCCGACAATGATCCACAGAAGAATATCTTCTACTGGAAAGATCGTGACGCGATGGCCTCGAGCGCCGGCCTGCCGACAGGTGCGGCGCTGGTGCCGATCTTCATCGATGCGAACGCCACGCCCAACCCCGGCGGGCTGCCAGTTGGCGGTGTCACCGTCATCGACCTGCCGAACAGCCATCTGCAATATGCGATAACCTGGTACGGCCTTGCCGCCGCCCTTGCCGGCGTCCTGATCTCCTGGCTCCGCCGCCCGGCGAAAGACCAATGATCGCCGCCACTACCCTTGACAGGGCAGGGCCGCGCACCTCATTTCGCGCCTTGAGCTCAGAAGTCATAGTCCGATCAACCGGCCTACAATCAGCGTAAGATGCAATCATGCTTCACACAAAGCCGCCGCTGACCATCCGGCTCTGCCAGCCCCGCGGTTTCTGTGCGGGCGTTGACCGTGCCATCCAGATCGTCGTGCTGGCGCTGAAGAAATACGGCGCGCCGGTCTATGTCCGCCACGAGATCGTGCACAACCGCTACGTCGTCGAAGGGCTGCAAAGCCTCGGCGCGGTGTTCATCGAGGAGCTCTCCGAGATCCCGCCCGAGCATCGCCAGAGCCCGGTCGTCTTTTCGGCGCACGGCGTGCCGAAATCGGTGCCAGCCGACGCCCAGTCCCGCAACTTGTTCTATCTCGATGCGACTTGCCCGCTGGTCTCGAAGGTCCATAAGCAGGCAATGCGCCATCAGCGGCTTGGCCGCCACGTGCTTTTGATCGGTCATGCCGGGCATCCGGAGGTGATCGGCACAATGGGCCAGTTGCCGGACGGCGCGGTCACTCTGATCGAGACCGAGGCCGACGCCGCAAGCTTCGTGCCCGCAGACCCGCAAGCGCTCGGCTTCGTCACCCAGACGACGCTGTCGGTCGAGGACACCGCCGGTATTATCCGCGCCCTGCGGCAGCGTTTTCCCGAGCTGCACGCGCCGGCGGCGGAATCGATCTGTTATGCCACCACCAATCGCCAGGAAGCGGTCAAGGAAACAGCGGCCGGCGCCGATCTCTTCCTGGTTGTCGGCGCACCTAACTCCTCCAACTCGCGGCGCCTGGTCGAAGTGGCCGAGCGCGCCGGCGCCTCGATGTCGCTTCTTGTGCAGCGCGCCTCCGAAATTCCGTGGAATGAGATTGCCGGCATTTCGACGCTCGGCCTGTCGGCGGGCGCCTCGGCGCCGGAGATCATCGTCGACGAGATCGTCGATGCGTTCAGGCAGCGCTTCGACGTGACCATCGAGCTGGCCGTGACGGCGACGGAGACGGAGGACTTTCCGGTGATGCGGGTGTTGCGCGATGTCGAACTGACGGCTGCCGACATGGCCTTCGTCAACGGGGCCGCGTAGCAACGATGGCGGTTTACACCGACGTCAACGAGGGCGAGCTCGGCGCATTCCTCAGGAACTATCCGGTCGGCGACCTCTTGTCCTACAAGGGCATCGCCGAAGGTACCGAAAACTCGAATTTTCTGCTGCACACCAGCAGCGGCTCCTACATCCTGACGCTTTACGAGAAGCGCGTCGACAAGGCTGACCTGCCGTTCTTTCTCGGCCTCATGGCCCACCTCGCCAGAAAGGGCATTTCGTGCCCGCTCCCGGTCACCGCACATGATGGCGGTGTGATCGGAACACTTGCCGGCCGGCCGGCGGTCATCATCACCTTTCTCGAAGGCCTGTCGCTGCGGCGGCCGACGGCTGCGCATTGCGGCGAGGTCGGCAAGGCGCTGGCGGCACTGCATCTCGCCGGCGCGGATTTTCCGATGACCCGCCCCAACGCCCTTGCCATCGATGGCTGGCGCAAGCTGTGGAATGCCGCCCGCGCCCGCGCCGACGAGGTCGAGCCGGGACTGGCTGCCGAGGTCGATGCCGATTTCGCCGATTTCGAGCGGAACTGGCCGAACGGTCTGCCGCGAGGCATCATCCATGCCGATCTTTTCCCGGACAATGTGTTCTTCCTCGGCGAGAAACTGTCCGGGCTGATCGACTTCTATTTCGCCTGCAACGACCTCTACGCCTATGACGTTGCCACGTGCCTGAACGCCTGGTGCTTCGAGAAGGATTTTTCCTTCAATCTGACCAAGGGCACGGCGCTGCTTGCCGGCTACCAAAGCGTGCGGCCGTTGAGCAGTGACGAGAAAGCTGCGCTGCCGATGCTGGCGCGCGGCTCGGCGCTGCGCTTCATGCTGACCCGGCTCTACGACTGGCTGACGGTCCCGGACGGCGGGCTGGTGATGAAACGCGACCCGACCGAGTATATCCGCCGGATGCGCTTCCACCGGGCGATCAACTCTCCTTCCGAATATGGACTGACATGACCAAGCGCGTTGAAATCTTCACCGATGGTGCCTGTTCGGGCAATCCCGGGCCTGGCGGCTGGGGCGCAATCCTGCGCTTCAACGGCGCAATTAAGGAGCTCCATGGCGGCGAGGCTGCCACCACCAACAACCGTATGGAACTGTTGGCGGCCATCTCGGCGCTTAATGCGCTCAAGGAGCCCTGCGCCGTCGATCTTTATACCGACAGCAACTATGTCAAGGACGGTATTTTCAGCTGGATCGACGGCTGGAAGCGCAACGGCTGGAAGACGGCCGCCAGGCAGCCGGTGAAGAATGCCGAGCTGTGGCAGCAGCTCGACGCGGCGCGTAACCGCCATCAGGTCACCTGGCATTGGGTCAAGGGCCATGCCGGCCATCCCGAGAACGAGCGCGCCGACGAATTGGCGCGGCTCGGCATGGCGCCATTCAAGAAAGGCCTCGTCAAGACTGCGGCGCCAGACCCAGGTTCACAGTCAAAGCAGCCGGCCGCCACAAAGGCGCGGCGCTCGACGCAAAGCTATTGAATTCCGGCTGCGGGTCCGCTCTCTGGCAGGAAAGCTCTTATCATGCCGATTGCATACTACATCACGCATCCCCAGGTTCAGGTCGATGCCAACGTTCCAGTGCCGGAGTGGGGACTGTCCGACATCGGGCGAGCGAGAACATCTGCAATGCTCGATCAGCCGTGGGTTGGGTCGATCCGGCGGATCGTGTCGTCGGGTGAACGCAAGGCGATAGAAACCGCCGAGATACTCGGAAGGCATCTCCGCCTTGCAGTCGAGGTGAGGGAACGGATGCATGAGAATGACCGATCGGCAACCGGTTTCCTGCCGCCATCGGAGTTCGAAGCGGTCGCCGACCAATTCTTCGCCAATCCAAACAGCAGCATTCGTGGATGGGAGCCAGCTATCGAAGCCCAGCGTCGTATTCTAAGCGAGGTAGACACTGTGCTACGCACCGACGCCGCCGTCGACGTTGCTTTCATAGGTCACGGAGGTGTCGGAACGCTCCTGCTGCTCTCTTTGAGCGGTCGGGAAATCAGCCGCGAGGCGGATCAGCCAGCGGGCGGTGGGAACTACTTCGCATACGATATCAGCGCGCGTCGCGTTATCCATGGATGGCAGCCGATCGACAGGCCGACGCAGCGCCGCGACGGTTAATTACCTATCGGATCAGCAGGGCGGTGCCGAACAGTCCGATTGCGAACACCGTGTGCGACACAAGATTGAGGGCGCGGACCTGCATCGGATTGGGGCGCCTCGAAGCGGCCCAGCCGGCACCCATGCCGGGCGCCAGCAGAAACCAGCCGGCGCCGACGGTGACGATGCCGAGGGCAAAGGCCGGCAGGAAGGTCGGCGCGGTGAGCCAGGCCGTTCCGGCCAGCACGACCAGTATGATGCCGTAGACGATACCGACAGCATAATGAAAGGCCCAGCCAAGTACTGATTCATGCGGGTAGGGCGAGGCCTCGCCAATGTCGTCATGGAAGACCTTGCCTTCCCTGAGATGCCAGACCCAGCGGCCGACCAGCCCCCAGTTCGGTCGCGGTTGGGCAAAGGCCTTGCTCAGGAAAATCGCCCAGACATCCATAAGCGCGGTTGCGCCGATGCCGATCGCGACGCTGCGCCAGACGATGTCAGACATAATCGAGGTCCCCAAAAGCAAGCAGTCCCGAAGGGCCGACACATGGCCCCGAAAACCGGGTCGGCTTTCGGAAGGATCATGCGCCGATGCAAAAGTCAGCGTCCTTTGGACGTTGAGCGCTCGAAGGCGCCCTTTGCCGTGCCTGGCCTAGGCTGTCGCCAGGACGGAAAGCTGTCCGAGAATGTGAGCCGCACCGGATTCGTCGACGCCGGGCTTTGTCTCGACATTGAGTGCGGTGACCTTGCCGTCATCGACGATCATCGAAAAACGCTTCGAGCGTAGCCCCATGCCGCCGCTGGAGAGGTCGGCGTCGAGGCCGACCGATTTGGCGAAATCGCCATTGCCATCGGCAAGATAAAGGATTTTGCCTTCACCGCCGCTGAAGCGGGCCCAAGCCCCCATGACGTGAACATCGTTGACCGAGACAACGGCGATAGTGTCGACGCCGCGCGCCAGGATGGCGTCGTAATTGTCCAGGTAGCCGGGCAGATGATTGTTGCTGCAGGTCGGCGTGAAGGCGCCTGGAACGCCAAACAGCACGACCTTCTTTCCTGAGAATATCTCGCCCGTCGTGATCGGCCTTGCACCGTCGGCGGTCATTGTCTTGAAGGTCGCATCGGGCAGTTTGTCGCCAACGGAGATCGTCATGATGGTCCTCGCTTGGAAATGGAAGGGAGTGTCCTTGCGATAGCGAATTAAGGCGCGCCCGGCAACCGTCCAGACGTTGGCATCACGGGAATGGCAACAGGCCTTCGACCGCGCCTGCGGCACTTGTCAGTGTGTAGTGCAGGCCGCCATCGGTTGGCGTTGTCGACGGCCTGTCGAGGATCGACACCGTAAAGATCAGCTTGCCATCCTTTTCGCTGCGTGCCGGGGCACCGAACATGTAGTCGCGTTCGCCGGCAACGAAGAAGTCGGCGCCCTCGGGGCTGCCCGGAAAGCTCGCTTCGACAATCAGCGTTTCGTGGTCGCCCGGCAGTACGTTTATGCCGAAATCGGGCGTTGCCGTGGCGGGCAGGGTTGCAAGGCCCGCCTTGACCAGTGCCGCATCCTCGGCGTTGTCGGGATCGGCGCCGGGATCGACGGTCAGCCTTGTCTGCACCGGGATGCAGATGGTTTCGCAAATGCCGAGGAAGATGTCCGCATCGATGACGGCCGGCTGGCCGGGCGCGGCAAGCGTGAACGTCACCGGCAACGAAACCGGGTGGTCGTAGCCGGCCCATTTGCCATAGCCGTCATCGTGGCGCTGCGGCGGCGGAAACGAAAGCGTCGCGTCGGCAATGTTGGTGCTGGCCGAGACGTCGATCTGTGGCGGCACGCCCGCATCACCCGGATCGCGCCAATAGGTCTTCCAGCCCGGCTTCAGCGCAATGTCGAGGACGCCCTGGAGACGTCCGGCCTCGTCGGCTTTGCCGCTTGTTACCAGCCGCACCCTGCCGCCTTCGCTGTTGTACCAGGCCGACGAGGAGGCTGAGGCGGGGAGGCCGGTCGCCGATCCAATGGCCACACCAAGCAGCAGGATTTTCAAGCTTTGCATGGCGATGATTTGATCGTCTGTTGATGGCCGCACAATGATTTCATGACGCCGCCAGCATCATATTTGCGTGACCTTCGATTTACGAGCCTGATCAAATCGGGCGCCGCCCATCTTTTCGACGCCCCGGAAACGCGTTACCCTGTGGCCATGGATTTGTTGCGCCATAAAAGGACGGCCGCAGGACCCGGCTTTCTCGACGATCAGTTCCTGATTGCCATGCCCGGCATGAAGGACGACCGCTTCACGCGCTCCGTCATCTACATTTGCGCGCACAGCGACGAAGGCGCGATGGGGCTGATCATCAACCAGACGCAGCAGATGCTGTTTCCGGACCTGCTCGTGCAACTCGGCATCATGAACGAGCTGGAGGCAATTCGCCTGCCGCCGCCGGCGCGCGACTTCGTCGTGCGCAATGGCGGACCGGTGGATCGCAGCCGCGGCTTCGTTCTGCATTCGGGCGACTACCGGGTGGAATCCTCGCTCGCCGTGTCCGATGATGTCTGTCTGACCGCGACCGTCGACATATTGCGCGCCATCTCCTCCGGCCGCGGACCCCGGCGGGCTCTGATGGCGCTCGGCTATGCCGGCTGGGGTGCTGGCCAGCTTGAAAACGAGATCGTCGAGAATGGCTGGCTGACTTGCCCGGCAAGTGCCGAGCTTCTGTTCGACGCCGACATCGACCGCAAATACGACCGGATCCTTGCCTCGATCGGCATCGATCTCGCGCATCTCAGCCTGGCTGCCGGTCACGCCTGAGCCTCATTACGTCCCCGAAACTTGTCACGCTTGAGTGAGCGGATACTGTTCCTTCAGCGTCTTCAGCACCTGGTCGCCCGGCATCGGCGCTCCGAACATGAAGCTCTGCACGTATTCGCAGCCCATCTGCCGCAACTCCAGCGCATCGCTCTCGTCCGAAATGCCTTCGGCGACAACCGACAGGCCGAGTTCATGCGCCATGTTGACCATGGATTTGAGCAGCACCGCACGTTTCGGCGTCGCGTCGTCGACGAAGCTCTTGTCGATCTTGATGGTGTCGAACGGAAAGCGCGTCAGATAGGCCAGCGATGAATAGCCGGTGCCGAAATCATCCAGCGACAGGCCGATGCCAAGCTGCTTCAACTTGGTCAGCACATGGGCGGTCTGCTCGGGATTGTCCATCACCAGCGATTCGGTGAGTTCGAGCCGGAAGCAGCGCGGTTTCAGGTTGGCTCGCGCGATCACCGAGCGGACGTCGCTGACCAGGTCGCGGCGGATGAGCTGGCGGCTGGACAGATTGACCGAGACCGACAGCGGCGCATCGCCGATCTGCTTTTGCCATCCCGCCAGGTCTTCGGCAGCCTGCTGCATGGCGAACAGCCCAAGCTGCACGATCAGGCCGCAGTTTTCGGCAACCGGAATGAAATCCGCCGGTGGGATCATGCCGCGCCGCGGATGGTCCCAGCGCAGCAGCGCTTCGAAGCCTGCGACGCTGCCGTCCTCCAGCCGCACGATCGGCTGGTAGGCAAGCGTGAATTCGCGTCGTTCGATGGCGCGGCGCAGATCGGACTCGAACTGCAGCCGGTCGGTGCCGACGGTGCGGAAGGCGGGACGGAACGGCTCGATCCGGTCGCCGCCGAAGCGCTTGGCCTGATGCATGGCAAGCTCGGCATCCTTGACCATGTCCTCGGCCGAGGTCTGCGTGGCGGTCCAGGTGATCAGCCCGATCGAGGCCGTCAGCACGATCTCGCGCTTGGCGAAGGTGATCGGGTTGTTGATGGCGTGCTTGATGGCATCGGCAATGGCCGCGATGCGGGCCGGATCCTGCTCCGACAAAAGCATCAGCGCGAACTGGTCGCCGGCAAAGCGCGACAGCGAATCCTTCGGCTTGAGCAGTCGGTGCAGCCGCCGCGCGATAGTCAAAAGGATGGTATCGCCGGCCGAGATGCCGAGCCCGTCATTGACCTGCTTGAACCGGTCTATGTCGATGACGAAGACGGTCGGGCGCACCTTCTCTTCGGTGCGGGCAATCGAAATGATCGCCTCCAGCCGGTTCATGAACAGCTCGCGGTTGGGCAGGCCGGTCAGATTGTCGTGCACGGCGTCATGCAGCAGCCGTTCCTCGGATTTCTTCTGCTCCGTCACGTCGACCATGGTGCCGACGCAGCGGATGACCTCGCCGTCCGAGCCGATCACCGGCCGGGCGCGCAACGAAAACCAGTGATAGTGCCCGTCGGCGCCGCGCAGGCGGAAGTTTTGCGACACCCGGCCGCGCCGATGCTCGAGCACCACGTCGAGCGTCGTGCGAAACGTGTCGCGGTCGTCGGCATGCAGCACCGGCAGCCAGTTGCGGGCAGGGCCGCCGAGGCTGTTGGGGGCAAGACCGAGCTGAATGCTGACGTCGGGACGAGTGACGACGCGGTCGCGCAGCACGTCCCAGTCCCACACAGTATCGCCCGATCCGGCAACCGCCAGCGCCTGCCGCTCAAGGTCGGAGAACAGGCCCTGATGCAGCGCGCCGCCGGCAAAAGCGTGCTGCATCACGGTGAAGCCGATCAGCAGGATGATGAGGATCAGCCCACCGCCCAGCGCCGGCTGAGCGATATCGTTGTCCAGCATGCCGGTGATTGCCATCCACGATCCGCATAGCCACAGCAGAACCATCACCCAACTGGGCACCAGCATGATGGCGCGGTCGTAACCGCGGATACCGAGGAAGATGATCAGGCCGAGCCCGGTCAGCGCGGTGGCGGCGAAGGACAGCCTGGCAATTCCGGCGGCAACCGCCGGATCGATGATGGCGACACCGGCGATCAGCACCAGCCCGAGGATCCAGACCAGTGCGCCGTAGCTGAAATGGCCGTGCCACCGGTTGAGGTTGAGATAGGCAAACAGGAACACCACGAAGGTCGCCGCGAGCGCCACCTCCGTTCCGGCGCGCCACATCTGCTCATTGCCCGGTGATATCTCTATGATCTTGTTGAGAAAGCCGAAATCGACGCAGATATAGGCAAGCACCGCCCAGGCTAGGGCCGCCGTTGCCGGGAACATCGAGGTCCCCTTGACGACGAAAAGAATGGTCAGGAACAGCGCCAGCAGGCCGGCGATGCCGATGACGATGCCACGAAACAGCGTGTAGGAATTGACCGAATCCTTGTAGGATTCAGGGTCCCACAGATAGACCTGCGGCAGCTTGGGCGAGGCGAGCTCGGCGATGAAGGTAATCACCGTTCCGGGGTTCAACGTCACCCGGAACACGTCGGCGTCGGGGCTGGTCTGACGGTCGAGCGCAAAGCCTTCGCTGGGCGTGATCGCAGCGATACGGGTCGAGCCGAGATCGGGCCAGAACAGGCCGGAATTCACCAGCCGGAAATGCGGTGCGACAATCAGCCTGTCGAGCTGCTGGTCGGTGGTATTAGCGAGCGCGAACACCGCCCAGTCACCGGTCGAGCGCGCATCATTTGCCTCGACCTCGATGCGCCGCACGATGCCGTCCGGGCCTGGCGCGGTCGACACCTGAAAATTCTCGCCCTGGTTCCGGTAGATCGAGACGGCCCCCGAAAGATCGAGCGCAACGTCGTCGCGGGCGATCTTGATCGGTTCTACGGCAAACGCCGAGGATGCCGCGCAGAGCGTGACGATTGCCGCCAGCATAAAGGCAAGCAGCGACCCCTTGCGCAGAAAATTCGTCAAAATCAGTCCTTTGTTCCAACGCCCGGCGGATCGTCCGCGATTCGGGCGTATAGGTAATGGTCCTGCCAGATGCCGTTGATCCTGAGATAGGATCGTAGCAGTCCTTCGCGCCGGAATCCGGCTTTTTCAAGCACGCGGATCGACCGGGCGTTGTCGGGAATACAGGCAGCTTCGATCCGGTGCAATCGCAGCGTTTCGAAGGCGAAACGCGTCACCACCTTGACGGCATCGGTCATCAGGCCGCGTCCGCTGAAGCGCTCGCCGATCCAGTAGCCGATATGGCCGCTTTGGGCGACCCCGTGGCGGATATTGCTGAGGGTGATACCGCCGGCCAGCCTGCCGCTGCTTTTCTCGAAGATGAAGAAGGCGATCGCCGTCCCCTGCGCGTAGTCCTCGCGGTAGCGCCCGATACGATGCCGCCACGCCGTGCGGTCGAGTTCGTCAGGGGTCCATCGCGGCTCCCACGGCTCAAGAAAAGCGCGGCTTTCACTCCGCAGCACCGACCACTCGCGATAGTCGTTGGTCAGCGGTACGCGCAGCGTGACAAGCTCGCCCTTCAGTGCCGGCAGGTCGCGGCGAAAGAAAGGGAGCGCGAACACGACGCTCGAATAGGCTTAGACGGCAAGCTTACGGGCAGTGGTCTGCGTGCCCGAAAGCGAATCGAGGATTGCCTCATAGGGCGCGAGCGTACCCACCGGCCCGACGGCTGTAAGCGTCGGCTTGGTCGAAAAAAGCCGGGACGACAGATCCGTCAGCCGCTCGACAGTCAACGCCGCCAGCCGCTCCATCAGCTCTTCCTTGGCGATCGGCCTGCCGAACAGAAGCAACTGCCTGGCGATCTGCGAGGCGCGGCTGGCCGGGCTCTCGGCCGACATGATCAGCCCGGCGCGGTATTGGGCACGCGCCCGGTCAAGCTCCTCCTGCAGGATGTTTTCACCGGCCTTTTGCAGCTCGTCGATGATCACAGGCACCAGCTCGGCAATATCGCTTTGTCCGGTCGCCGCATGGACCCCGAAGACGCCGGTGTCGGAAAAACCCCAATGGAAGGCATAGACCGAATAGCACAGGCCACGTTTCTCGCGGACTTCCTGGAAAAGTCGCGACGACATGCCGCCGCCCAGGATCATCGACAGGACCTGGGAGGCATAGAAATCGCGGACGTGATAGGCGCGGCCCTCGAAACCCAGCACGATCTGGGCGTCCATCAGGTCGCGGTCCTCGCGAAAATCGCCGCCGACATACTGCGCATATTGCGGGATGGTGCCGTCGGCCTTGCCGCGGAAGCTGCCGAGACGCTTTTCGACCTCCCGCACGAAATCGTCGTGCTTGATATCGCCGGCCGCCACCATCACCATGTTCTCGGCGCCGTACTGTCGTTCGATGAAGTCGTGCAGCTGCTTCGAAGTGAAGGATTTGACGGTTTCCGGCGTGCCAAGAATCGAGCGGCCGATAGTCTGGTGGCGGAAGGCGGTCTCGGTAAAGTGATCGAAAACGACGTCGTCGGGCGTATCGTGCGCGGCGCCGATCTCCTGCAGAATCACATGCTGCTCTCGTTCCAACTCCTGCGGATCGAATTCGGATTCCTGCAGGATGTCGGAAAGGATATCGACGGCCAGCGGCACGTCGTCGCTTAGAACCCTTGCATAATAGGAGGTCGTCTCGACGCTGGTGGCGGCATTGATCTCGCCGCCGACGTCCTCGATCTCCGAGGCGATCTCGAAGGCGCTTCGCCGCCTGGTGCCCTTGAAAGCCATGTGCTCGAGCAAGTGCGCCATTCCGTGCTCTTCGTCACGCTCGTTGCGTGCGCCCGACTTGACCCAGGCGCCAAGGGCAACAGATTCGAGGCTTGGAAGGGTTTCGGTGGCGACTGTCAGGCCGTTCGACAGACGGCTTACCTCAACACCCATATGGCAATTACTCCCTAACGCGCCGCCCGCGTGTGGCGGCCGAGATAATCTTCCACCATTTTCAGGTCGGATGGAAGTACCGTGTATTTTTCCTGGGCGCTCATCAACCCGCCTAGCCATGCAGGCAGGGCAGGCGATACGCCGCTGGCGGCTTCGACGGCGGCGGGAAACTTTGCCGGGTGCGCAGTGCCCAGCACCACCATCGGCACCTCACCCGCAGCCTTGCCGGCGGCCACATGCACGGCCGCGGCCGTATGCGGGTCGAGCAGATAGCCGCTCGCCGCAAGTGTGGTGCGGATGGTGGCGGCGACCTCGTCCATGGTGGCGCGGCCGGCGTCGAATTCGGAGCGGATCTTGGCGATTTCGCCGGGCTCGATGGTGAAGGCGCCGGACTGCTTGAGCCCGTTCATGTAGCGCCGTACGGTCGAGGCATCGCGGCCGGACGCTTCGAACAGCAAGCGTTCGAAGTTCGAAGACACCTGGATGTCCATCGAGGGCGACGTGGTCGAAAAGACCCCCTTCATGCGGTATTCGCCGGTCGCCAGCGTGCGCGCCAGAATATCGTTGTCGTTGGTGGCGATGATCAGCCGTTCGATCGGCAGCCCCATCTTCTTGGCGGCATAGCCGGCGAAGATGTCGCCGAAATTGCCGGTCGGCACGGTGAAGGAAACCGGCCTGTCGGGCGCGCCGAGCGACAGGCCGGACGAGAAATAATAGACGATCTGGGCCATGATGCGGGCCCAGTTGATCGAGTTGACGCCGGACAGCGATACCCGGTCGCGAAAACCGTGGTCGTTGAACATGGCCTTTACCAGGCCCTGGCAGTCGTCGAAATTGCCTTCGATCGCCAACGCATGGACGTTTGCGGCGGTCGAGGTCGTCATCTGCCGCTGCTGTACCGGCGAGACGCGGCCGTACGGGAAAAGCACGAAGATGTCGGTGCGGTTGCGCCCGGCAAAGGCATCGATGGCGGCCCCTCCGGTGTCGCCGGAGGTGGCACCGACAATGGTGGCGCGCTGGTCGCGCTCGGCCAGCACATGGTCCATCAGCCGCGCAAGAAGCTGCATCGCCACGTCCTTGAACGCGAGCGTCGGGCCGTGGAACAGCTCGAGCACGAAGCTGTTCGGCCCGGTCTGCACGAGCGGGCAGACGGCCTCATGGCGGAAGGTCGCATAGGCTTCGCGCACCAGCCGTTCGAACACCGGCGCCGCGATCTCGCCGCCGAGGAACGGCGACAGCACACGGATGGCAAGATCGGGATAGGCAAGGCCGCGCATGGCGCGGATCTCGGCTGCGGAAAAATGCGGCCAGGCGCTCGGCAGGTAGAGCCCGCCGTCGCGCGCCAGTCCGGCCAGCACCGCGTCGGAAAATCCAAGCGCGGGCGCTTCCCCGCGGGTACTCACATATTGCATCGTCACGTTTCCATTGCTGCCGGGAATTTTCGCCCGCCGCGAGGTGGTGGATTTCTGCGCAGGCTCAGTCGCATTTTTGCCGCGCGGTTGATATACGTCACCGGCTTTGCGAGAGGGAAGTGCAGTTCATGGCGTTTCATTCATTCAACGGTCGTTTTGTCGCGGGTCTGGCGCTCGCCGGCTTTATGCTTGCCGCCGCAGGTTGCCAATCGAGCGACAATGGAATTCTCGGCTTCGGCAAAAAGGATACGACACCGCCACCGCCACCCGATCCCAAGGTGCTTTCCAGCCAGCTGCAGGCCTATTGCCCGAAAGTGACGTTGCGTGACGGCACTGCCTTCTTCAATACCTACGCCAAGAGCGGTCCGAAGCCGAAGAAAAAAACCGATGTTGCCGCCGAGGAAGCCGCCCAGCCGGCAGCGGACGCGGCTGGCGCCGATCAGCCGGACGATTCCGCCAAGATCATCTATCAGGCTTCGATCACCGATGTGACCCGCGACTGCAGCCGCGCCAACGGCTCCTTGTCGATGAAGATAGCCGTCGCCGGCAAGGTCGTGCCTGGCCCGATGTTCACCCCCGGCTCCATCACCATGCCGATCCGCATCGCGGTGATGCACGGCACCGAAGTTCTCTATTCGCAGCTTCACTCCTATCAGGTCCAGGTTACCGATCCTTCGAGTGCCACGCAGTTCGTCTTCACCGATTCCAACGTCGTCGTTCCGGAGCCGACGGCGAAGGACTACCAGGCATATGCCGGGTATGACGAGGGCGCTCCGAAAGTAGCGACAGACAAGCCGAGGAAGAAGAAAGCCGCCGCGACCAACTGAGCCGCTGCATTCGCGCCACGGCGGTTGGAGGCGGCCTCTCAGGCGTCCGCCGACCATTCCGACAGCGCGGCGATCACGCTTTTCAGTTCCGCCCAGCGGCGGATGACCGTTTCCGCGCCGGCCTCGGTCAGCGCATCGGCGTGGCCGGGATAGCTGTGCGCCGCGCCGGTGAAGCCGATGACGCGCATTCCCGCCGTCTTGGCGCCGGTGACGCCATGCACCGAATCCTCGATGACAAAGGTGTTCGCAGGATCGGCCTTGAGCTTTTCCGCGGCGAACCGAAACACGTCCGGCGCCGGCTTGGATTTCCCGGTCGGGGTTTCCAGCGAGGAAAAGATACGGCCGGCAAAGAACGGCAAAAGCTGCACCTTCTCCAGCATGAATTCGATTCGCTCCGAACGCGAATTCGAACAGACGCAGCGCGGCACTGCTACCGCGGCGACAGCCTCGTGCGCCCCGTCGATGGCACGCACGTCGCTGCGCAGCCGACGATCGACCAGCTGTTCCTCCTTGTCGATCAGCGAGGCCTGGAACGGGATCCGGGACTTTTCCTCGACCCGCATCATGATGTCCTTGAAAGTCAACCCGGCATAGACCTCGGAAATCTCCTCGGCCGATATCTCGTAGCCGGCCGAGGTCAACAGCTCGGCATCGATCCGCGCGGCGATGATTTCGGAATCGACGAGCACGCCGTCGCAATCGAAGATGACAAGGTCTGGCTGGGGCATGGTGATCCGGAAAGCGGGATGAGGGGAATGCCGAGGGCCCTTTGGTCCAAACGGCTCAGGCGGCGCGGCATACACCAACAGGCCGGGCTTCGCAAATTCGGCGGGCTGCTTCACTGAATATTTACGCTGATCGGTAACCATAACGGACAGTAAACAGTAACGCGTGCCTTGGGTGTCACAATGTCTGCCGTGCGTCTTCTCGACGAGCTTTCCGATGCTCCCCAGCAATCCGAGTGGCTGGATACGATCCTGAAGGGCGACTGCGTCGCCGCGCTCGAACGGCTGCCGGAAAAGTCGATCGACGTGATCTTCGCCGATCCGCCCTATAATTTGCAGCTCGATGGCGATCTGCACCGGCCCGACCAATCCAAGGTCGATGCCGTCGACGACCATTGGGACCAGTTCGACAGTTTTGAGGCCTACGACGCCTTCACCCGCGCCTGGCTGCTGGCGGCGCGCCGTGTGTTGAAGCCCAACGGCACGATCTGGGTTATCGGCTCCTACCACAATATTTTCAGGGTCGGGGCAAAGATGCAGGACCTGGGCTTCTGGATCCTCAACGACGTCGTCTGGCGCAAGACCAATCCAATGCCCAATTTCCGTGGCCGCCGTTTCCAGAACGCGCATGAGACGATGATCTGGGCATCGCGCGACCAGAAGGGCAAGGGCTACACTTTCAACTACGAGGCGCTGAAGGCATCGAACGACGACGTCCAGATGCGCTCGGACTGGCTGTTTCCGATCTGCACCGGCGGCGAGCGCCTGAAGAACGACAATGGTGACAAATTGCATCCGACGCAGAAGCCGGAAGCGTTGCTTGCCCGCGTCATGACGGCATCGACCAGGCCGGGCGACATCGTGCTCGACCCGTTCTTCGGTTCAGGAACCACCGGGGCTGTGGCCAAGCGGCTTGGCCGCCACTTCGTCGGCATCGAGCGCGAACAAACCTATATCGATGCCGCCATGGAACGTATCGATGCGGTCCGGCCGCTGGAAGGCGCCAATTTGACGGTACTGACCGGCAAGCGCGCTGAGCCGCGCGTCGCCTTCGTCACGCTTCTCGACAATGGCCTGGTGGCGCCAGGCGCCACGCTTTACGACGCCAAGAAGCGCTGGGCGGCAAAAGTGCGCGCCGACGGCACGCTGGCGATCGGCGACAGTGCCGGGTCGATCCACAAGATCGGTGCGGAAGTCCAGGGGCTCGACGCCTGCAATGGCTGGACCTTCTGGCATTATGAGCGCAGCGGCGGCCTGACACCGATCGACGAGCTTCGCCGCATTGCGCGGCTGGGCATGGAGCGGGCAGGGGCCTGATCGTAGGATCAGGCCTTATCTTCCTCCAAAATAATTTCGGTCAACTCACCTTTGGCCATCAGTGAAAGCTGGCTGGTGAAGCGGGCCAGACGCGAATAGTCCGTACGAAGCCGAACGCGTGTAAAATCACGGGCCTGGATCTCTTCCGCAACCTCAATCTGGACGGTCAAATGGCCGACACCGTCTGCCGGGAAGACCGAGATATTTATCAAGCCGGGCGAACTCAGTGCCAGAGTTGCGCGCTAAAGGGGATAGGCTCGCAGCGACGCGAGAAATTCCCTTACGTCGTTCGTTGGAAAATTTGCGGAGCCACGTCCCCGAAAATGGCCATGCTCGATATCAGCATCGAGTATTGGCCAGTCGGGATCAAAGGTTAAAAAAAGTTTGCCCATTTTGAATTCCGGTCAGGTCGCGATGCCGTATCGCTCAAGGTCCGCCTTGAGCGTCTGGGCGTCGGTGAACAGCACAGCCTGCCAACCGGCCGCCTTGGCGCCGTCGACATTCTTCTGGCTGTCGTCGATGAACAGCGTGGCTGCCGGATCGAGGCCGAACGCGGCGACGTGGTGATCATAGATGGCGCGATCCGGCTTGATCTGGCGGATGTCGCCGGAAACGGTCACGCCGCGCGGCCGATTGAGGAAATCGAAACGCTCGCGGGCCTCGGCAAGCGTATCCGCGGCGAAATTGGTCAGCATCGTCACGTCATGGCCGCTGTCGATCAGGCCGATCATGATGGCGACGCTGTCCTCATAGGCATGAGGCACCATCTCGTGCCAGTGCCGGCGGAAATTGCGGACGTTTTCGGCGTGCTCGGGATACTCCGCGATTGCCAGCGCTTCGGCCTCCTCCCAGCTGCGGCCGCGGTCCTGCTCGATATTCCAGTCATGCGTGCAGACATTGTCGAAGAACCATTTCCGTTCGTCGGGATCGGGGATCAAGCGGCTGAAAGGCAGGTTCGGATCGTAGTGGATCAGCACTTTGCCGATGTCGAAAACGATGTGGCGGATTTCAGTCATTCTTCTCTCTTTCAATGCGGCCGCTGCTTCGTCGTCGCGCCCGGTATCGCCGCTTCGATTACCTTTTTCATGACGGTCGGCAGCGCTTCCCCGGAAATTTCATGCGCCAGCGACCAGAAATGCCCTGCCGGGGCGGCGCTGTCGGTCTCCGCCTTGAACACGTCGAGTTTGAGCGCGAAGTGGGTGAAGACATGGCCAATGCGTCCGGCCCGCCGCCAGTCGCCGGAGAACGGGGCTGCCGCATCGGTGGTGGCGCCGTCGATCCGCGCGGTCCAGCTGGTCGTGGGCACTTCGGTCATGCCGCCGAGCAGGCCTTTATCCGCGCGCTTGCGCAAAAGGATGGCGCCGTCGCCCCTGACGGCAACGAAAGCGGCGCCGCGGCGCAAGGGTTTTTCGGCCTTTGGCAGGCGGACCGGAAAGCGTTCGGGGTCGCCTGAGGTGGTCGCGCTGCAATCCTGCCGTACCGGGCAAAGCATGCAGCCGGGCCGGCGCGGCGTGCAGATCGTCGCGCCCAGGTCCATCATCGCCTGGGCGAAGTCACCCGGCCTTGTCCGGGGGACCATGCGCTCGACATGGCCGCGTATCTCGCCCTTGGCCTCGCCCAGCGGCGTGGCGATCGAAAACAGCCGTGAGACGACCCGCTCGACATTGCCGTCGACGACGGCGGCGGGCCGGTCGAAAGCGATCGCCGCGACTGCCGCCGCCGTGTAGGCGCCGATCCCGGGCAGTTCCTTCAAACCGGTCTCGCTGTCCGGAAAGCGACCGCCTTGCCGCGCGACGAGATCGGCACAGGCTTTGAGGTTGCGGGCGCGAGAATAATAGCCGAGCCCGGCCCAGGCCTTCATGATGTCTTCGGTCGGTGCCGCCGCCAGTGCTTCGACCGTCGGCCATTTCTGCGCGAAAGCCCGGAAATAGGATTTTACCGCCTCGACCGTGGTTTGCTGCAGCATTACCTCGGAAAGCCAGACCAGATAGGGATCGGGCCGCGCGCCGCCTGCCAGCGCGCGCGGCGGAACGCGCCAGGGCAGGTCGCGGTGATGCGCGTCGTACCAGCCAAGCAGCCGGAACGCGATCTCGCCATCGTCTCCGGATACGGCCTTGCGGGTCTGGTCGTGCAGTGCCATTGATCGAGGATCGGCCCTAATCCACTGGTGCTGAAGCTGGAGAACGCACATGGCAGGGAAAAGGCCCTTCGGCAATCCCGTTCCGGTGAGCGATCTCGCAACCGAGATACTCGACCCGGTGCTGCGCAAGCGGGCCGGCATGTCGATCGGGCTGGTCCAGTCGTGGGAAGAGATTGCCGGGCCGCGGCTTGCCGGCCGCTCGCGCCCGGAAAAGATCCAGTGGCCGCGCCGCATGCATGAGGACGATCCGTTCGAGCCGGCGGTGCTGGTCATTGCCTGCGAGGGTGTGGCGGCACTGCATCTGCAGCACGAGACCGGCGAGATCATCAACCGGGTCAATGCGTTTCTCGGTTTCAATGCGATCGGCCGGATCAGGATCGTGCAGAAGCCGGTAATGACGGGCCGGGAAAAGCCGAAACCCAGTTTGCGGCCGCTGACCGTGGCCGAGAAGGCGAAGCTGTCAGGCGCGGTCGGTTTGATCGAGGACGACGGGCTGCGCGCCTCGCTGGAGCGGCTTGGCGCCACCATTCTCGGCCAAAAGAAGCCGTGATCTCGCGCTATCGTGATGGCATGCTCGAACTTGGCGATTGGAATAGGGACGGCAATGCCTTAATTCGCGCCAACTCTCGCTTTTTGTAGCCTTTGCATTGCAAAATCCAACTATTGCCAGGTGATTCGTATGATCCGCTCCTTGTCCCGCAGAAACCTCTTGTCTTCGCTGGCCGCCATACCAGCGGTGGCTCTGCTTGCCGCATGCAGCGACTCGGGCGAGAAAGCCGAGGCGCAGGATGTGACGCCTGCGGCCCCCGCCGATTCGACGAAACCCGCCGACCCTGCGAAGCCGGCCGCTCCAGCCGCCGCCAAGGCGCCGGAAGCTCAGGGTACGGTGGACATGGCGGCCTTGTTGAAGCCGGGCGCGCTGCCCGACATGCAGCTCGGCAAGGACGACGCAAAGGTCACCATCGTCGAATATGCCTCGATGACCTGCCCGCACTGCGCGCATTTCGCCGAAACCACTTTTCCGGAGCTGAAGACGAAATATATCGACACCGGCAAGGCCCGCTACATCCTGCGCGAATTTCCGTTCGATCCCAGCGCCGAAGCCGGTTTCATGCTGGCGCGCTGCTCCAAGGACAATTATTTCCCGATGGTCGACGTGCTGTTCAGGCAGCAGGCGAACTGGGTTGGTGTGAACAATACCAAGGACGCACTGCTGCAAATCGCCAAGCTTGCCGGTTTTACACAGGAGTCCTTCGAGGCCTGCTTGACGGATCAGAAACTTCTGGACGATGTGAGATCCGTCCAGAAGCGCGGCGCCGACGAATTCAAGGTCGATTCCACACCGACCTTTTTCATCAACGGAAAGACCTACAAAGGGGCGATGTCGATTGCGGAAATGTCGGCCATCATCGACCCTCTGCTCTGACGTTTCGGCGACGCCGAAGCCGCTGCGCTTCGGCGTGCGCGGCTTTTTGTTGTGCCGCGGGTTCTTGTCGCAAAGCCGCGGAAGACTTTTGCGGAACTTGGCTATGGGCCGGCGCGAATGAAGTTCTCGCGCCTTCGCCTCCTCGGCTTCAAATCCTTCGTCGAACCCGGCGAGTTCGTCATCGAACGCGGCCTGACCGGCATCGTTGGGCCGAACGGCTGCGGCAAATCGAACCTGGTCGAGGCGCTGCGCTGGGTTATGGGCGAAAGCTCCTACAAGAACATGCGTGCGTCCGGTATGGACGACGTGATCTTTTCCGGTTCGGGAACGCGTCCGGCCCGCAACACCGCCGAAGTCACGCTCTTCCTCGACAATAGCGACCGCACCGCGCCGTCCGCTTTCAACGACGCCGATGAATTGCAGGTCTCGCGCCGCATCGAGCGCGAGGCCGGCTCGCTCTACCGCATCAACGGCAAGGAAGCCCGCGCCAAGGACGTGCAGCTGCTGTTCGCTGACCAGTCGACCGGCGCCCGCTCGCCCTCGATGGTCGGCCAGGGCCGCATCGGCGAGCTGATCCAGGCAAAGCCGCAGGCGCGCCGCGCGCTGCTGGAAGAGGCGGCCGGAATTTCCGGCCTGCATACGCGCCGCCACGAAGCCGAGCTGCGGCTGAAGGCGGCGGAACAGAACCTCGAAAGGCTGGACGACGTCGTCGGCGAGCTGGAAAGCCAGATCGAAAGCCTGAAACGCCAGGCCCGCCAGGCCTCGCGCTTCAAGAACCTGTCGGCCGACATCCGCAAGGCCGAAGCGACGCTGCTGCATCTGCGCTGGACGCTGGCCAAGACGCAGGAAGGCGAAGCGCGTTCGGCGCTGGCGATTGCCACCGCGCTGGTCGGCGACCGTGCCGCCGCCCAGATGGCTGCCGCCAGGGAACAAGGCATCAACGCCCACCGGCTGCCGGACCTGCGCGATGCGGAAGCCGCTGCCGCCGCCGCCTTCCAGCGTCTATCGATCGCCAAGGCGCAGATCGAGGAAGAGGCAGGCCGCATCCGCGCCCGCCAGGCTGAGCTCGACCGCCGACTGCAACAGCTCGATGGCGACCTTGCCCGCGAGGAGCGCATGGTCCGCGACAATGCGGATATCCTCGAACGCCTCGCCGCCGAAGAAGCCGCGCTCAACGCCGAAAACGCCGGCGCCGCCGAGCGCGAGGCCAGCACCCGCGCGGCTTTCGAGCAGGCGGCATCGACACTTGCCTCGAGCGAGGCCAGGCTCGCCGCGCTGACCGCCGAACGGGCGGAGGCTGCCGCCTCGCGCAACCAGATCGAACGGACGCTGCGCGACACCGCTGAGCGCCGCGACCGCTTTGCCCGCCAGCTTGCCGATGTCGACCGCGAACTGTCGGAGATCGTCTCCAGGGTCGCCGGCCTGCCCGATCCCGCCGAGAAGCGGCTGCTGGTCGATCAGGCGCTGGCGCTGCTCGAAGAGGCTGAGGCAGCCGCCATTGCCGCCGAACAGGCGGTCGCCGAGGCGCGTGCAGGCGAAAGTGCTGCCCGCCCACCGGTTCAGGACGCAAAGGCCGAGCTGGCGCGGATCGAAACCGAGGCCCGCACGCTGGCCAAGATCCTCAACGCCGCCAGCGGCGATCTATTTCCCTCGGTGCTGGAGCAGATCAGCGTCGAGCGTGGCTACGAGACGGCGCTGGGTGCCGCGCTTGGCGAAGATCTCGACGTGCCGCTCGACCGCAGTGCGCCGGTACATTGGGGCCAGAGCGAAATCCAGCCTGCCGACGCCGCATTGCCCGAAGGCATAAGGAGCCTCGCCAGCGTTGTGCGTGCGCCGGCACAGCTGGCCCGCAGGCTGGCCCAGATCGGCATTGTCGAAGCCGCCGACGGAAGACGGCTGCAGACGCTGCTTGCTCCCGGTCAACGGCTGGTCAGCCGCGAAGGCGCGCTCTGGCGTTGGGACGGCTTCACCGCCAGCGCCGATGCCCCGACCGCCGCCGCGCAGCGGCTGGCGCAGAAAAACCGGCTGGCCGAGCTCGATGCCGAAGCAGTCCATGCCACGCGCACCCTGCGCGAAGCTGAACAAGCCCTTGCCCAGGCCGAACAGGCGCTTGCCCAGGCGAGCGAGGCCGAACGCAACGCCCGACAGGCCGGGCGCGACGCCCAGCACGGGCTCGACGCTGCCCGCAATACGCTGGCCGAGGCCGAAAAAGCCGGCGGCGAGCTGTCGAGCCGGCGTGCAGCACTTGACGAGGCGCGCGCACGCATTGTCGACAGCCATGAGGAAACGGCGGCGGCATTCGTCGAGGCGGAAATGCTGCTGCAGGACGCGCCCGATCTCGGCGATCTGCAATTGCAGCTCGAGCAGTCGGCCGCCAACGTCGCCCGCGACCGCGCCGCCCTTGCCGATGCGCGTGCCGTTCACGAGGGCCTGAGGCGGGAAGCCGAGGCACGTGCGCGCCGGCTCGACGCCATCGGCTTTGAACGGCGCAACTGGGTCGAGCGCGCCGAAAACGCCTCGACGCAGATCGCGGCGCTCGGCGAACGCAAAGCAGAGGCCGAGGCCGAGCGCGAGCAACTGGCCGACGCCCCCGACGAGATCGACGCCAAGCGGCGCGCCCTGCTGTCGCAGCTCGCCGAGGCCGAAAGCCTGCGCAAGGCAGCGGGCGACCGCTTGCAGGAAGCGGAGAACCGGCAGTCCGAGCTGGACAAGGCTGCGACTGCTGCCATCCAGTCGCTGGCCGAGGCGCGCGAATCCCGCGTTCGCGCCGAAGAGCGGCTGACCGCCGCCGACGAGCGTCGGCTGGAAGTCGAGGCGCGCATCCAGGAAACGCTGAACACGCCGCCGCATCTGGTGATCCGCCACACCGGCCTCGAATCCGACAGCCCGATGCCCGAAATGGCCGAGATCGAGCGTCAGCTCGACCGGCTGAAGGTCGAACGCGAACGGCTCGGTGCCGTCAATCTGCGCGCCGAGGAGGAGCAGAAGGAACTGTCGGACCGGCTGGAGACCATCGTCTCCGAGCGCGACGACATCATCGAGGCGATCCGCAAGCTGCGGCAGGCGATCCATAGCCTGAACCGCGAAGGCCGCGAGCGGCTGCTCGCCGCCTTCGAGGTGGTCAACGGCCATTTTCAACGGTTGTTTTCGCATCTGTTCGGCGGCGGCACCGCCGAGCTGCAACTGATCGAGTCCGACGATCCGCTCGAAGCGGGGCTCGAGATCCTGGCGCGCCCGCCCGGCAAGAAGCCGCAGACGATGACGCTGCTGTCCGGCGGCGAGCAGGCGTTGACGGCGATGTCGCTGATCTTCGCCGTGTTCCTGACCAACCCGGCGCCGATCTGCGTGCTCGACGAAGTCGACGCGCCGCTCGACGACCACAATGTCGAGCGTTTCTGCAATCTGATGGACGAAATGGCCGCAATGACCGAAACGCGCTTCGTCATCATCACACACAACCCGATCACCATGGCGCGCATGGACCGGCTGTTTGGGGTGACCATGGCCGAACAAGGCGTCAGCCAACTGGTGTCGGTTGACCTGCAGGCGGCCGAAGCCATGCGCGAGGCAAGCTGACGCATCAGCTTAATGGTGGTCTCCACCTCGGCTTTCGACTATAGCACGACAAAATGGGCCGGATCTGCCGCTCCAGATACCGGCCCGGCTATGCGCGTGGAGAAGCTTGTTGCCTATACTTGTCACCGGAGCCGCGGGATTCATTGGCAGCCACGTTTGCCACCATCTGCTCGACCGGGGAGAAGCGGTCGTCGGCGTCGACAACATGAACGACTATTACGACCTGGCGCTCAAAAAGGGGCGGCTTGCCCGCCTTCTGCCCCATAAGGATTTTTCGTTCCACCAGATCGATATTGCCGAACAGGGCGCGCTTGCAGCCGCTTTGGCCGGGCAAGGCATCGTTAGGATCGTGCACCTTGCCGCGCAGGCGGGCGTGCGCCACTCACTCGACAATCCGCGGCTCTATATCCGCTCCAATGTCATGGGCCACCTCGAAGTGCTCGAATTCTGTCGCGCCGAACCGGCATTCGAGCATCTGGTCTATGCCTCGTCGAGCTCGGTGTATGGCGGCAACCGCAGCGTGCCGTTCAGCGAAGCCGATCAGGTCGACAAGCCCGTTTCGCTTTACGCTGCCACCAAGAAAACCGATGAGTTGATGAGCCACACCTACGCCCATCTGTTCGGCATACCGCAGACCGGCCTGCGGTTTTTCACGGTCTACGGTCCCTGGGGCCGTCCCGACATGGCCTATTGGATGTTCACCCAGGCGATGCTCGAGGGCAAACCGATCCGGGTCTTCAACAATGGCGAAATGTGGCGCGATTTCACCTACATAGACGATGTTGTGAAGGCGGTTGTCGCCGTGCTCGACAAGCCGCCGGCGGCTGACGTTCCGCCGAACAGGCTCTACAATGTCGGCAACAACCGGCCGGTGCGTCTGGGCGACTTCATCGACATTCTGGAAAGGCTGCTCGAGGTCAAGGCAATCCGCCACAACGAGCCGATGCAGGCGAGCGACGTCGAGAAGACTTACGCCGACATGACCGCGCTGGAGCGGGATTTCGGCTTCAGGCCTAGCGTTTCGATAAAGGACGGGCTGAAGAAGTTTGTTGACTGGTACCGGCCGTACTCGAAGCAGTGATTTGCATCGCTCGCCGTGACGCCTTCAAGCGTGACACCTGGAGTGGGGCGCAAGTCGGTCCGCAAAAGCATCATTTTGTCCTAACATCCTGTTAACCACATGCTCGCTGAAAAGTATCCGATTAACCTTTGAGGCGCTTATGACCGCTATGTTTCGTGGCTTGCTGTTCAGTATGAGCTGTGTGGATGTGCGGATTCGGGGGCTATTTCGGTTCAGTCCGGGATGCGGAAGCTTTGCTTGCGCGCATGACGTCTGCGATCGCCCATCGCGGGCCGGATGAACAAGGGAAATTCGTAGCGCCCGATGCTGGACTTGGGCATGCGCGGCTGTCGGTGATCGGGATTGGTGATGGCCAGCAGCCAATGTCCGACGAAACCGGCAATTTGACGATTGCGTTCAACGGCGAGATCTTCAACTACGTGGAATTGCGCGAAGGGCTGCTGGCCAAGGGCCGACGCTTCCGCACATCGAGCGATACCGAAGTTCTCCTGCAGCTGTATGACGAGATGGGCGAAGACTGCCTGTCGATCCTGAACGGTGATTTCGCCTTCGCGATTTGGGATAACCAGCGGCGGCGGATGGTGCTTGCAAGAGACCGCATGGGTGTTCGGCCGCTGTTCTACACCAGCAAGGACGGGGTGCTCTACTTTGCGTCGGAGATAAAGGCCCTGCTGAAGGTACCCGGCGTCTCGGCCGAAATCGATCCGATTGCACTCGACCAGATCTTTACGCTGTGGGCGCCGATCGCTCCACGCACGGCTTTCCGCAACATCCACGAGCTGGAGCCGGCAAGCGTGATGATCGCGACACAGGGGCAAGTCACGGTCAAACCATATTGGCACCTAGACTACCCGTATCCGGATACGCCATCGAAGATCACCAATGAGGACGACGCGGCCGAGGAACTGCAGGCCCTGTTGACCGACGCGGTGAGGCTTCGCATGCGCGCCGACGTGCCGGTCGGTTCTTACCTTTCGGGCGGGCTCGATTCATCCCTCGTTTCGGCACTCGCGGCCGGCATGACCCCTCTTAAGCTGCAGACATTTTCCGTGACGTTCGACAGCGCCGAGCATGACGAAAGCGCCTTCCAGACCGAAATGGCGTCGGCACTTGGCACGCAGCATCGAACCATTGCGTGTCGTGCCGGCGATATCGCCGGTGTGTTTCCCGAAGTCATCCGCTTTACCGAGCGGCCGATCATCCGCACGGCCCCGGCTCCCCTCTATCAATTGTCCGGCCTCGTTCGCCAGGCCGGTTTGAAAGTGGTGCTGACAGGCGAAGGCGCCGACGAGGTCTTTGCCGGTTATGATGTCTTCAAAGAAGCGCGGGTTCGCCGTTTCTGCGCGCGACAGCCGGCATCGCGCATCAGGCCACAACTGTTCCGCAAGCTTTATCCCTATCTGCCGGGCCTGCAACAGCAGTCCGTGGAGTACCTGGCTGCGTTCTTCGGAACCGGCAGCGCTGCCCTGGACGATCCGCTGTTCTCGCATCGGCCGCGTTTCAAGACCACATCAGCGGCGAAGATGTTCTTTTCCGGTGACCTGCGCGCGACATTGAAGGGGTATGACGCAGCCGAGGACCTGGCCAGCCGGTTGCCTGAGGCATTTTCCCGGTGGCATCCGCTGCATCAGGCGCAATATCTCGAAACCCGCTTTCTCCTGCCGGGCTACATCCTCTCTAGCCAGGGCGATCGCATGGCCATGGCGCACGGTATCGAAGGGCGTTTCCCCTTCCTTGACCATCGCTTGGTGGAGTTTGCGGCCAGACTTCCGCCGGAGATGAAGCTGAAGGGACTGGTGGAAAAACACATATTGCGCAAAGCTGCAAAGCACCTGCTTCCGACGGCCATCCGCGAGCGCACCAAACAGCCTTACCGGGCACCGGAAGCCCGCTCCTTCGTTGGAGCGGGAGAACTGGACTACGTACGCGACTCACTGAGCGAAGCGAGCATCGCCGCCGGCGGACTATTCAACGCCAAGGCGGTGGCGAACCTGCACGAGAAATGCCGCTTGCAGCCAGCGTCCGGATTCCGCGACAATGCGGCTTTCGTCGGCATTTTGTCGACGCAACTGTGGCAGAAGATTTTCACCGGCGAAAAGGTCGGTGCAGCACGAGCGGCCTGAGAAATCGAGGGAATGAAAAATCATGATAGCAATCAAGGACAAGGTCAAAACCTTTATCGTCGACAACTTCCTGTACGGGGACACGTCCTACGAGCTTGCAGACTCCGTATCACTGATCGAGAACGGCATCATCGACTCGACGGCCGTGTTGGAGCTCGTGGCATTTATAGAGGATGATTTCGGCATAGCGATGGTCGATGCCGACATCGTACCGGCCAATCTGGATTCGATTGACCGCATCTCAGCCTTCATCAAGGCAAAGGCAGAAGCGCTGGCAGCGTAGGCGCCATCGGCGAGGAGCGTCCGTGCGGATCGAACATTTTCTGACGGCGAAGGCCGCTGCCCATCCAGCCAAAACGGCATTGATCACCGAGCACAAAAGGCTGTGCTATGAAGAGCTGGACGATCATTCGAGCCGTCTGGCCGCCGCCCTTTTCATGAATGGCGTCAGTCGCGACGACCGGGTCCTGATCTTCATGGACAATTGCTGGGAGGCTGCGGTTTCGATTTTCGCAGTTCTTAAGGCAGGCGCGACTTTCAGTCCGATCAATGCATCCACCAAGGCCGAAAAGCTGGCCTACATCATCGCCGATTGCGACGCAGCTGCGATCCTCACGCAAGCAAAACTGATGCCCGTGGTCGCCGAGGCGTGCGGATCGTCCGGCAAGACCGGCATCTTCGTGGCCTCCACCGTTGGTGCCGATAACCAATGCCCGGCAGGGGCCACATCCCTGGCGGATTGCTTGACGCTCCAAGCCAGGGAGATTGACCACCGCGGCGTTGACGTCGATCTTGCGATGTTGATCTACACCTCGGGCTCGACCGGCCGGCCCAAGGGCGTGATGATGACGCACCGCAATTGCGACGCGGCGGCCGACTCCATCACCACCTACCTGCGCAACTCGCCCGACGACATCATCTTGAATGTTCTGCCCCTCGCTTTCGACTACGGCCTCTATCAGTTGCTGATGGCTGTCAGGCTCGGCGCCACGCTCGTGCTCGAGAAGTCCTTCGCTTTTCCCCAGGCGGTCTTTGAACGCATCCGCCAGGAAGGCGTCACCGGGCTTCCGCTCGTGCCCACGATGGCAGCGATGATCCTGCAGATGCGTGATCTGGCGCCGGGCTTCCTGCCCAGCCTTCGCTATATTTCCAACACGGCGGCTGCCTTGCCGCCGGCTCACATAGAACGCTTGCGGTTCCTTTTTCCCGGTGTCAGGCTCTATTCGATGTATGGCCTGACGGAATGCAAGCGCTGCACCTATCTGCCGCCCGAGGAGCTCGACCGCCGGCCGGGGTCGGTCGGAATAGCCATTCCAAACACCGAAGCCTTTATCGTCGACGACCACGGGCAACGAGTGCCGCCGGGCATAGCAGGTGAATTGGTCATTCGCGGGCCGCACGTCATGCAGGGTTATTGGCGAAACGAAGCTGCGACGGAACAAACCCTGCGCCCAGGCCCGAACCCTTGGGAGAAGGTTCTCTACACCGGCGATCTGTTCAGGGCCGATGAGGACGGCTTTCTCTATTTCGTCGGCCGCAAGGACGACATCATAAAGACACGGGGAGAGAAGGTGGCGCCCAAGGAAGTGGAAGCCGCGCTTCACGCTCATCCGGGCATCGCGGAAGCGGTTGTCTTCGGCGTGCCGGATGCTGTGCTTGGGCATGCGATCGGCGCATTTGTCGTACGGTCCGACCCAGCGCTTGGCGAAAAGGATATCATACGTCACTGTGCACGCCACCTTGAGGACTTCATGGTGCCCAAGGTCATCGAGTTCCGCCGCGAGCTGCCTAAGACCGATACCGGCAAGGTCAGCCGTCGGCTTGCGGCAGAGATGATGGAGGCCGCGCAATGAATGTTCGCCCGACCGAGGACGCGCGGACCTTTGTGGCGAAGGCTCTGGCGATCGACCCAGCCGCTGAAACGGACCGTATCGTAACAGCCTTGCGCCAGCAGTTGCGCGGGCTTCGCAAGCGGGGCCTTGTGCTCGGTCTTTCGGGCGGGATCGATTCGAGCGTGTCGGTCGCGTTGGCCGCACGTGCCGTCGGTCCGCGGAATGTGCTTTGCCTGTTCATGCCGGAAAGCGATTCTGATCCCGAAAGCCTGCGGCTCGGCCGGCTCGTCGCCGAAACTTTTGGTGTCGAGGCTGTGACGGAAGATATCGGGCCGGCCTTGCGCGCAATGGGCTGCTACCAGCGCCGCGACGCCTTCATCCGCGAATTGGTCCCGGAATACGGCGAAGGCTGGGCCTCGAAGATCGTGATCGCGAACGCGCTCGAGGGCCAAGGCTATAATATCTCGTCGCTGGTGGTGCAGGATCCCGAAGGCAAGCAGACGAAACTGAGAATGCCGTTGCCTGTCTATCTCGGTGTCGTCGCCGCTACCAATATGAAGCAGCGCACCCGCAAGCAGATCGAATACTATCATGCTGATCGTCTGAACTTCGCCGTTCTTGGAACACCGAACCGGCTGGAATATGATCAGGGATTCTTCGTGAAGAACGGTGACGGCGCCGCGGACGTCAAGCCGATCGCCCACCTCTATAAAACGCAGGTCTATGCGATGGCGCCCCATCTCGGCGTTCCGGAGGAAATCCGGAACCGGCCGCCGACCACCGATACCTACTCGCTGGCGCAGACACAGGAGGAGTTCTACTTCTCGCTTCCATATGACCGTATGGATATTTGCCTTTACGGTCTCAACAACGGCATGGCGGCCGAAGTGGTGGGGCAGGCGGCGGGGTTGGCCGCCTCACAAGTGGAACGCGTCTGGGCCGATATCATCGCCAAGCGCAAGGCGACGCGTTATCTGCACCAGCGTCCGCAACTCGTCGAGGAAGTCGAAGAACTCGGTACCTGACCTGCTTCGAGACCGGCCACGTCCCAAAAAGCGCCTTAGGGTCAAAACTCAATCAGCAGGCTGCCGCCAATGGCCGAGATGGGCGGGAAGTTGCCGTTCGTCTCATCTGCCAGACGAGCACGTTGCGCCAATGAACGAACCCGCTCGCGGGAGGGGCGCGGGGTTTGAGGCGTGAGCTTTGTTGGCAGCGTCGGTGAGGCTTTAATCGATCAGGGGTGACGGACGGCCATCGGCCTCCGAGCATGAAGTGTCAACCTTCAGCTTGAGAGGAGCATCCGATGAC
>NZ_JAMYQC010000021.1:0-112935 GCF_040320645.1 Mesorhizobium sp. M0633
CCCCGTGCTGGGGTGGCTCACCCCCGCGTCCGGCCCGGGCGCTCGGGGGGGCTCCGTGGGGCGGCCCCCCCTAAAGATGGGGGCGTCATTTTCAGCCCCGGCCCGCCCTCCCCCCCCCCCCCCCCCGAGCCGGAAAGTTGAGATCGTGGACCGCGATAGCCGTCAGCTCACGCCGGCAAAAGTGCCTCGCATGAGCAGATCCGGCAGATAGCTTGCCGGCTTACCGCCAACCGCCTGCCCACCGGTCAGGCCGCCTTGTATTTCAGGGCCGAAGAACGAATACGGAAAGGGCGTGACCGGCCGGCTCACCGCATCGAGCCGTGCCCGAAGATCTTCGGGAATGTCGAAATCAAGCGCGCCGAGATTGTCCTTGAGCTGGTCAAGCCTGGTGGCGCCGACGATGACGGACGCAATGCCTGGCCTGTTTGCCGTCCAGTTCAGGGCGACCTGCGCCATGCTGCGGCCGAGCTGGCCGGCAACCCTCTCCAGTTCGGCGACGATTTGCCAGTTGCGATCGGTGAATTTCTGGAAACCGGGATTGGTCGAACCACGCATTGTCTCCAGCCGGCCACCATCCTCGACGATTGTATCGAAACGGTATTTTCCGCTGAGCAGGCCGCTGGCCAATGGACTCCAGACCATGATTCCGGCGCCATAGCGCGTGCCGAACGGCACGAACTCGTGCTCGATGTTGCGCTCGGCCAGCGAATATTCGAGCTGAAGCGCCGAAACCGGTTCATAGCCGCGATGCTCGGCGACCGCCTGCGCCCGGCTTGCGTACCAGGCCGGCACGTCGGACAGACCGACATGCCGGATCTTTCCGGCGCGCACCAGATCGTCCAGCGTCCGCATCACCTCCTCCGGCGGCGTCAGTCTGTCCCAGGTATGGAGGATATAGAGGTCGATGTAGTCGGTGCCGAGCCGCTTCAGCGAACCGTCTATCGCCCGCAGGATGTTCTTGCGGCCGTTGCCCCCGGCGTTCGGGTTGCCCGGTTCGGCGTTGTAGGTGAATTTGGTACTGATCACCGCCTTGTCGCGCAGCCCACGCTCGGCGATGAATTCGCCGAGCCAGGTTTCGGCCGTGCCACCGGTATAGAGATCGGCGGTATCGAAGAAATTGCCACCGGCTTCGACATAGGCATCAACCAAGGCGCGCGCGGTTTCCTTCTCCGCGCCCCAGCCCCATTCCGTGCCGAACGTCATGGTGCCGAGCGCCAGGCGGGTGACACGCAGCCCGCTGTTGCCGAGCGTGTAGTAGGACATGGTCATGGATTTCTCCTGAAGTTTGAAAAGCGGGATTGAGGTCTTGCCTGGGATACGCAGTCAGGCCTTGGCCAGCGCATCGACCACCACCTGGAAGCGGCGCGGATCGAAATAATCGTGGTAGGTGCTGATCAGACCGCTCTTGAAGTGGAAAATCGCGATATTGCTGTTGGTGTATTCAGTGCCGCCGATCAGCACCGCGCGGTTCTTGTACTCAACGACGATCGCGTCCGAATCCGCTGCCGGATAGATGGCTGTCAGCTGCGAATCGAAGGATTCGAAATTACCGAAGAGGCCTCGGAAGGCCGCCAGGATCGCGGCTTTACCATCGATGCTGTTTCCAAATCCTGCCGGCGGGTAGAAGACAAGTATACGGCCATCTTCAGCCCAAAGGTCGCCCCATGCCTCAATGTCCTTGCGGTGCATCAGATCAAAGAATTTACGCACGGTCTCGAGATTACGGGTTCGTTCGGAATCGAGGTCGGTCATTAGACGTCTCCTTGGCTGCTCGGCGATTGCCGTGTGATGCAGCCAAAGATGCGCCCTCCTTTCTCCGCCGATAAGATTGCATTATCCGAATGGACTATGCGATATCATGCATGAATGGACCGCGATCTGCTTAGCCACCTACCTGTAATCGTTGCCGTCGCGCGGCGTGGCGGCTTCGCGCCGGCAGCCGCCGAGCTCGGCATGAGCCCGTCAGCGGTCAGCCATGCGGTTCGGCTGGTAGAGGAGCGAATCGGCCAGCCGTTGTTTGCCCGCACCACGCGCAGCGTCTCGCTGACCGAGGCTGGCACCGCGCTTGTCGCTGCGGCGGAGCCGGCGCTGGAAGACATTGCCGACCGGATCGAACGTATCCGCTCTGTCAAAGGCCGGGCAAGCGGACTGCTCAGGATCAACGCGCCGCGTTTGGCGCTGCCTCTGGCGCTGATGCCCATCCTGACGGCGATGGCGGAACGTTACCCTGACGTGACGGTGGAGATCGTCACCGACGAACGTCTGAGCGATATCGTCGGCGAGGGTTTCGACGCCGGCATCCGGCTGGGCGAGATGATCGCCGAGGATATGGTGACGGTGCGACTGACAGGGCCTTTCCGCAGCATCATCGTTGCCTCGCCGGCCTATGTCGGCCGGCGCGGGCGGCCATGGGCGTTGGCCGATCTCGCCGCGCACAACTGCATCGGCTATCGGCTGTTGCGATCACGTGCGCTCTATCGCTGGGATCTGTCCGATCAGGGCAAGGATATCAGCGTCGAGACACGCGGCAGCGTGGTCGTCAGCGATCCGCTGTCGGCAAGGGAAATGGCGCTTGCCGGCATCGGCCTCGCCTATCTGTTCGAGCCGCTTGTCAAGCCCGACATCGAGGCAGGCCGGCTGGTCGAAGTCCTTGGCGAGGCATCGATCGAGGAACCGGGACTGTTCCTCTATTTCCCGCGCCGCGCCGCGATGGCCCCGAAGCTCCGCGCCTTCATCGACACCGCGCAAGAAATCGGCCGGGCATCCTCGCGGATACCCGGCCGAAAAAGCCTTTCAAACGAATAGTTACTTCTTGACCGCTGCCGCGACTTCCGCCGCGAAATCGGTCTCTTCCTTCTCGATGCCCTCACCGAGCGCGAAGCGCAGATAGGCAGCGATTTTGGCTGGCGCCCCGATTTCGCTTTCGGCATCCTTCAGCGCCTTCTCGACGGTAATGTCGGGATTGAGCACGAAAGCCTGCTTGAGCAGCACGACCTCTTCATAGAACTTGCGCAAACGGCCTTCGACCATCTTCTCGATGATCGCTTCCGGCTTGCCGGACTGGCGCGCCTGGTCGGCGAAGATCGCCTTCTCGCGTTCCACTGCGGCCGGATCGAGCTCCTCGGTGGTCAGGGCCATCGGATTGGTGGCAGCGACATGCATGGCAACCTGACGGGCGAAGGCGTTGGCGGCATGCGCGTTGCCTGTCGTCTCGATGGCCACTAGCACGCCGAGCTTGCCAAGGCCGTCGGCGACTGCATTGTGAACGTAGGTTGCGACAGCGCCGTGCTCGACGGTGAGCTTGGCCGAGCGGCGGAAGCCCAGATTCTCGCCGATGGTGCCGACAGCGTCCTTGATGGTCTCGGCGACCGACTTGCCCGAGCCCGGATAGGGAGCGGCGGCAACGGCCTCGGTCTTGCCGCCATAGGCAAGCGCGACCTTCGCGACATTGGCGACGATCTCCTGGAACGCAGCATTGCGGGCAACGAAGTCCGTCTCGGAATTGACCTCGACAATCGCTGCCTCGCGGACGCCGGAATCTACGCCGATCAGGCCTTCGGCAGCGGTACGGCCAGCCTTCTTGTCGGCCTTGGAAATGCCCTTCTTGCGCAGCCAGTCGATGGCTTCTTCCATATTGCCGTTGGTCTCGTTCAACGCCGCCTTGCAATCCATCATGCCCGCGCCGGTCAAGTCGCGGAGTTCTTTGACCTGTGCAGCCGAAATGCTCATTGTCGCCTCTTTGTCTAAATGCACTGACGCACCATCGATTTTCGATGATGCGCCTGGTGCCGGTAGCGCTTACCGCGCCAACATATTGGAAAGATGAAGGCCGCAGCCGGCCTTCGCTACTATGCTTCCGGGGTCTGGGCTGCCGGGCTCTCGGCGGCCGGGGTCTGATCGAGCGCCGGTTCGACCGGAGCCTCGACCGATGCGCCGATATCGACACCGAGCGCGCCCTGCTGACGGGCGATGCCGTCGATAGCTGCCTTGGCGATCAAATCGCAATACAGCTGGATGGCGCGGGCCGCGTCGTCATTGCCGGGGATCGGGAAGTCGATCTTGTCCGGGTCGCAGTTGGAATCGATGATGGCAACGACCGGGATGCCGAGACGCTTGGCCTCGAGAATGGCGATCGCTTCCTTGTTGGTGTCGATCACGAACATCAAATCGGGCGTCGAACCCATATCCTTGATGCCGCCCAGCGCCTTGTCGAGCTTCTCACGCTCGCGGTCGAGGTTGAGGCGCTCCTTCTTGGTCAGGCCCTGAGCCTCGCCGGCCAGCATTTCGTCGAGCTTGCGCAGGCGCTGGATGGAATTCGAGATCGTCTTCCAGTTGGTCAGCATGCCGCCGAGCCAGCGCGAGTTGACATAGTACTGGGCCGAGCGCTGCGCGGCATCGGCGACGATGTCGGAGGCCTGGCGCTTGGTGCCGACGAACAGCACGCGGCCGCCCTTGGCAACAGTGTCGGAAACCTGCTTCAGCGCCTGGTGCAGCAAAGGCACCGTCTGCGAGAGGTCGATGATGTGTATGTTGTTGCGGGCGCCGTAGATATAGGGCGCCATTTTCGGGTTCCAGCGGTGGGTCTGGTGGCCGAAGTGAATGCCAGCTTCCAATAGCTGGCGCATGCTGAAATCAGGCAGAGCCATTCTTATTTCCTTTCCGGTTAGCCTCCACGGACACAGGCATTTTTGGACTTTGTCCTCGAACGCCACCGGAGGTTTCAGCCGGATTTCTCCCGGGCAGACACCAAAGTCCGTGTGTGGAATGAGCGCGCATATAGAGGGGAAGCGCGACAAACGCAAGCGTTGTGGCGTCTTGTGGTTCAGCGTGCGGCGATCAGCGCACCGGTGTCATCGCCGCATCTTCCCCTTCGGCACCCGCACACGCCGGAAAACGGCGACGATCTCCTCGCGGCTGCATTCGATGGCGCCTAACCGCACTGCGCGGTCGCGCTCGAACCCGGTTATGTCATAATGCGGTGCCGATGTCTTCGGCGGTCCTTGGTAGGACGCGCGCTTGATGCCGAGCTGCCCGGCAAAGCGATGCAGCTCGTCGGTGTCGTCTGCCAGCAGATGGCACCAGCGGTGGCCGATCCATTTCCAGATCGCCGCATCGACATAGACCGCCATGAGATTTGCCGCACTCCTTCATCTTGCGCCGACCAACACGCCGCTAACGATGATAGAAGGGATTGGCATAGAAAATGAAGCCGCCGCCGGCCTCGAGTTGCGTCATCGTCCTGGTGACGGTCTCCTGCATCCGGTCGTGCAGTTCGGCGAGTGCCTCCTCGACGGAGCCTTGATAGGCGTGCAAGCCTAGCGGCTCCGGTACCCGGACATAGGCGCGGCGTGGGCCTGCCGGCTGCGGCACGAAACGGTTGATCGTATCGCGCAGCGTACCCTTGCAATAGTCGTTGCGGATCCGCTTCAAATGTTCGGCGATCTCCTCCTGCGTGATGCGCGGATTGGCTGAAGCCCACGGCCCGACACGCTGCAGGCGCTGGATTGTATCTGCCAGCGTTCGGACCTGCTTCTGGATTTCGGTGCCGTCCATGTTCTCCCCCAGCCAGCGCCGCGACCGGCGCAAAAGCTCGGCAGTGTCGAGCGTGCCGGCGTCGACCGAGACAAGTTCGGCAAGGCGACGGCCGAGTTCGGTCAGCAGGTCCTTTTGACGTGCGTCGTACGAAGCCCGCTCATCGGACCGCAGGCCATATGCAGCCTCATCGCGCGACAGCAAGGTCGCATAGATATGATGGATGCGCTCCGGCAGCGAATTGGCGGCACGGCGTTCGATCTTCAGGCTGTGCTCGACATAGGCGCATTCCTTTGCCAGCGCTGCCTCGACATTCCCCGTGAAAGCAAGCTTCCAGATCACGGGCGCGATCCAAACCTTGAAGTCCGGATCCGTCAGGCGGCCGCGCTTCAGCGCCTCGAACCCCATTTCGACCGCGCCCGGCAGCAGCGGGGCAATGATGTTGGCATGCCAGCCGACACCGCCTTCGGGATGCAGGAGCACGCCGTGCCCCTTCAGCGCCCAGGCCACCGAATGTTCCTTGGCGGCCGCGCTGTTGCCCGGGATTTGCGCGATCAGATTGTTGGCCAACCAGAATTTCTGCATCAGCCGGCCAAGCCCGTTGACGACGCCGTGCGTGGCCCAGGATGCCGCCAGCGGGCTTACCCGCGAGACGACCTCCTTGTCGATCATCCAGTCGGTAAAGAATTCGGGATGGTTGGGCGTGATGAACGTCGCCTTGCCCGCGCCGCAACAAGCCTTCAGCCTTTGCCGGTCATTCTCCGGAAAATCGATGTGGCGGACATTGGCGACGCCGCGCAAACCGGCCAGACGGTTGAATGGCAACAGGTCGCGAAACCCCGGAACGCCGTGCAGCATGACAATCCGGTTGACGAATGTCATAGCGTTGATCAGCGTCGCATTGGGCCGCGGCGCCACAAAAACGTCGATCCTGCTCAACCTGCTCCCCCGCGGCCCATACTGTCATAAGACGTTGATAGGCAATTGCGGCATGCTCAAGTCGATGCGACTTGCCCCGCAAGATTAAGCGCTACCATCCCGGATAGCGGCCGGCGGCTTGCCGTTCACTCGAGCTTATTTAGACGGGCAGGTCTTTGGCTGATCGAACAGCGACAGATTGACCAATTTGCCGGTCATTGAGAACTCGCCATAGTCCATGACGAGATCGCGCGTGATGCCGTTCTTGTGCAGCTTGAAGCTGATCCGGTATTCCGGCACCTCCTCGCCGCCTTTGTCGGCATCATCGAAATAGGCGATGTCGACCGGCCAGTATTTGTCGGTGGCGAGCTTGGCCAGCGCCGGCGCTTCCGGATCGGCATTGTCGGCATCGGCTTGCTTGCCGACGACGACGGTGGTGGTCACCACCTTGTTGGCATCCTCAGAGCCGTCGAACAGGTTGGTTTCGTAGAAACGCTCGCCCTTTTCCGCCTTGCCGATCATTTCGACCATTTGCTGGGTCGGGAACTGGGTCGGCGCGAGTTCCAGGCTGTTCTTCTCGGGCTTGTCGATATCGACCTTGAGACCGTTGGCTTCCTTCGTTGCGGTACCCTTGACCTCCTTGTCGAGGTTCTGGTCGACAAAGGATTTGTTCACGAAGGAGAAGGTCTTGCCCTCGGCATCCTCGAAGGTGGTCATCTGCTGGTCGGTCAGCCTGGTGTTGTCGCTGGTTACGATCTGGGTCACCAAACGGAACTTTACTGTATAGCCCTCGCAAGGCGAGCCGTTGAACTCGTAGACCATGCGGCCGGTGATGCCGGTAATACCGGAACGGTCTGAAGCCTTGTCGAGTGAAATGTCGTAAACAGCACGATGCGCCTGCAGCGCAGGCACCGCAAAAGCGGGAGCCGCCCAGGAAGCCGCTGTCAAGAGAACGGCGTTGAATGCGAGGCGCGTTGCGCGCATGGGGTGCTCCGATCATCGCGGCTAATGGCAGGCCGCATGGAAAGATGGTCCAGCTTAAAAAAAGTCGTGGCGGAAGCGAGGCAAAAATAGCAATTTCGGCCCGGCCTGCGCGGCACCTTCAAGCAATAGGGAAATAGCATGAGCGAAACAATCGAAAAGCGGCTAAGCGATCTCGGCGTGACGCTGCCGGCCGCCGCCGCGCCCGCCGCCAATTACGTGCCCTATTGCCGGACCGGCAATCTGCTGTTCACCGCCGGGCAGTTGCCGCTCAAGGACGGCAAGCTCCAGGCGAGCGGACTGCTTGGCCGCGATGTCGACACCGCGACCGGCAAGGAAGCCGCAAAATACTGTGCGATCAACATATTGGCCCAGGCTCAGGCGGCACTTGGCGATCTCGAGAAAATCCGTCGCTTGGTGAAGATCACCGTCTTCGTCGCCTCGGCACCGGATTTTGTCGAACAGCATCTGGTTGCCAACGGCGCCTCGGATTTTCTCGCCGCCGTGCTCGGCGATCGCGGCAAGCACGCTCGCTCCGCCGTCGGCACCGCCTCCCTGCCGCTTAATGCCGCAGTGGAAATCGAAGCGATCTTCGAAGTCGAATGACCGGGACTGCAACCATGACCGATCTTTCCTGGCTGACCGCCCGGCCCGTCGCCCATCGCGGCCTCCACGACATGAACAAGACGCGCTGGGAGAACACCCTTTCCGCCTTCGCTGCGGCGGCCGAGCGCGGCTACGCGATCGAATGCGATGTGCACCTATCATCCGACGGCGTCCCCGTCATCATCCACGATGGCGATCTGCGGCGGCTGACCGGCGAGGACGGCTTCGTCTGGCAGCGTACGGCTGCAGAGATCACGGCGCTGAAGGTCGGCGGCACCGCCGACCATTTGCCGACGCTGCAGCAGGCGCTTGATCTGGTCGACGGCCGTGTGCCGATGGTTGTCGAGCTGAAAGGTGCTGCCGGGCACGACGAAGGCCTGGTCGAAAGCGTCGGCAAGATGCTCAAGCATTACAAGGGCAAGACCGCGATCATGTCGTTCGACCATTGGCTGATCCGCGAGTTCCCGAAATATGCACCCGGCATACCCGGCGGGTTGACCGCCTACGGCAACGACAACCACCTGATCGAGGCGCATTTCGCCATGCTGGCGCATGACATCGCCTTCACCTCCTACGCTGCCGGCGACCTGCCGAACCGGTTCGTCTCCTTCGTGCGAGAGAGACTCGGTATGCCGGTGATCACCTGGACCGTGCACGACCAGCCTGCCGTCGACCTGACCTTCAAATATGCCGACCAGATGACATTCGAAGGATTCGAGCCCGATCTGGTACGGCTTGCCTGAGCGGGCTTGTATGGGTCCGCAGCGAGCTTAAGTAAGCCTCATGGATCAAGGGGACGACTGCGAAAGACAAACGGCGAATGCGGAGCTGTCGATCCGCATCGCCGCGGGCATCGGCGCCTTTACCAGCGCTGAATGGGACAGCCTCGGCGGCACTACACGCGGCGATGCAGAATACGGCTACAACCCGCTTGTTTCATTGGCCTTTTTGAGCGCGCTGGAAGATTCCGGCTGCGCTGTTCGGCGCACCGGCTGGCAAGGCCATCACCTCAGGCTGGAAACCGCGCGAGGCAAGTTGCTCGGAGCGGTCCCCTGCTATCTGAAGTCGCACAGCCAGGGCGAATATGTCTTCGACGATGGCTGGTCGGACGCGTTCGAACGCGCCGGCGGGCGCTACTATCCGAAGCTGCAATGCGCGGTGCCGTTCACACCCGTCACCGGCCCTCGCCTGCTGGTCGGCAGGGGCGAGGACAGCCCCACCGTCAAGGCCGGTCTTGCGGCCGGTCTGAAGGCGGTGACGGATAAGCTCGGCGTGTCTTCCGCGCATGTTACTTTCGCGCCGGAGGACGACGTCCAGATATTGGCGGCGGCCGGCTTCCTGCATCGCACCGACCAGCAGTTTCACTTCTTCAACGAAGGCTTCTCGAGCTACGACGATTTTCTCGCAACGTTAGCCTCGCGCAAGCGCAAGGCAATGAAGAAAGAGCGGCGCGAGGCCCTCGCCGACGGCATCTCGATCGACTGGCTGACCGGCAAGGATCTGACCGAAAAGGCCTGGGACGACTTTTTCGCGTTCTACATGGATACCGGCAGCAGGAAATGGGGCCGGCCCTACCTCAACCGCGATTTCTTCTCGCTGATCGGCGAGCGCATGGCCGACGACATCCTGCTGGTCATGGCCAAACGCAACGGGCGCTACATTGCAGGTGCCATCAACTTCATCGGCTCAGACGCGCTCTACGGCCGCAATTGGGGCTGCATCGAGGACCACCCATTCCTGCATTTCGAGGTCTGCTACCATCAGGCAATCGATTTCGCCATCTCGCGCAAGCTGAAGGTGGTTGAAGCCGGTGCGCAGGGCGAGCACAAGCTGGCGCGCGGCTACCGGCCCGTGACGATGCATTCGGCGCACTACATCGCCCATCCAGGTCTGCGCAATGCAGTGGCCGACTACCTCCAGCGCGAGCGGCGCGAAGTCGAGCGGATGAGCGAATATCTGGAAGAGCACACCCCGTTCCGCAAGGACATGGCGGAGTAGGGTAGCGAGCCCAATCGCTCAGCCGAGCGGGCCGGCACGGCCGATGTCGACCGATCGTCTTGCCCGCCCGGAACAGCTTCGCTACACGAGACAGCGAGCCAAGAACCGGAGCGCGCGCCATGGCCGAAGCAACCTATGACAGCAGCAACATCTTCGCCAAAATCCTGCGCGGAGAAATCCCTTCGCACCGCGTCTACGAAGATGACGCGGTCATCGTCTTCATGGATGTGATGCCGCAAGGGCAGGGTCACACGCTAGTGGTGCCGAAAGCGCCGTCGCGCAACCTGCTTGACGCGGATCCGGCGGCGCTTGGCCCGCTCTTCGCTCACGTCCAGAAAATTGCGCGGGCCGTAAAGAAGGCCTTCGATGCCGATGGCGTCACGGTTATGCAGTTCAACGAACCAGCTTCGGGGCAGACTGTCTTTCACCTTCACGTCCATGTCATTCCGCGCTTCGAGGGCATTCCCCTGAAACCGCACAGCGGACAGATGGAAAAGCCTGAAGTCCTGGCCGAGAACGCCGGCAAGATACGGATGGCGCTGGCAAGCTGAACCGGCGCAAACCGCTCCGGCGGGCGCCGGGTGCTTAATCGGAAGGTGTCACAAAAAAAGCCCCGTTTCCGGGGCTTTTTTTGACTTGCGGATTCGTCAGTTCTTACGCGGCAGTTGCGGCACAAGGCTGCGCTTGCCACCATCCTTGCCTTTCGGCTCCGGCTTCTGCGCCACCGCCTTTTTCGCGGCGGGCTTTTTCGCCACCGCCTTCTTGGCCTTCGGCGCGTCGTCCGGCTCTTCCTTCTTCGGCTTCACCGGCGCCTCGTCGGCGAGCGATTCGAGCTTCAGGCCGGTCTCGCCGGTTTCCTTCTTCTCGACAGTGACACGTACTGTGCCGCCCTTCTTGAGCTTGCCGAACAGCACCTCGTCGGCCAGCGGCTTCTTGATGTGCTCCTGGATGACACGGCCAAGCGGCCGGGCGCCCATGCGCTCGTCATAGCCCTTGTCGGCCAGCCATGCGATCGCCTCCTGCGACAGGTCGAATGTCACGCCGCGCTCGGAAAGCTGTGCTTCCAGCTGCATGACGAACTTCTGCACCACCTGATGGATGACCGGCACCGGCAGCGAGCCGAACGGAATGATCGCATCGAGACGGTTGCGGAACTCCGGCGTGAACAGCCGGTTGATCGCCTCGACATCGTCGCCTTCGCGCTTGGTCGAACCGAAACCGATGGCCGCGCGCTGCGCGTCGGACGCGCCCGCATTGGTGGTCATGATCAGGATGACATTGCGGAAGTCGATCTGCTTGCCGTTGTGGTCGGTCAGCTTGCCGTGATCCATGACCTGCAACAGGATGTTGAACAGATCCGGATGCGCCTTCTCCACTTCGTCCAGCAACAGCACGCAATGCGGATGCTGGTCGACGCCGTCGGTCAGAAGGCCGCCCTGGTCGAAGCCGACATAGCCGGGAGGCGCGCCGATCAGCCGTGAAACGGTGTGGCGTTCCATATATTCCGACATGTCGAAGCGGATCAGCTCCACGCCGAGCGAGGCGGCGAGCTGCTTGGCCACTTCCGTCTTGCCGACACCGGTCGGACCCGAGAACAGGTACGAGCCGATCGGCTTTTCCGGTTCCCGCAGGCCGGCCCGCGCCAGCTTGATGGCCGAAGTCAGCGCGGTGATCGCGGTGTCCTGGCCGTAGACGACGCGCTTCAACTCGATGTCGAGACCTTGCAGCACCTTCTCGTCGTCGGCGGAAACCGTCTTCGGCGGGATACGCGCCATCGTGGCGATCGTCGCTTCGATCTCCTTGATGCCGATGGTCTTCTTGCGCTTGGCTTCCGGCACCAGCATCTGCGAGGCGCCGGTCTCGTCGATCACGTCGATCGCCTTGTCCGGCAGCTTGCGGTCGTTGATGTAACGCGCCGAGAGCTCGACCGAAGCCTTGATCGCCTCGCTCGTGTAGCGAACCTTGTGGAACTCCTCGAAATAGGGCTTGAGGCCCTTCATGATCTCGATGGCGTCCTCGACGGTCGGCTCGTTGACGTCGATCTTCTGGAAGCGCCGCACCAGCGCGCGGTCCTTCTCGAAGAACTGACGGAACTCCTTGTAGGTGGTCGAGCCGATGCAGCGGATCGCGCCGGACGACAGCGCCGGCTTCAACAGGTTCGACGCATCCATGGCGCCGCCAGAGGTGGCCCCTGCCCCGATCACGGTGTGGATCTCATCAATGAACAGCACGGCGCCGGGATAATCCTCGAGCTCCTTGACGACCTGCTTCAGCCGCTCCTCGAAATCGCCGCGATAGCGGGTGCCGGCCAGTAGCGTGCCCATGTCGAGCGCGAAGATGGTGGCATTGTGCAGCACTTCGGGAACGTCGCCCTCGACGATACGCTTGGCGAGGCCTTCGGCGATTGCCGTCTTGCCGACGCCGGGATCACCGACATAGAGCGGGTTGTTCTTGGAGCGGCGGCACAGCACCTGGATGGTCCGGTTGATCTCGCTCTCGCGACCGATCAATGGATCGATCTTGCCGGCCTTGGCCTTGTTGTTCAGGTTGACGCAATAGGCAGTCAGCGCGTCCTGCTGCTGCTTCTTCTTGCCGCCTTCCTCTTGCGGCTCGGCCCCGCTCTGGCCGCCTTGCTCGTCGTCGGCGCCGCGCGGCGTCCGCGTCTCGGAAGCGCCGGGGCGCTTGGCGATGCCATGCGAGATATAGTTGACCGCGTCGTAGCGGGTCATCTGCTGTTCCTGCAGGAAGTAAGCGGCGTGGCTCTCGCGCTCAGCGAAGATGGCGACGAGCACGTTGGCGCCGGACACCTCCTCGCGACCTGACGACTGCACATGGATCACCGCGCGCTGGATGACGCGCTGGAAACCGGCAGTCGGCTTGGAATCTTCATCGTAGCCGGTGACGAGGTTGTCGAGCTCGGTGTCGATATAGGTGAGGACCGTATGCTTCAACTCGTCGAGATCGACGTTGCAGGCACGCATGACGGCCGCCGCCTCGGTGTCGTCGATCAGGGCGAGCAGCAAATGTTCAAGGGTTGCATATTCATGGTGCCGCTCATTGGCGAGCGTCAGCGCTTGGTGAAGCGCCTTTTCCAGGCCTTGGGAGAAAGCCGGCATGTTACCTCACTTCTTCTCCATCACGCATTGCAGCGGATGCTGATTCTGTCGGGCGAAATCCATGACCTGAGCCACTTTGGTCTCGGCCACCTCGAATGTATAGACCCCGCACTCGCCCACCCCATGATTGTGAACATGAAGCATTATGCGTGTGGCGGCTTCGCGGTCCTTCTGGAAAAAGCGCTCCAGCACGTGGACCACGAATTCCATGGGTGTGTAGTCGTCGTTAAGAATGAGGACCCGATACAGACTGGGCTTCTTGGTCTTGGTTTTTGTGCGCGTGATGACGGCCGTGCCGCGACCGGCCTCATTGCCGTTGCTGCCGTTCTGCATTCGCACCACGTAGCTCGTGGCAGTCAAACCTGTAGTCACGTAGTCCTGCCTCTTTCGAATCCTCATGCATGCTCGACATGTAGGTGTTCGATGGACGATTTTAAGCCCTTCTGTTTAGCTGACAATATGGCTAGGTGGCCAAACTTGACCGATTTTTCAAATCGTGAAGACCGCAGGCCCCCGATTTCGAGCTGGCATGAAAAAACCCGGCCGCGCGTTCGCGACCGGGTCTGTCTTTGCAAGCCCAGGGGCCGGCTCGGAATGTTCGTCGAATTTACTTCGCCTTGGCGACGATCGATTCGAACGGCTTGTAGGCTTCCTTGGCGAGTTCGGCATAGAGATCGCCAAGCTTGGTGGCTTCGGTGACGAAGCTCTCATAGGACTGCTTGGCATAGTCGGACTGGATATCGATCGCCTTGTCCAGCGACTTGGCGGAAAAGAGCTTCTCAACAGCGGCGCTGCCGGCTTCGAAGCTTTTCTTGGTGTACTCGCCCGCCTCGGCGGCGATAGCCTGCGCACCCTTGGACAGCGAGGCGAAGCTCTTCAATCCGGTGTCCGCAAATTCCTTGCCGTATTTGCTGAAATCTTCATAGGTCTGGGTCATTTCACGCATTCCCTTGAACGGTTGCCTTGGACGATAGACGCGGCTTGTCCGGGCCGCGTTGTGCAATGCGTGTAAATATATTGTGCAGTGCACAAAAGTCAAGATTCCCGCGGCAATGCGGATCGTGAGCTGCCGGCAATCGCTAAGATTCGAATAAAGAGAAGCTCAATCCCACAGAAAATGGTGAACGCGGCGGTTACCATAAACGGATTGGTAACGCTGCCCGCGTTAGCGTGGCCGGAGGTGAGGCAGGACCCTTTGCCGCCTCCAAGGCAACGGAAATTCAAAGGAACTATCAGTGCGTAAGGCGTTGTCGGGCTTCGTTTCCAAATCCGCGTCCCCCCTCAAAACGATCATGATCCTCGCCATGGCGATGAGCTTCGTCGTCGCGGACGCGGCCTCATCCATGGCGGCCAAGTCGGCGGCCATCGTCATCGATGCCAAGACCGGCAAGGTGCTTTATTCGTCGGACGCCGATGGCCGGCGCTATCCGGCGTCGCTTACCAAGATGATGACGCTCTATCTGACGTTCGAGGCGTTGGCGAAGGGCAGGATCAGCAAGAATTCCCCGGTCGTGTTCTCGGCCAATGCCGCTGCCGAACCGCCGACGAAGCTCGGCGTCAAGCGGGGCGGCTCGGTCACGGTCGAGACCGCGATCCTGTCGATGGTGACCAAATCGGCAAACGATTCCGCAACAGCGCTTGGCGAGATGCTCGGCGGCAACGAAGCCAATTTCGCCCGCATGATGACCGCCAAGGCGCGGGCGCTGGGCATGAGGGGAACCGTTTTCCGCAACGCCAACGGCTTGCCTGATCCCGGCCAGTTCACGACCGCGCGCGACATGGCGATGCTCGGCATCGCCCTGAGAGAGCATTTCCCGCAATATTACGGCTATTTCTCGCAGCGCTCCTTTCTTTACGGGCGGCAGCGCATCAACGGCCACAATCGTCTGCTCGGACGCATCAAGGGCGTCGACGGCATCAAGACCGGTTACACCCGCGCCTCCGGTTACAATCTGGTCTCCTCGGTCTCGGATGGCGATCGGCGCATCGTAGCGGTGGTCATGGGCGGCAGGTCCGGCGGCAGCCGCGACAGCCAGATGGCCGGGTTGATCAATGCCTACATGCCGCAGGCGTCGTCGCGCGGCGGCGGCGTGCTGGTTGCCAAGGCCGGCGGCAATCCGATTTCAGCCTTGGCCAAGGTGCTTCTACCGAAGCATGACGCGCCGACACCGGACAGTAAGCCGGACGACGATGCCGTTGCCTCTCTTGTCGAGGAAAATGCGCCCGTCGTTGAAGAGACCGCTCCGGTCGTTCAGGCCAAGAGGGTCAAGACGACGGCTGTGTCGACGGTGGACGACGTGGCGACAGCCCGGGTCGCCGCAGCCTATGCCGAACCGGCGGCAGAGGTCGATCCGGTCAGCACGGCGTCGGTGCCATCCGGCTGGGCAATACAGGTCGCCTCTTCGCCAAAACAGGCCGAAGCGAAGGCTTTCCTCGACAAGGCGACGAAGCAGGCGCCCTCCGTTCTGACCGATGCCTCCGGTTTCACCGTCGCCTTCGACAAGGACGGTGTCACCTACTACCGCGCCCGGTTCGGTGGTTTCGGTTCGAAGACGGCTGCCTGGAAAGCCTGCAACGCTTTGAAAAAGAAGAAGATCGAGTGCTACGCCGTCCAGCAGTAAGCGGCGCGCGAAACGATATCTTTCCCGAAGTTCTGCGTCGAAGGAGACTAGTTGTGATTGGAGAGCAAGACGTCCTTGGCTTCATTGATCCGCGCCGCCAGGAAAGACGTGCCACCGATATCGGGGTGCAGGCGCTGCATCAGGCGGCGGTGCGCCTTGCGGACATCCGCCGCGGCAGCCCCCGCTTCAAGACCAAGGATCTTGTAGGCCTCCTCCTTAGTCATGGCGCCAGAACCTGGCGCAACACCCAGCCCTTCGCCACCATTCGCATCAGCGTCTTTGCGCCAGATGGGAAATCTGCCGTCAAGATACGTCTCTAGCAATTGGCGGCTCTCCGGATCGCCGGAGAGTTCGCGATAGAGTTGCTGCAATTCGGCAAGCCCCATCGAGCCAAGCATCTTGCCTTCATGGCGCCCAGCCAGCACAAGGCCTTCGAGGCCGCCGGTATCGTGATCGAGTTCCATCTCAAGCGCCGCCGTACGAACTGTGGAACGCTTGCCTGGTGCCAGTTTTGCCGCCGGCCGATTCATGCGCATGGAGCCGTACCAGGCGAGCGCAGCCGACAGGATCAAGCCGCCGATGCCCTCGCGCCCGACCAGCAGCACGGCGACGCCGACCAGCCCGAGCAGCACAGGTCCAAGCGTCCTCATGCCGCCTGCAAGCTTCGCCGGATCGGCGCGCAGGAAGACAGTGACCGTGCCGAGAAACACCAGAAGCAATGCTACGAAAGCGATAATCGCGCCCATCAGTTTCCGCCGCCCCGCATATGCTCGATCATCAGCCGATCCTCCGGCCTGCCCCGGGCCTCCAGTGCTTTCAGCCCGCCGGTCGCAAACACGGCGACAGACGAAAGCAGGCCGGCCAACGTCGCGGCAGCCCGCCGATCGAACCGGAACCAGGCCCCTTTCGACAGCCGCGCAATTTCCTTGAACGCCTTTTCCGCAGCGGCATCATGGCCCTCCTGAAAGACGAAGACAGGAACGCCGTGCAGACCGAGGCTGCCGGCCTTTTCGGCCAGATCATCTATGTTTTCTTCCATCGCGTCGCCGATATAGACCAGCGCGTTGACCTTGGCCGCCGCCGTCTGTTTCAGCGCATGGGCGAGCACCTTGCCGATCTGGGTATGGCCGCTGCGGCAGTCGATGCGCGTCATCAGCTGTTTCAGAGCTTCGGTATCGGTGACGAATGCGGACGAGCGGCACTCGCCAAGGCCGCGAAAATAGACAAGTTGAACCTTGAGCGCCCCGGCCTTGCCGACGGCGTCGAACATCTCGGCCTGCAGCGCACAGGCGAGATCCCAGGTCGGCTGGCGGCTCATCGTCGCGTCGAGGGACAGGATCAGCCTACCTGAACCGGTGGCGGATGCAGCGAGCGTCCTTGCCTGACGGAGAAACGCGTCGATCTCGCCGGTGCTCGATTGAGACTCGACCGGCGCAGGATTGGCCTTTGCAGACACGGGCTGCTTCTTGTCGCTCATGACATTCAAGATGTGGCGTTGTTCCCCGGCTTGCAAGCCCAGATGAGGCGACCTGGAGGACCGGTGATGATGGCACCTGCGGACAACGCTTCGGCTGGTGGTCTTGGCGTTGCGTTTCTTGGCGTCAGAGCAGGCCGAGATCGGCAAGCTCACGCCTGAGCTTCGGCGGCATCTCGATCAGCCCGGCTTTGCCCTTGCCGAGATCGGCCGGCGCGTCCGCCGGCTTCAGGTAGCGCCACCCCTGGAATGCACGGCGCGGTTGCCAGTCAGTGCGCACGACCTCGGGATCGAGGATCAGATGGCAACGGCCGATGCCCTCGTCATCGGTGAAGGGCCGGATTTCGGTGATCAGCTGGCGGCATTGGACATTGCCCTTGATCACCCAGTAGAGCGAGCCGCCGCCGGTAATCTCGGCGCCACGCGTCGGCACCATGCGGGTGGTGTGGTAGTGCTCGGCCGGTTCGCCGGCGCGGCGCCGCTCGTCGAGACGGAAGGCAATCCACTCTTCCAGATCCTCGACGCTGTCACAGCCGACGCAAAGCTTTATGAGATTGAGAGACATCGTTTAAGGTTTAGTCCAGCACGCGAACGCGTCAACGGCCTGATCGACTTCTCCACAGTGGTGGTCCATGCCGCCAGATTGGCGCTCAACACTCCACGACATTGACGGCCAATCCGCCAAGGCTGGTTTCCTTGTACTTTTCGTTCATGTCGAGACCGGTCTGGCGCATCGTCTCGATCGCGGCATCGAGCGGCACGAAATGAACGCCGTCGCCCTTGATGGCCAGCGAAGCGGCGGTCACCGCCTTGACGGCACCAAGCGCGTTGCGCTCGATACACGGCACCTGCACCAGGCCGCCGACCGGATCGCAGGTCATGCCGAGATGATGTTCCAGCGCGATCTCGGCAGCATTCTCGACCTGCTCGGGCGTGCCGCCCATGACGGCGCACAATCCCGCCGCAGCCATTGCCGAAGCCGAACCGACCTCGCCTTGGCAGCCGACTTCCGCCCCCGAGATCGAAGCATTGGTTTTGATGATGCCGCCGACGGCCGCCGCCGTCAGCAGGAAATCGCGGATGCTGGGCTGGTCGGCTTCGGGATGGAAATGCAACCAGTAGCGCAGCACTGCGGGCAGAGTGCCGGCCGCCCCATTGGTTGGCGCGGTGACGACACGGCCGCCGGCAGCGTTCTCCTCATTGACCGCCATCGCATAGATCGACAGCCAGTCGTTGGCGAGCAGCGGGTTGGGCCGGTTCTGCTGCCATTGCTCCTGCAGCTTGTCGTGCAGCATCCGGGCACGGCGGCGCACCTTGAGTCCGCCCGGCATGATGCCGTCTTGCGACAGGCCGCGCTCGATGCACCCCTTCATGGCGCTCCAGATGCCGTCGAGGCCGGCGTCGAGCTCCCCGCGCGACATCTGCGTCTCCTCGTTGACGCGCTTCATCTCGGCAATGGAAAGCCCGCTTTTCGCTGCCATGGACAGCATTTCGACGGCGTTCTTGAACGGATACGGAACCTTCTTGCCTTCGGTTGTCGCCGAGCCCCTTGCTTTCATCCGCTGCAGTTCTTCCTCGGACACTACGAAGCCGCCGCCGATCGAATAATAGACGCGCCTCAGCAGCAACCGGTCGCCGGCATCATGGGCAGAGAAGGCCATGCCGTTGGCGTGACCCGGCAGCGGCGTCTTGCGATCCAGCACAAGATCCGTTGCCGGGTCGAAACGGTAGGACGGATGGCCGGGCGGCGAAATCCGCTTCTCGGCGGCGATGCGAGCGACGATGCCGTCTGCTAGGTCGGGATCCACCGTCTGCGGCGTCTGGCCGGCGAGGCCGAGCACCACGGCACGATCGGAGCCATGGCCGATGCCGGTATAGGCGAGCGAGCCATGCAGGCTGGCCGCGATCCGGTCGACCTTGGCGCCGGCCGGGCGCGGCCAGTCGTCTCCCGCAATCTCGTCGAGAAACCGCCGCGCGGCCGTCATCGGCCCCATCGTGTGCGAACTCGATGGGCCGATGCCGATCTTGAACAAGTCGAAAACCGAAAGGAACACGTGGGCGTTTTCTCCTGGGACCCTGTTGAGATCTACATATAGGAATTCCCATGATGTTTTCCGCTGTTTTAAGGACCGCCGCGCTGCGCCTGCCGACCTCGTTTGCTCCGGCAGCGACATTCCAGCTTCGGCCATCGAAGCGTCCCCTCCGCCTGTGGTAAAAGCAACGCATGAGCGATTCCTTTCATCTATCGATGGCCGACCTTGCGGCGCTGGGGTTCTTCCTTGCCGCGTGGGTGCTGCATACGCTCGCCGCCGACGGAATGCTGGTCAGCCGCATGTCGCTGACGAGGGCTATGAACGCGCAGCGCGAGGCCTGGATGCGGACCATGGCCGAACGCGAGATCCGCATCGTCGACACCGCTATCATGAGCGGGCTGCAACAGGGGACCGCCTTCTTTGCCTCCAGTTCGCTGATTGCGATCGGCGGCTGTTTTGCCCTGCTCGGCGCCTCCGATCAGGTTCTGACCGTGCTCAGCGACCTGCCGTTTGGCGCCACGTCCTCACGCGCGGCCTTCCAGACAAAAGTGTTCGGGCTGGTGCTGATCCTGGCCTTTTCCTTCTTCAAGTTCGGCTGGGCTTACCGGCTGTTCAACTATTGCTCGATCCTGATCGGCGCCGTGCCGATTCCACATGGCGAGGCGTCGCGCAATCCGGTCACCGAAACGGCGGTGTGGCGTGCCGCGCGCATGAACATGCTGGCCGGAAAGCATTTCAATTCGGGCCTGCGCGGCGTGTTCTTCTCGATCGGCTATCTCGGTTGGTTCGTCGATCCCACCGTCTTCGTGCTATCGACGCTGCTGCTTCTGGCGGTACTGGTGCGCCGCCAGTTTTTCTCGGCGGCGCGGCAGGTGGTGCTCGGTCAGCCGCCCGGTCCGGGGAAAGGCCGATCGATGCGGCCCGACAGCCAATAGGCGGTGAGCCCTATCCATTCGCGGATCGCAACAGTGGTGACCTCCAGCCAGTCGCCGGGATAAGGCAAGGTGCCGATGCTTTCCTTGCCGGAAGTGCGATAGTCGACCGGCCACGGAACGGTCGAAAAGCCGGCTTTGTCGAACAGCGCCTTGGCGCGTGGCATATGGAAGGCCGAGGTCACCAGCAACCAGGTTTCGCCCGATTTCGGCGTCACCAGTTCCCTGGTAAAGACAGCGTTCTCGTAGGTGCTGCGGGATTTGTTCTCGAGGATCAGCCGATCGGCCGCCACGCCGAAAGCGGCAAAAAGACGCGGCGCGGTATCTGCATCGCCTTCGCCGCCGCGGAACGTTTCGATGCTGCCACCGGAGATAACGACTTTCGCTGTCGGAAAGCGCCGCGCCAGCACGACCGCCTCGACCATCCGGTCGCCGCTGGAGTTCATTTCATAGCCGCCACGCACCAGATTGACAGCGCCATCCAGACTGCCGCCAAGCACTATGATACCGTCAACCTTTTCCGGCAGCGGCGGCCTGGGGAAGCGTTCCTCCAGCCGATTGAGCATCATGGGGCCGAGCGGGCTCCATGTCGAAACCGCCAGAATGAGGAAGGCAAGAGCGCTGCCGGCGGTCGCCAACCGTCGCCGCCCGAACATCGCCGCGACCAGCCCCGCCAGCAGCAGGAAGATCGCGAGATTCAACGGCTCGACGAAGAACCCGAGAACCTTGGAGACATAGAAGAACATCCCTCACCCCCCTCAGATGAGAAACGATCTTACCACCATTTTTCCGGCTGAAATGTGCCGGCCGCCTTTTCGATGACATGGGCAGTCTGGAACAGCGTTTCCTCGTCGAAGGGCCGGCCGATCAGCTGCAGGCCGAGCGGCAGCCCCTTGGCGTCGAGCCCAGCCGGAACCGCTATGCCGGGCAGGCCGGCCATGTTCACCGTCACCGTAAAAATGTCGTTGAGATACATCTTGACCGGGTCGGCGGCCATGTCCTCGTCGGCGATGCCGAAGGCGGCGGAAGGCGTTGCCGGCGTCAGGATGACGTCGACGCCTGCTGCAAACACATTTTCGAAGTCACGCTTGATCAGGGTTCGAACCTTCTGCGCCTGTAGATAGTAGGCATCGTAGTAGCCGGCGGAAAGCACATAGGTGCCGATCATGATGCGGCGCTTGACCTCCCGCCCGAAGCCGGCGGCGCGGGTCTTTTCATACATATCGACAATGTCCTTGCCGGGCACGCGCAAGCCATAGCGGACGCCGTCGTAACGGGCGAGGTTGGACGAGGCTTCGGCCGGCGCCACGATGTAATAGGCCGGCAGCGCGTATTTGGTATGCGGCAGCGAGATATCGACGATCTCGGCACCAGCATCCCGCAGCCAGGCAATGCCTTTCTGCCACAGCGCCTCAATCTCCGCGGGCATGTCGTCGACACGATATTCCTTGGGAATGCCGACCTTCATGCCCCTGATCGGGCGGCCGATCGCCGCCTCGTAGTCCGGCACCGGCAGGTCGACGGACGTCGTGTCCTTCGGGTCGACCGAAGCCATCGACTTCAACAGGATCGCGGCATCGCGCACGTCGCGCGCGATCGGCCCGGCCTGGTCGAGCGACGAGGCGAAGGCTACGATCCCCCAGCGCGAGCAGCGGCCATAGGTCGGCTTGATGCCGACTGTGCCAGTGAAGGCGGCGGGCTGGCGGATCGAGCCGCCGGTATCGGTGGCGGTGGCGCCGGCGCAGAGGAAGGCCGAGACCGCTGATGCGGAGCCACCGGACGAACCGCCCGGCACCAGTTGGGCATTGTCCAACGTGCGCGCGGTCCTGGTGCCGCCCGCCGAAACGAAGCCGCCCTCGCCCTGATGTGTCGTCGGCATCACCACCGTGTCGAGGCGCGAACGCCGCCACGGGTTGATGACCGGCCCGTAATACGAGGTCTCGTTGGACGAGCCCATGGCGAACTCGTCCATGTTGAGCTTGCCGAGCATGACGGCGCCATCCGCCCACAGATTGGCGGTGACCGTCGATTCGTAGCGCGGCTTGAAGCCGTCCAGCACATGGCTGCAGGCCTGGGTGTGGACGCCTTCGGTGCCGAACAAATCCTTGATGCCGAGCGGGATACCCTCGAGCGACCCGCCCTCGCCCTTGGCCAGTTTCGCGTCGGAGGCCTTGGCCATGTCGCGCGCCTTGTCGTCGGTGACCACGACGTAGGCATTGAGCGCCGGATTGGCTCGCTCGACCGCCGATAGATAAGCCTCGGTGATTTCGGTGGCGGTGATCTCCCTGGAGCGCAATTTGGCGCGGGCCTGCGAAATCGTCAGCTGGGTCAGGTCGCTCATCAGGCAAGGCTCTTTTCGTAAAACACCGACCACTCGGAATCGGGATAATTCAGCACCGGCCCGCAACGCGAAAAACCGGCGCGTTCGTAGACGGTCCAGGCGGCGGGATGACGGTCGCCCGTCTCCAGCACCAGACGCTTAAGCCCTTCTTGGCGCGCCAGCGCCTCGATACGCTCGACAATCTTCGCGCCGATCTTGTGGCCGCGATGCGAAGGTCGCGTATACATGCGCTTGACCTCGCCTACGACAGCATCGTGGCGCTTCAGTGCGCCGCAACCGATGGCAAGGCCGTTGTCCCGGGCGATGAAGACGGTCGTGTCGCGGTCCGCCATCTGCTCGACCGTCAAATGGTAGCAATGCTCCGGCGGCGTCAGCTCCAGCAATGTGGCGTTGAGCTCCTCGACCAGCCCACGCACATCGTCCTGCAGCGGCGTCTCAGCCGCGATGTCGATTGCCATCAGCCTGCTACTCCACGACCTTCGGCACAAGGAAGAAATTCTCTTCGGTCGCCGGTGCATTGGCGACGATGTCGGCTGCCTTGCCGCCGTCGGTGACGACGTCCTGGCGCTTTTTCATTGCCATCGGCGTGACTGAGGTCATCGGCTCGACGCCGGAAACATCGACCTCGTTCAACTGCTCGACAAAGCCCAAAATGGCGTTCAATTCGCCGGTCATGCGCTCTGCATCCTCCTCGCTCACCGCAATACGGGCAAGATGCGCGACGCGCTTCACGGTTTTTATATCAACGGACATGTTTGTGCCTCGGGGAAAACCAGCGCTATAGCGGCGCGGCGCGTGCCGCGCAACATGCATCGTGCCATCAACTGCCCTATGGCATCGCCACGCCGTCGCAGAGGAAATAACTGCCGCCGTTGCCGCTCTGCTCGCCTTCGTCGGCGGCAGGCCGAACCGATACCAGGTCGATCTGCTTCGGGCTCATCTGTGTCAGTGAGAGAACATCGGGAAAGACGTAGCCCGGCTCCTGGCATATAGCGATCACCGCCCAGCTTGGTGAGCGTGTCGCTTTGGTGATCTGCAGGAATTCACAATTATATTCGATGCTTTCCAGGCCATTTGCCGACAGCACGATATTGCCACCCTCGATCACCGTCTGCAGCGTATCCTTTTTGGCCTGCGCGCAGAGGTCCTCCGATTGCAGATAGACGCCCTCGATGAAATTTTCTGCGGCCAGCGTCGGCGACGCGGCAACCAGCATGGAAAGGCAAAGAGAATTTCTCAAGCGCATCGTATTGTTCCGGACCGGCTTTCTTTACAGCGTAATCGTCTCGCCGATCTTCGGCAACGCAACTTTCACACCCGATCCATCCAGCCCGGCCACGAATTTGTCGGCGGTCTGATCGATCATCGGAAATGTGCCGAAGTGAGCGGGAACGACCGTCTCGAACTTGAAGAAACGCTGGCAGGCAAGGGCTGCTACCGCGCCACCCATGGTGAAGCGGTCGCCGATCGGCACGATGCCGATCTTCGGTTCGTGCAACTCGTTGATCAGCGCCATGTCGGAAAAAATGTCGGTGTCGCCCATATGATAAAGCGTCTTGTCCTCGGGAAAGTGCAGAACGAGCCCACCCGGATTGCCGAGATAGGTATTCTGGCCACCCTCGCCCGGAAAGGACGATGAATGCAGAGCCTGAACGAAGGTGGTGGTGAAGCCGCCGCAATCGACGGTGCCGCCGATATTGCCGGGATTGATCTGCTTGTCACCGACGCCCTTGCCGACCAGGTACATGCAAATCTCGAAATTGGCGACCAGCATCGCGCTGCTCTTCTTGAGCACTTCGATGGCGCCGCTGATGTGGTCGCTGTGGCCATGGGTGAGCAACACGTGCGTGATCCCTTCGGCCGGCCCTTCCCAGCCGCCCGTCCATGATGGATTGCCGACCAGATAGGGGTCGATGAGGATTTTCGCGCCTTCGATTTCGATTCGGAATGCCGAATGTCCGTACCAGGTCAGTTTCATCAATGCTTTCCTCGATTTTTGCTTCGGTAGAGGATAGAACGCCGACGGCGAAATTAAAGTGCCGCGCACGCTTTGCGCGTATAGGACGTGCGGCGTCGCGGTCAAAGGAAAAGCCGTTGGGCATCATCACCATCGAGGAGTTGCCGGCCCGGCTCGGCGGCGGCAAGACCCTGGCCGGTCTCGACCTCGGCGACAAGACAATCGGCGTGGCGGTTTCCGACCGCGGCTTGTCGTTCGCCCACCCGCGCCCCGTCATCATGCGCAGGAAATTCTCGCTCGATGCCGCAGTGCTGCTCGCTCTGTTGCAGAAGGAGAATGCCGGGGCCGTGGTGATCGGCCTCCCCATCAACATGGACGGCTCCGAAGGCCCGCGCGCCCAAAAATCCCGCGCTTTCGTCCGCAATATGGCTGGATTGACCGATCTGCCCTTCCTCTTTTGGGACGAACGACTGTCGACGGTGGCGGCCGAGCGGACGCTGATCGAGATGGATTTTTCCCGCAAGAAACGCGCCGGCAAGATCGATTCTGCTGCGGCCGCTTTTATCCTCCAGGGTGTTCTCGACCGGCTTCAGGCGCTCGGCGTCGATGCCTGGTCGAAATAGCGGTTGCGCATCGCCGTGATCCAGCCACCAATCGCCTTGCGGCGGCGAAATGCCCAGAACGCCACCAGCAGCAGCCCATCGAACACGCAAGCTTTCGCCACCATCCCCGGAATAAGCGCCGGATCAACGCCGAGCATCTGTCCATAGAGCTGGAAGACGAGATCGTGTAATTGGCGGCTCAGCACGACATAGCCGAAATTGATGTCGTTGAGCGACAGAAAGAACCAGCCCCAAAACAAGAGGAGCGGAGCCGCCCACAGCGCGAACAAGGTGCGCATCAGCGGTCATCCCTCGAATCCAGCCGGCCGGAAATGCGGGCAAGCGAGGAATTATGCGCCGCTGCCTTGGCCATGACATGCGCGGCCGCTCGGATTTCGCCGGTCCCTGGAGCTGCCGCGGCAACGGTCGACCGCCGCTCCGCGAGCACCGCGACATAGGACGCCAGAAGTGCCGCCAATTGCACCGCGACAATCATGAACAGCCCATTGATGCCTTGCGCGGCGCCGCCGATGACGATCAGCGACAGCACGCCCAAGGCGGAAATGAAGGCGATTCGCATGACGCTATCGGCGGGATCCGGGTTGGTCGTGTCGCTGGTCAGTGCTTCAACAAAGGCCCAGCAGAACAGCACCGCGACGACAAGCAGTGCCACGGCGAGCGGCGCCACGACGACGGCGTTTTCGAGATCGGCAGATCGAGTGTTCTGGACGGGAACGCCCAGTACGCCAAGGGCCGTCGCCACGCCTCGATTCCCGTCGATGCAAATGAACGCCAGCAGGGCGAAAACGGCCGCCCAATGCAATGCCAGAAAAGAGCTCAGAATATGCCGCATGACGCTCCTGCTTCGCAGGGCAAAGCCGCTCAAGCTGAACAATCCTTGCCTTAACCATAACACTGGGCTTTGCCATCGGCCGCCGCAATGGAAACCATTCGTTAAGGTTAACGATCATCCACAGGGTCGCGAGAGCGGCAGCGAATTGGGCGACGGCCCTTAGTTGATCGGCGGGTAGAGCGTATCGATGATCATGCGCGCATCATGGCGGGAATCGATCATGCCATAGGTATTGCGCCACTGGCCGGCGAGGCGCGTTTCGACGAAGGCGTCGGCGATCCGCCCTGCCCCCAGCCTGCGAAGCTCTGCTGCCGCCGCCGACAATGCCAATTGCTCGGTCAAGAGCCGCGCCGAGCCCTCGTCGGTTGCAGCGACCTGCATTGCCGCCTTGAGCACGCCGACGGTGCCGCGTCCGCCGGCGCCGAGATCGCGGTCGATGCCGGCCAGCACGTCATCGAACAGGCCGGGTGCACGCCCCAGCACACGTAGCACATCGAGCGCCATGACGTTGCCGGATCCCTCCCAGATCGCGTTGACCGGAGCTTCGCGATAGTAGCGGGCGAGCGGCCCCTCCTCGACATAGCCATTGCCGCCGAGGCACTCCATCGCTTCATAGAGCAGCGGCGGCGCAATCTTGCAGACCCAGTATTTGACGACCGGCGTCATGGCGCGGGCGAAGGCCGCCTCGCCGCGGTCGCCGGCCGCCTCGTCGAAGGAGCGCGCCAGCCGGAACGACAGCGCGGTAGCGGCGGCAACGTCGAGCGCCATATCGGCCAGCACACGCTGCATCAGCGGCTGCTCGATCAGATTGGTTCCAAACACCTTGCGGTGGCGCGTGTGGTGGACAGCCTCGGCCAGTCCGGCCCGCATGATCGCCGATGAGGCGACGGCACAGTCGAGCCGCGTCAGGGTCACCATGTCCATGATCGTCTTCACGCCCGCGCCGGGCTCACCGACCATCTCGCCGATGGCATTGACGAATTCCACCTCCGACGAGGCATTGGATCGGTTGCCGAGCTTGTCCTTCAGCCGTTGAAAACGGAAACCGTTGCCGGATCCGTCGCCGAGCAGGCGGGGAACGAGAAAGCACGACAGTCCCTCCGGCACCTGTCCGAGCACCAGGAAGGCATCCGACATCGGCGCCGACATGAACCATTTGTGGCCGGTCAGGCGATAAAACCCGCTGCCGGCGCGCTCGGCGCTGGTGACGTTGGCACGGACATCGGTGCCGCCTTGCTTCTCGGTCATGCCCATGCCGAGCGTCAGCCCGGCTTTTTCGACCGGAGGCTTCTGGCTTTGATCGTATTTGCGCGTCGTCACCCGAGGCGCCCATTCGCGAAACAGCTTCGGGCTGGCCATCAGCGCTGCCAGCGAAGCGCTGGTCATGGTGATCGGGCAGAGATGTCCGGTCTCGAGCTCAGCCGTGAGGTAAAAGCGTGCAGCGCGCACCTGGTGGCGGCGGCCGATCTCGGCGTCGCCATTCTCCCAGACCGACGAATGCAGCCCGTTGGCAACAGAGCGGCGCATGAGCGCGTGATAGGCGGGATGGAACTCGACCTGGTCGATGCGCCGGCCCTGGCGGTCATGGGTCCTGAGCTTCGGCATCTCGACATTGGCAAGACGGGCCAGTTCCTGCGCCTCATGGGTCAGAACGAAACGGCCAAGCCCGTCGAGGTCCTTGCGCACCGGATCGGAAAAGCGCTCGGCAAGCTGGATCAGCAACGGATCGCCCCGCCAGGCGTTGCCGCCGGCCAGCGGCGGCGGCTGGTTGGTCACGTCGTCAGTCACGCTTCGTCCTTATCACCTGAAGGCTGCGAATCCAAAGCCAAGGCGGTTTATAGCCTATGGCCAGCGGCGCGCGACGAAAATACCGGGGAGAACCAATCCAATCCCAAGCCGGTGCTTGCAGCCGCGGAGCCTCCCCCCTATAGCAGCGACTTGAGATGACCGACGCATCGTCCCTGCCGCTTTATCCCCACCGCCATCTTCTGGGCATCCGCGATCTTTCCCCTGCCGACATCGAGCTTCTGCTCGACCGGGCGGACAGGGCCGTTGCCATCTCGCGGCAGTCGGACAAGAAGACATCGACGCTGCGCGGCCGCACCCAGATCAATCTCTTCTACGAAGCCTCGACCCGTACGCAATCGTCATTCGAGCTGGCCGGCAAACGGCTCGGCGCCGACGTCATGAACATGTCCGTAGCGAGTTCGTCGGTGAAAAAGGGCGAGACGCTGATCGATACGGCGATGACGCTGAATGCCATGCGTCCCGACATATTGATCATCCGCCATCAATCGGCCGGCGCGGCAGCACTTCTCGCCCAGAAAGTCGGCTGTTCGGTGGTCAATGCCGGCGACGGCGCCCATGAGCACCCTACCCAGGCGCTGCTCGACGCACTGACTATCCGCCGCGTCAAGGGTCCGTTGCCGAAGCTGATCGTGGCGATCTGCGGCGACATCCTGCATTCGCGCGTGGCCCGCTCCAACATCATCCTGCTCAACGCGCTTGGTGCCCAGGTCAGGGTCGTCGCCCCTTCGACGCTTTTGCCCGCCGGCATCGAGAAGATGGGCGTCATCGTCACCCGTTCCATGGCCGAGGGTCTGAAGGACGCCGACGTGGTGATGATGCTGCGCCTGCAGCGCGAACGCATGGAAGGCGCTTTCGTACCGTCGGTGCGCGAATATTTCCGCTATTTCGGCCTCGACGCGGAGAAGCTGAAGGCGGCCAAGGACGGTGCGCTGGTCATGCATCCCGGCCCGATGAACCGCGGCGTCGAGATCGCCTCCGAGATCGCCGACGGCCCGCAAAGCGTTATCCAGGAACAGGTTGAGATGGGCGTCGCCGTGCGCATGGCGGTTATGGAAGCGCTGCTCGACCCCCGTCGAAACCACGAGGGCCGCGCCTGATGAGCATAACGGTCTTCCGCCGGGCCCACATCGTCGACCCGTCGCGCGGCGTCGATGAGGTCGGCACCGTCATCGTCGAAGGCCGCAAAATCGTTGCCGCCGGCAAGGCGGCCTTGAACCAGGGCGCGCCCGACGGCGCCACCATCATCGACTGCGCCGGCAAGACTATCATCCCCGGATTGATCGACGCGCGCGTCTTCATCGGCGAACCCGGCGGTGAACACCGGGAGACCATTGCTTCGGCGAGCATCGCTGCGGCGGCCGGCGGCGTCACCTCAATCGTCATGATGCCCGATACCGACCCGGTGATCGACAATGTCGCACTGGTCGAGTTCGTGCTGCGCACCGCCAAGGACACCGCAATCGTCAACATCTTGCCGGCAGCAGCGATCACCAAGGGGCTGGAAGGCCGCGAGATGACCGAATTCGGCCTGCTGCGCGAGGCCGGCGCGGTCGCCTTCACCGATGGCCGGCATTCTATTGCCAGCGCGCTGGTGATGCGCCGCGCGCTGACCTATGCGCGCGATTTCGGTGGCGTCATCGCGCATGAAACCCAAGACGCCGACCTCGCTTCGGCCGGCGTGATGAACGAAGGCCTTTACGCAAGCTGGCTTGGCCTTGCCGGCATTCCGCGCGAAGCCGAATCGATCCCCCTGGAGCGCGATCTCGCGTTGGCTCGGCTGACCGGCGGCGCCTATCACGCTGCCAAGATTTCGACGGCTATGGCGGCAAGCGCGGTAGCACGCGCGAAAGCCGATGGCGCCAATGTCACATCAGGCGTGTCGATCCACAATCTGTCGCTCAACGAGAATGATGTCGGCGAGTACCGCACCTTCTTCCGGCTGACGCCGCCGCTGCGCGCGGAGGAAGACCGGCTGGCGATGATCGAAGCGATCAAGGACGGCACCATCGATCTCATCGTCTCCTCGCACGACCCGCAGGACGTCGACACCAAGCGCCTTCCCTTTGCCGATGCCGCGGCCGGCGCCATCGGCCTGGAAACGCTGCTAGGCGCAGCGCTGCGGCTCTATCACAATGGCGACGTGACGCTGCTCCGGCTGGTCGAGACACTGTCGACCGCGCCGGCAAGATTGTTCGGCCTGCCCGGCGGCACGCTGAAACCGGGGGCATTGGCCGACCTTTCGCTCGTCGATCTGGACGAGCCATGGGTCGTCAGCGAGAGCGGCATCCGCTCACGCTCGAAAAACACCTGTTTCGAAGGCGCACGACTGCAAGGCAAGGTCTTGCAAACGATGGTGGCGGGCCGCACAGTGTTTTCGGCCTAGGACGAAAACAGGCGTCACGGCTTAAAATCCGCTCAGCCAAGGAAAGTTCGGGGGAACAATGGCTTACAGTCCCGTCTTGGCATTGGTGTTCGGCTATCTTCTCGGCTCGATCCCGTTTGGCCTGCTGATCACCCGTGCCGCCGGCCTCGGCGACGTGCGCAACATCGGCTCCGGCAACATCGGCGCCACCAATGTGCTGCGCACCGGCAACAAGAGCTTGGCCGCGGCCACGCTTCTGCTCGACGCCCTTAAAGGCACCGCGGCGGTGCTGATCGCAGGCCGCTTTGCGCCCGAGCTCGGACTTTGGGCCGGCTTCGGCGCGTTTTTAGGTCATCTCTTTCCGGTCTGGCTCGGCTTCAAGGGGGGCAAGGGTGTCGCCACTTACCTTGGCGTGCTGATCGGCCTTGCCTGGCAGGCGGCGCTGATCTTCGCCGTCGTCTGGCTGGCGGTGGCCTTCCTGTTCCGCTTCTCCTCGCTTGCGGCACTGACGGCAGCAGTCGTGGTGCCCATGGCGCTGTATTTCCTGAGCACGCCGCAGATTGCCGGGCTTTTCGCGGCGATGAGCCTAATCGTCATCGTAAAGCACCGCGCCAACATTGCGCGGCTGCTTGCCGGCACCGAGGGTAAGATCGGGGCCAACGAGTGAGCGAGCCCGACGCCGGGCCGCGCCTCAGCGACCGGCAGCGGCTGAGCTGGCTTCGTCTGATCCGCACGCCGAATGTCGGCCCGGCTTCCTTTCGCGACCTGATCAACCGGTTCGGTTCGGCCGAAGCAGCGCTATCGATGCTGCCCGAGCTGATGATTTCGGGTGGCGCCAAAAAAATCGTCCGCATCCCGTCCATTGCCGAGACCGAGGCGGAGCTGGAGACCGCCCGGCGGGCTGGCGCCCGCTTCGTCGGCATCGGCGAGGCGGATTATCCGCCGCTGATGAAAAGCATGGATCATCCGCCGCCGCTGCTCGCGGTCAGGGGCAATAGCGCGGTGTTCCGCTTGCCAGCGGTCGCCATCGTCGGCGCTCGCAACGCATCGCTGGCCGGCATCAAAATGGCGCGGATGCTGGCGGCGGATCTCGGCCGCGACGGCTATGGCATCGTCTCCGGCCTGGCGCGCGGCATCGATACGGCCGCGCACCATGGCAGCCTTGCGACTGGCACAATCGGCGTGCTCGCCGGCGGCCTCGATTTGCCCTACCCGCCCGAAAATGCCGGCCTGTGCGACGAGATCGCCGAGTGCGGCGGCGCCATCATTTCCGAAATGCCGTTTGGCTGGCAGCCGCGCGCACAGGATTTTCCGCGCCGCAACCGGCTCGTCGCCGGTGCTGCATTGGGATTGGTGGTGGTCGAGGCCGCACAGCGCTCCGGCTCACTGATCAGCGCCCGGCTTGCCGGCGAGATGGGCCGGCTGGTCTTTGCCGTTCCCGGTTCGCCGCTCGATCCGCGCGCTGCCGGCGCCAATGGCCTGCTCAAGGACGGCGCAACCCTTGTCACCGAGGCCGCCGATATCACCAGTGCGATCGCCCCGCTGGTCGGCGCCTGGGCCCCAAGGACATCGCCGCTTGAGGAGCCGCCCGACTTTTCGGCAACGCCGCCGCCGCGCGAGGACGACCGCGACCGCGTCGTCGAGGCGCTCGGCCCGACGCCAGTGGCGGTAGACGAGATCATCCGCCACACCGGCCTGCATCCCGCCCAAGTGTTCATGGTGCTGCTGGAGCTCGACCTAGCCGGACGGCTCGAGCGCCATGCCGGCGGTAATGTCTCGCTGATTTGACCGAGAGCTTGCGCATGTCCCGGCACGCAATTCCGACGTGATCCCGATGGCCGATCCGAGCAACAAACCAAAGCAGACGCTGTTCACTCGCACGACGGCCCTCATCTGGTCAGCGCTGAGCGTCATGCTGGCGCTGCAATGGTCCGCCGATCTCGGCATGCTGGGTTTTCCTGATGGCTACATAACGCCCTTCGCAAGAGCGACCAGCACGCTTCGGGGCATTCTGACCGCAGCCTGCATGGCCCAGGGTCTCTACTTTTTCTTGGCCGGCGTGTTGGGCAGGAAGGTAAGCGCCGTCGGTCCTTGCCTGCAAATCCTTGCCGCAGCAGTTCTCACCGTGGCGCCAGTGCTTATCGTGAAGGATTGTCCGCATTCACAGCTGTGCAGCAGAGCCTATGAGGCGCTCACCGGCACGATGATGGACGATGGAGCGGGCGGCTAAAGCCACTGCATGCGTTCGGCACGAGGTTGTCACCCATGTCTTAGGTACAATCTGTTACCTATGTCTCCGGGTTGGGCAATCTTGATTTTGGTGAGCGCGATGGGATTCGAACCCATGACCTACTGATTAAAAGTCAGTTGCTCTACCGGCTGAGCTACGCGCTCCCGCGGGCTCAGAAAGGCCGCCCTCGAAATTGCGCGGAACATAGGGAGAGTGCCTCTGCCGGTCAACCGGAAAAAGACGGCTCGCAAACCGGACTGTCCTGCAGTGTCATCATGCCTTGCGGAGCGCTTCGGCGTCGACGGAACGGCCTCGTTCTCGCGCAAGACCGAAGCTCGCGCTTTGCGGGACAAGCGCAAGCAACGAATCGGAAGAACCTTTGCGGATCAGCAACTTGGGATTTTTGGCGGAACAATTTGCGCAGCCTGCCCGTTTCCCGCGATAAGGGACATGCGTTTCAAGGAGAAGACCATGAATAGGATCATGTCGGGCCTGCTGGCGACCACTCTTTCGATCTCATTCGCTGCAGCGGAGATCGTGCCAGTCAACGCTCAGCCCAGCTATGCGCCCCCGGCCCCGGGGCTCACCTCGAATGTCCAGACCGTCCAGTACGAGCCGTGGCGGAGGCACCGGAGTTTCAATCGCGATTTCTCGCGTCGCGATTTCTCCCGGCGCAGTTTTGCGCGTGACGACGGCATGTATTGGCGCGGCCATCGCGGCTATCGCGAATATCGTCGCGGCTATCGCCGTCACGGCGATTTCTGGTTCCCGCTGGCTGCGTTTGCTACCGGAGCGCTGATTACCGGCGCGATCGTCAACCAGAATCGTGTGTATCGTGGCGATGCCCACGTGCAGTGGTGCTATGACCGTTATCGGAGCTATCGCGCTTCTGACAACACTTACCAGCCCAACTACGGTCCGCGCCGGCAGTGCCGGTCGCCTTACTGAGTCCCAGATTAGAGGCTGCAAGCCCGCGCCCGAAACGGCGCGGGTTTTTCATTAGTGCGAATCCCGGGGCATCGGGGCATCCCTGCCTATTGCGTACTTAGCGTCCTGCGCACAGCGTGGCGCCAACCGGCCAGCTTGGCCGCACGTGTCGAAGCATCCATGTCCGGCTTGAACCGGCGCTCGAGCGCCCAACTCCTGGCGAATTCCCGCGCCTTCGGCCAGACACCGGCCTTCGAGCCGGCCAGCCATGCCGCACCAAGCGCGGTCGTCTCGAGAATTGTCGGCCGGTCTACCGGCGCATCGAGAATGTCGGCCAGCCGCTGCATGGTCCAGTCCGACGCCACCATGCCGCCATCGACCCTGAGCACGGTCTTGGCCGAGGCGGCCTTCCAGTCCTTGCGCATGGCGTCAAGCAGGTCGCGTGTTTGGAACGCAACGGATTCCAGTGCCGCGCGGGCAAATTCCGCCGGCCCCGAATTGCGGGTCAGCCCGAAGATGGCGCCGCGCGCTCCGGCATCCCAGTGCGGTGCCCCGAGCCCGACGAAAGCCGGCACAAGATAGACGTTCTGCGTCGGATCGGCTTCCGCTGCCAATTTGCCGCTATGCTCGGCCTTGCCGATTACCTTGATGCCGTCGCGCAGCCATTGCACGGCGGCGCCCGCGATAAAGATCGAGCCTTCCAGAGCGTAGGTGGTCTTGCCGTTCAGCCTGTAGGCGATGGTGGTCAAAAGCCGGTTCTTCGAACGCACCAGATCGCTGCCGGTGTTGAGCAGCGCGAAGCAACCGGTGCCGTAGGTGGATTTCATCATGCCTGGCTCGAAACAGGCTTGGCCGATCGCCGCCGCATGCTGGTCGCCGGCCACACCGAGGATTCTGATCTCCGCGCCAAACAGGCTTTTGTCGGTGATTCCAAAATCATCGGCACAATCTTTCACCTGCGGCAGCATTCTTGCAGGTATGCCGAAAATGGCCAGCAGCTCGTCGTCCCAAGCGTTTTGTTCGATGTTGTAGACCAGTGTGCGCGAGGCATTGGTGGCGTCAGTGGCGTGGACCTTGCCGCCAGTCAGGCGCCAAATCAGGAAACTGTCGATGGTGCCAGCCAGCAGTTCGCCCTTCTCGGCGCGTTTTCTGGCGCCCTTCACCTTGTCCAGCATCCAGGCGATCTTGGTGCCGGAGAAATAGGGATCGAGCAGCAGGCCGGTCTTTTTCGTGAATTTCTTCTCCAGCCCCAGCTTCTTCAGTTTCTGGCATAGCGGCGCGGTGCGGCGGTCCTGCCAGACAATCGCGTTGTGGATCGGCTTGCCGGTCTCCTTGTCCCAGATGACGACGGTTTCGCGCTGGTTGGTGATGCCGATCGCGGCGACTTCCGCTGCGTTGCGGCCGGCTGTCTTCAGCGCGGCTTTCACCGTTTCCACGACGCTTGCCCATATCTCCTCGGGATCGTGCTCGACCCAGCCGGAGGCCGGATAATATTGGGTGAATTCCTTTTGCCCGCTGCCGACGACCTTCATCTTGTCGTCGAACAGGATCGCCCGGCTCGATGTCGTCCCCTGGTCGATTGCAAGGATATATCCGGTCATTCTCTCTCCCGTCGAAGCGAGTTCAAAGGTGCTGCGATGTCTCGACGCCGGATGGCGCGGAGCCGTTCACGCAAACAGGGGAGACGGCAACATTGCCGCCTCCCCTGAGCATGGCGATGCGGGCGCGGACGCCCGCATCAAACGGTCCTATTGCTGCCAGCTCTTCACCAGCTCGTCGTAGTTGATGGTGACCGGCTTTTCCTTCTCGTTCTCGATCTTGAGCTGAGGAGCGAGATTGCCCTTCTTGACCGCGTCCGCATTCCAGTAGGCGAGGTCATGCTCTTCGGCCATCTTCGGGCCAATATCGCCCTGGACGCCCGACTTCTCGATGCGGCTCATCACCTTTTCCTGCTCGGCGCAGAGCGAGTCCATTGCTTCTTGCGCGCTCTTGGCGCCCGACGAAGCATCGCCGATCGCCTGCCACCAGAGCTGTGCCAGCTTCGGATAGTCCGGCACGTTGGTGCCGGTCGGCGACCACTGGACGCGCGCCGGCGAGCGGTAGAACTCGATCAAGCCGCCGAGCTTTGGCGCACGTTCGGTGAAGCTCTTGTCGTGGATCGTGCTCTCGCGGATGAAGGTCAGACCGACATGGCTCTTTTTCACGTCGACCGTCTTCGAGGTGACGAACTGCGCGTAGAGCCAGGCGGCCTTGGCGCGGTCGGTCGGCGTCGACTTCATCAGCGTCCAGGAACCGACGTCCTGATAGCCGAGCTTCATGCCGTCCTTCCAGTAGACGCCATGCGGCGACGGCGCCATGCGCCACTTCGGCGTGCCGTCGTCGTTCAGCACCGCCTTGGCGCTGGCATCGACCATGCTGGCGGTGAAGGCGGTGTACCAGAAGATCTGCTGGGCAACCGCGCCCTGCGCCGGAACTGGCCCCGATTCGGAGAAGGTCATGCCTTGGGCTTCCGCCGGTGCATAGGCCTTCAGCCAATCGAGGTACTTCTGGATGGCATAGACGGAAGCCGGACCATTGGTGTCGCCGCCGCGCGCCGTGCAGGAACCGACCGGACGCGAATTCTCGTCGACCTTGATGCCCCATTCGTCGACGGGCAGACCGTTCGGAATGCCCTTGTCGCCATTGCCGGCCATCGACAGCCAGGCGTCGGTGAACCGCCAGCCGAGCGACGGGTCCTTCTTGCCATAATCCATATGGCCGTAGACCTTCTTGCCATCGATCTCACGCCCGGTGAAGAACTCGGCGATGTCCTCATAGGCCGACCAATTGACCGGCACGCCGAGGTCGTAGCCGTATTTGGCCTTGAAGTCCGCCTTGTTCTTCTCGTCGTTGAACCAGTCGTACCGGAACCAGTAGAGGTTCGCGAACTGCTGGTCGGGAAGCTGGTAGAGCTTCTTGTCGGGCGCGGTGGTGAACGAAGTGCCGATGAAATCCTTCAGGTCGAGATTCGGGTTGGTGACATCCTTGCCGTCGCCTGCCATCCAGTCGGTCAGGTTGCGCACCTGCTGGTAGCGCCAGTGCGTGCCGATCAGATCGGAATCGTTGACCCAGCCGTCATAGAGGTTCTGGCCGGTCTGCATCTGGGTCTGGATCTTCTCGACGACGTCGCCTTCCTGGATGACGTCATGCGTAACCTTGATGCCGGTGATGGCCGTAAAGGCCGGCGCCAGCACCTGCGATTCATACTGATGCGTGGCGATGGTTTCGGAAACCACCTTGAAATCCATGCCGGCGAAAGGTTTCGCGGCATCGATGAACCATTGCATCTCGGCTTCCTGGTCGGCGCGCGAAAGCGTCGAAAGGGGCCCGATTTCCTTATCGAGGAAGGCCTTGGCCTCGTCCATTCCGGCATAGGCATTGCTTGCCCCGAGCAACAGGACAAGCGCAGTTGTTGATGTCAAGAATTGCCGTCGCATGTATTTCCTCCACTGTTAAGTTCAAAGTGCGATCTGGATCGGCGGCCGGCACGCCGCCGTTCCAACAGTTTCCCCCTCTATACGTAGCGGAACACGCCGACGGCGTAGACCACGGAGAGAGCGAGAGCCCACCACAGATTGGGTCCGACTAGACCCAGCCAAGCGAGATGGATAAAGGCGCTGCCAAGCAGCGACAGGAACAGGCGGTCGCCACGCGTCGTTTCGAACCGCAGCACGCCGACGCGCGGATTGCCGCCCGGCGAGACGTATTCCCACGCCGCCATGCCGCAAAGCAGCAGAAAGATGGTTCCAAAGAAGGCCGCGGTCGGCCACGTCCAGGCCATCCACGAAAAATCGAGGTTGGACGAGAGGTTAAATCCCCACAGGCGGATATTGGCCGGATCGCTGAAGCCCACCGTTATTGCCACGAAATCGATTTGAAGTGCCACCCAGGCCACGACGACCAGGGCGAGAAGCAGCACGGCCCACCACCATGGGCTTCTGTCGACCTGCTCCATCATACCCTCCCCAGGGCAAAGCCCTTGGCGATGTAGTTGCGCACAAACCAGATGACGAGCGCGCCGGGAATCAGCGTCAGCACGCCGGCTGCGGCGAGCAGCCCCCAATCCATGCCGGCGGCCGAAACGGTGCGGGTCATGGTCGCGGCGATCGGCTTGGCATCGGTTGTCGTCAGCGTACGGGCGATCAAGAGCTCCACCCACGAGAACATGAAGCAGAAGAAGCACGCCACGCCGATGCCGCTCGCAATCAGCGGCATGAAGATCTTGATGAAGAAGCGTGGGAACGAATAGCCGTCAATATAGGCGGTCTCGTCGATCTCCTTGGGTACGCCCGACATGAAGCCTTCGAGGATCCACACCGCCAGCGGCACGTTGAACAGGCAATGCGCCAGAGCCACGGCGATGTGGGTGTCGATAAGGCCGAAGGCCGAATAAAGCTGGAAGAATGGCAGCGCGAACACCGCCGGCGGCGCCATACGGTTGGTCAGCAGCCAGAAGAACAGATGCTTGTCGCCGAGGAAGCGATAGCGCGAAAAGGCATAGGCAGCAGGCAGTGCCGCAGCCACCGAAATCACCATGTTCATAACCACATAGGTGATCGAGTTGATGTAGCCAGAGTACCAGGACGCGTCGGTGAAGATGGTGCGGTAATTCGCCAATGTCGGTGCGTGCGGGTAGAGCGTCAGCGACGAGACGATCTCGCCATTGGTCTTGAAGCTCATATTGATGAGCCAGTAGATCGGCAAAAGCAGAACGATGATGTAGAGCGTCGGCACGATCCACCACCAGCGCGACTCCTCGCCGCGACGGCGCATCAGCCGTGCGATCTCGTCCTGCCGTAGCGTGCTGGCAAGCCCTTCCGAAGCTGTCGTCTCGCTCACTCTGTCGGCTCTTTCGTCAGCGCGGCTCATCTCAGCGCTCCGCGTCGTAATTGGTCATCACGGTGTAGAACACCCATGACAACAACAGGACGATAAGGAAGTAGACCAGCGACATCGCCGCCGCCGGGCCGAGGTCGAACTGGCCGAGCGCCGTCTTGACGAGATCGATCGAAAGAAAGGTCGTCGAGTTGCCGGGTCCGCCGCCGGTCACCACGAACGGTTCGGTGTAGATCATGAAGCTATCCATAAAGCGCAGCAGCACGGCGATCAGCAGCACGCGGTTCATCTTCGGCAGCTGGATGTAACGGAACACCGCCCAGCGCGAGGCACCGTCGATCTTGGCCGCCTGATAAAAGGCATCCGGGATCGAGACCAGGCCGGCATAGCAGAGCAGAACGACGAGGCTGGTCCAATGCCAGACGTCCATGATGATGACCGTGACCCAGGCGTCATATGGGTCTTGCACATAATTATAGTCGATGCCGAGCGCGTTGACGTAATAGCCGAGCAGGCCAATGTCGTTGCGCCCGAACACCTGCCAGATGGTGCCGACGACGTTCCACGGGATCAGCAGCGGCAACGCCATCAAAACAAGGCAAACAGGCACGCCCCAACCCTTCTTCGGCATATTGAGCGCAATGAAGATGCCGAGCGGCACTTCGATCGCCAGGATGATGAAGGAGAAGACAAGGTTGCGGATCATCGCCTGCCAGAAGCGGCTGGAGGAAAGCAGTTCCTCGAACCATTCCGTGCCGGCCCAGAAGAAGACGTTATTGCCGAAAGTGTCCTGCACCGAATAATTGACGACCGTCATCAGCGGTATGACCGCCGAGAACGCCACCAGCAGCAGCACCGGCAGCACCAGGAACCAGGCTCTGTTGTTCCAGGTCTTTTCCACTTCAGGCTCCCATCTCGACGCGCCAGGAATCGGCATAGATGTTGATGCCGGCCGGGTCGAACCGCACCTTCGGATCAGCCGGAACTGTCTCGTCCTCGCCGATGACGGCGGCGATCTCGCGTCCTTCGAGATTGGCACGGACCACCTTGTGGCGGCCGACGTCCTCGACCTTGCTGACCCGGACGGCCATGCCCTGGCTGCCCAGGCGCACATATTCGGGACGGATGCCGAGCTCGATGGCGCCGCCGCCCGCCTTGGGCACGCCCGGCAGTTCGATCTGCTGCGAGCCCAGCTTCGCTGTCTTGCCGTCGATCGCCACCGGCATGACATTCATGCCGGGCGAGCCGATGAAATAGCCGACAAAGGTGTGGCGCGGGCGCTCGAACAGCTCCGCCGGTGTGCCGATCTGCACGATTTCGCCGTCATACATGACGACCACCCTGTCGGCGAAGGTCAACGCCTCGGTCTGGTCGTGCGTGACATAGACCATGGTGTAGCCGAAGCGGCGGTGAAGCTGCTTCAACTGCGAGCGCAGCACCCATTTCATATGCGGGTCGATGACGGTCAAAGGCTCGTCGAACAGGATGGCATTGACGTCGGAGCGCACCAGCCCGCGTCCGAGCGAGATTTTCTGCTTCTGGTCGGCGGTCAGTCCGCGCGCCTTTCGTTTGGCCATATCGGCCAGCCCGGTCATCTCCAGCGTCTCGCGCACCTTGCGGTCGACGTCGGCCTCCGGCACGCCGCGATTGCGCAGCGGGAATGCCAGATTGTCGTAGACGGTCATCGTGTCGTAGATCACCGGGAACTGGAAGACCTGCGCAATGTTGCGCTCTTGGGTCGACAGATTGGTCACGTCCCTGCCGTTGAACAGCAGCTGGCCATGCGAGGGATGCAGCAATCCCGAAATGATGTTGAGCAGCGTGGTCTTGCCGCAGCCGGATGGGCCGAGCAGCGCATAAGCGCCGCCATCCTCGAACGTGTGGTGCACTTCCTTCAGCGCGAAATCGGCATCCGTGCGCGGGTTCTGCAGATAGGAGTGGCGGATATGATTGACATCGATGCGCGCCATCGCTTCCTCCTAGGCCGCCAGCTTCGGCGCGGCCACGGCGCGGCCGTGCTCGTCGAAGACCATGATGTGGCGCGGGTCGATGAACACCTCGACCTCCTCGTCCGGCTCGAAGTCGCGAATGCCGTGGGTCAGCATGACCCAGCGCGCATCGGCAAAATCGAGATGGATGAAGCTTTCCGATCCGGTGATCTCAGTGATCGTCACCTTTGCGCGCACCGGCACTGCGGCGGCGTTGGGCCGATCGAGGGACAGATGATGCGGCTGGAAGCCGATCGTATAGATCGCATCGGCAATGCCGAAGAGTTCCGCCGGCACCGGCAATTTCACGCCGCCCTCGAGCAGGAAATCCAGGCCCTTCTTGGCAAGCACGATGGTGTTGAGCGGCGGATCGGCGAAGGTTCTCGCCGTCACCAGATCGACCGGTTTGCGGAACACTTCGATGGTCGGCCCGAACTGGGTGATGCTGCCCTCGGAAAGCGTTGCCGTGTTGCCGCCGAGCAGCAAAGCCTCGTGCGGCTCGGTCGTGGCATAAACAAAGATTGTACCGGCGGCCGCGAAGACTTTCGGCAGTTCCGCGCGTAATTCTTCACGCAGCTTGTAGTCGAGATTGGCGAGCGGCTCGTCGAGCAGCACGAGGCTGGCATTCTTGACGATGGCGCGGGCCAGCGCGGTGCGCTGCTGCTGGCCGCCCGACAGACTGAGAGGCGTCCGGTCGAGATAGGGCGTTAGTTTGAGAAGGGCGGCGGCATTGCGCACCTCCCTGTCGATCGTTGCCTGATCCGTGCCGGCCACCCGCAGCGGTGAGGCGATGTTTTCGTAGACCGTCATCGCCGGATAATTGATGAATTGCTGGTAGACCATGGCGACGTTGCGCTTTTGCACCGGCATGCCGGTGACATCCTTGCCATCGAACCAGACCGAGCCCGAGGTCGGCACGTCGAGGCCCGCCATCAGCCGCATCAGGCTGGTCTTGCCGGAGAGCGTCGGCCCGAGCAGGACGTTGAGCGAGCCGTGCTGAAGCGTCAGCGAGACGTCGCGGATATGTTCCGCTGCACCCACCGTCTTCGTCACGTTTCTCAGTTCAAGCATGATGCCTCCTCCCAGGCTTTCTGCATCAGTCGGCCGTTCCTATTCGGCAGCCGCTACGTGCTGCCGGCTTATTCCGCGCATGAACTCGTCGAGCACTGCCGCCTGCTCACGGCTGAGACGCAGGCCGCGCTTGGTCCGGCGCCACAATACATCCTCGGCAGTCATCGCCCATTCGTTTTCGACGAGGTAGCGCACCTCGGCTTCGTAGAGATCGGCGCCGAAGTTGCGGCCAAGATCGACGTTCGACTTGGCGAGGCCCAGCAGCTTCCTTGCGCGGGTGCCGTAGAGCCGGGTCAACCGGCGGGCCAGCCGGGCGTCGAGGAACGGGTACGCCGTTTTCAGTTTCGCCACCTCGGCATCGAAGCCGGTGACGGGAAAGTCACCGCCGGGCAGCGGCGCGTTTGCCGTCCATGGTTTGCCGCGCTTGCCGAGAAAACCCTCGATCTTCTCGAGCATCGATTCCGACAATCGGCGGTAGGTCGTGATCTTGCCGCCAAAGGCGTTGACGATCGGGGCGGCACCCTCGCCTCCATCGGCCTTCAGCACATAGTCTCGGGTGGCTTCCTGCGCCTTTGAGGCGCCATCGTCGTAGAGCGGTCGCACCGCGGAATAGGTCCAGACGATATCCGACGGCTTGACCGGCTGCGCGAAATATTCGCTTGCCGCAGCGCAGAGATAGTCGATCTCGGCGTCATTGATCCTGACGTTGTGCGGATCGCCGGGATAGTCACGATCGGTCGTGCCGATGAGCGTGAATTCGTCCTCGTAAGGGATGGCGAAAATGATGCGCCCGTCCTTGTTCTGAAAGAAATAGGCGCGTGGGTCGTCGAATTTCTTGCCCACGACGATATGGCTGCCTTGTACGAGGCGGACATTGTGCACGTCGTTCAAGCCGACGGTGGCCGACAGCACCTGATCGACCCACGGGCCGGCGGCATTGACCAGCAGCCGCGCCTTGACCTCCTCGGTATCGCCGGTCCGCACATTTTCAAGCCTGACCGTCCAGAGATTGCCTTCGCGGCGTGCGCTGACGACCTTTGTTCGGGTTCGAATGGTTGCGCCGCGCTCGGCAGCGTCGCGGGCGTTCAACACAACCAGCCGGGCATCGTTGACCCAACCGTCCGAATATTCGAACGCCTTTCGAAACAGCGGCTTCAGCGGCTTGCCGGCCGGATCCTTGGCCATGTCCAGCGTTTTCGTCGGCGGCAGCAATTTGCGCCCGCCAATATGGTCGTAGAGGAAAAGCCCGAGCCGGATCAGCCAGGCCGGACGCAGTCCCTTGGCGTATGGCAGCACGAAGCGCATCGGCCAGATGATGTGCGGCGCGTTCCTCCACAGGACCTCGCGTTCCATCAGCGCTTCGCGCACCAGACGGAATTCGTAGAATTCGAGATAGCGCAAGCCGCCGTGGATCAGTTTGGTCGAGCCGGAAGAGGTCCCGCTGGCCAGATCGTTCATCTCGGCAAGAAAAACCGAAAAGCCACGTCCAACGGCATCGCGGGCGATGCCGCAGCCATTGATGCCGCCACCGATGACGAAAATGTCATGAATCGGTGATGCGCTCAAAGAATCCTCCCTCGATTTCGCATTGCAGCATTTTTGGGTTCTTGCGAAACCGTAGAGGAATTATTTCGAAATGATAACGAATGTCAAACGAAATATGATAGGCGGAAGATGCCGCAACGGCATCTCTAGGAGAGCGACGTTTCGATCAGCTGAACTTCTGCCTCCTGGCAGATCTTACGCACCGACGGGATGTCGCAACGATCGGTGATAAAGGTGTTGACCTGCGACAGATGGCCGATGCGCACGGGCGCGGTGCGCTCGAATTTGGTCTGGTCCGACACCAGGATCACATGTCGGGCGTTGGCGATGATCGCCTGAGCCACCTTCACCTCGCGAAAATCGAAGTCGAGCAGTGCGCCGTCATGGTCGATGGCCGAGGCGCCGATCACCGCAAAATCGACCTTGAACTGCCTGATGAAATCGACCGCGGCCTCGCCGACCACACCGCCGTCGGAACCGCGCACGACACCGCCGGCGATCACCACCTCGATCGAAGGATATATGCGCATCCTGTTGGCAACATTGATGTTATTGGTGATGACCATCAGGCCGCTGTGATCGAGCAGCGACTTGCTGACAGCTTCCGTCGTTGTCCCGATATTGATGAACAGAGACGCGTTGTCGGGGATCAGCCGGGCTGCTGCGCGGCCGATCGCCTCCTTCTCCTCGGCGGCGATCTTGCGCCGAGCCTCATATTCCATGTTCTCGATGCCGGAGGGGAACAATGCCCCGCCATGGATGCGGGACAAAAGCCGCTGGTCGCAGAGATCGTTGAGATCCTTGCGGATCGTCTGCGGCGTCACGTTGAAATGCGTCGCCAGCTCCTCGACCAGTACGCGGCCATGGTCCTTGGCCATCTGGATGATTTCGGAATGACGCGGCGACAGATACATCTAGCAACCTCTCATTTTCGTTTTTCTCGTCTATAGCTGAAAACGAAAGCCATGAACAGGTATGGGCCGGCTAATGAAAATCGGGCGACTGCAGAGAGAAAAGCTCCGGCGCAATCTCGACGAGGGTATCAACTCAGCCCCCGCGCGATCTCAGTGATGACCTCGAAAGCAGTATCGACGTCCGCCGCAGTCGTTTCGAACTGCCCGACCTGAAAGCGGATCGCCACCTGCCCGTCCACCCGGGTCTGCGTCAGGTAAATGCGGCCGTCATCATTGATCGCGCTGACCAACCGCAAATTGTGCTCGTCAAGGCCGATTCCCGCAGCCGCGAGATGGCGGAATGAGAATAGCGACAGCATCGGTTCCGTGACGATCTCGAAATCCGGTTCCCGAGCCAGCCGCGCGGCGAGGCTCTCGCTCCAGGCGACATGGTTGCGGATCATGTTCCGCAGATTTTCCAAGCCATGCGCACGCAGCAGGAACCAAAGTTTCAGCGCGCGGAACCTCCGTCCGAGCGGCACCGACCATTCGGAGTAGTTGATGACCCCGTCGCGGCCATGCGTCTTGAGGAATTCGGGCTTGATCGCCAGCGTGCGGACCAGGTCTTCCGGCTGGCGGATGAACTGCATCGAGCAATCGAACTGTGCCCCCAACCATTTATGCGGGTTGAAGACGATGGAATCGGCATTTTCGGCGCCGGTCCAGAAATGCCGGAACTCGGGGCAGATCATGGCGGAGCCGGCCCATGCGGCATCGACATGCAGGTAGAGCCCGTGCCGCTTCGCCACCTCGGCAACAGCCGCCACATTGTCGGTGCCGCCGGTACTTGTGCCGCCGACGCTGGCGATGATGCCCGCCGGCAGCATGCCGTTTTCGCGGTCGGTAACGATCGCGGCTTCCAGAGCCGTCGTCTGCATGGCGCGGAAGCGTCCGGCGACCGGAATGCGCACGAGGTTCGCCTCGCCGATGCCCGACACCCAGATCGCCCGGTCGATAGAAGTATGAACTTGGTCGGAAGAATAGATCCGCACGACCGGCTGCCCTTGCAAGCCGTTCTTGTTGCCTTGCCAGTCGAGCGCGCGCTCGCGCATGGTCAGCACGGCGGCAAGCGTCGCCGATGAAGCCGAATCCTGCATGACGCCGGAAAATCCCTCCGGCAAACCAAGCGCCTGCCGCATCCAGTCGACGACCCGCGTCTCGAGCTCGGTTGCCGCCGGCGAGGTCTGCCAGAGCATGCATTGCGCGGCCATCGCGGAAACCAGATACTCGGCCACGACGGAGACCGGTGCCGCGTTAGCCGGGAAATAGGCAAAGAAACACGGATGCTGCCAGTGCGTCATGCCCGGCAAGATCTTTTGTTCGAAATCGGCGAAGATTGCCTGCATCGTTTCGCCGTCTTCCGGCGGCGCGGCATCGATGCTTTTGAAGATTTCGCCCGGCTCGACAAGCGGCCGCACCGGTCTCTCGCGAAGGCTGTTTCTGTAGTCGACGCCCCATTCAGCCGCTCGCAGCGACCACTCGCGGAATTCGTTGCTATTCATCTTCTTCGCCTCCGTGGCGCGTCATCGAGCCGCGATCAAAGAGCACGAAAAACGAAGGTTTTCATTCGGGAAAATCAGGCAGACTGGCAAAGGCGGTCTTCAGCGCGTTCGACCAGCTATCCGAGATCGTACGATAATATTGATCGTCCTGGGTTATTCGCTTTTTGAGGCCGACGTTGAAAGTGTCCTTTTCATAGAACAGCAGGTCGAGCGGCAGGCCAACCGACAGGTTCGACTTCAGCGTCGAGTCGAACGACACCAGCAGCAATTTCACCGTCTCGGCGAAACTCATCGTCCTTTCATAAGCGCGGATAATGATCGGCTTGCCGTATTTGGTCTCACCGATCTGGAAGAACGGCGTGTCGTCGGTGGATTCGATGAAATTGCCTTCCGGATAGATCATGAACAGGCGCGGCGCGCTGCCCTTGATCTGACCGCCGAGGATGAAGGAGGCGTTGAAGTAGGAATCCGCCTTTTCGCCAGCCGGCGACGAACTGGCGATGACCTCCTTGACGGTGTCTCCGACCAACCGGACTGTCTGGTACATGGAGGGCGTTTCGAGCAGCGTGGCACGGCGCTCCGCCACTGCCTTGGTGCGTTCGTCGAGCAGGCTGACCACGGCCTGCGTCGTCGCCAGATTGCCGGCCGACATCAAAACGATGACGCGCTCGCCCGGCTCTTCCCAGACATGCATCTTCCTGAAGGTCGAGATCGAATCCATGCCGGCGTTGGTGCGCGTGTCCGACATGAACACGAGCCCGCGATCGATCTTCAGGCCGACGCAATAGGTCATCGAATCTCTTTGGCAACAATCTTGCCGGGGATTACTGCTCCACGGTGACGGTGACCGCAAGCTGTTCTTCCGCCTGTCCCAGCCGAATTCCAGATACCGGCGTGGCGTCGCGATAATCGCGGCCGGTCGCCACCTTCACATAACGCTCGTCCGGAGAAATGCCGTTGGCGACATCGAAGGCGACCCAGCCGAGGCCCGAGACATGCGCCTCGGCCCAAGCGTGGCTTGCCGCCTGCTCGATGGCCGCATCCATCATCAGGTAGCCGCTGATATAGCGGGCTGGAAAATCCATGGCACGCGCCGCGGCAACGAAGATGTGGCTGTGGTCCTGGCAAACGCCGGTCTTGAGCGCCAGGGCCTCTTCGGCCGGCGTCGTCACGTTGGTGGTGTCCGGCGTATAAGCGACGCGCTCGCCGATCACCGCCATCAACCGGTGCAGCCTTTCGATGTCGGTACCCTTGCCGACCGAGGCAGCAAGCTCGCGAATGCCGCTGCCGATCGTCGTCAGCGGCGTTTCCTGGCCGAACAGCCAGAGCGGCGCGAAACCCTGGTGCGGTCCGCAGACGCCAGCGGTGTCGCGCGTCACCACTTCGCCGGCTGCTTCGACGGTGATGAAGTCGCGCTCGCCCTCGACGCTCAACAGCCGGGTATCATTGCCGAAATGGTCGGTGAAGCGCACTTCCTCGCGTGCGCCTTCGATCTTCAGCGCCCAGGACAGTACCGTCTGGGTGCGCCCGTTCACCGGGAGCAGCCGCAAACGCTGCAACAGATAATGCACCGGCGCATCGTAGCGGTATTCCGTCCGGTGAGTGATCTTCAGCCGCATCGCACTCGTCCCTGGAGCATGAGCTTTTCCGAAAATCGATCTCCGCTTTTTTGGATCATGCTCAATAGAACCTGTAATCCTGCGCGATCTCGTCGCCGAGCCTGGTGTTGTCGCGGATGAAATTGGCCAGGAATTCGTGCAGGCCGGCGTCGAAAATATCCTTGATCGACCCGGCCGTCAGCATGGCCTGAGTCTTGGAAGCCGTTGCATGACAGGCGTGGCGCTCCCCATAGTCGTCACCCAGGAATTTGAGATGCTCCGTCAGGAAGCGGTAGCAAAAGGTCAGCGAGCGCGGCATGCGGACGTTGAGGATCAGATAATCGGCGATGTTGCTCGGCTTGTAGTCGGCATCATAGACCCAGCGATAGGAACGGTGCGCCGACACCGAGCGCAGGATCGATTCCCATTGGTAGTTGTCGAGCGTCGAGCCGACCCAGGAGATCGACGGCAACAGCACGTAGTATTTCACATCCAGGATACGCGCGGTGTTGTCGGCGCGTTCGACATAAGTGCCGAGCTGCGAGAAATCGAAAATCTCGTTGCGCAGCATCGTGCCGTAGAACGAGCCGCGGATCAGCGCCGTCTCGCGCTTGATTGCGTCGAGTGCGTTGGGCAGGTCGCGCTCGTCGATCGGCTTGGCCAGCATCCGCTTCAGCGACATCCAGGCTTCGTTGATGCTTTCCCAGGTTTCACGCGTCAGTGCCGTGCGCACCATGCGGGCATTGTTACGGGCCGTTTCGATAGACGACATCGTGCTCGACGGGTTCGATGTGTCGCGCAGCAGATAGTCGGCGACATTGGCGGCGGTGTAGTCGGAATATTTCTGCGTGAAGCTGGCGTCTGAACCGGCGCTGAGCAGCACCGAATTCCACTCCTCCGAAGCGTTCTGCGTACGAGTCAGCGCCATGCGCAGGCCGGCATCCACCAATCGCGCCATGTTTTCCGCCCGCTCGATGTAGCGGTTCATCCAGTAGAGCCCGTTGGCGGTGCGGCCGAGAAGCATGTCAGGCGGTCCTGTGGTGAATAGTGAAAGGTGAATGGTGAATGGTGACTATCCAGATTCCAGGGCACGATTCCGCGCGCTTCACTTCAGGGCATTTCACCAACATCAACGACCCATATCCTTATCTATTCACTATTCACTATTCACTATTCACTATTCACTATTCGCTACTTCCACTCTAATCATCCAACACCCACGTATCCTTCGTGCCCCCGCCTTGCGAGGAATTGACGACCAGCGAGCCTTCCTTGAGCGCTACTCGGGTCAGCCCGCCGGGCACGATCTGGATACGGTCGGAAACCAGCACATAGGGGCGCAGATCGACATGGCGCGGCGCCAGCCCCTTGTCCGTCAGGATCGGACAGGTCGACAGCGCCAGCGTCGGCTGAGCAATGTAGTTCGACGGTTTTGCCGCGAGCTTTTTGGAAAAATCCTCGCATTCCTTCTTGGTCGCCGCCGGACCGACCAGCATGCCGTAACCGCCGGAGCCGTGGACTTCCTTGATCACCAATTCGTCGATGTGTTCGAGCACGTATTTCAGGCTGTCCGGCTCCGAGCAGCGCCAGGTCGGGATGTTGCCGAGCATCGCCTTGCGGCCGGTATAGAATTCGACGATCTCGGGCATGTACGAATAAATCGCCTTGTCGTCGGCGATGCCGGTTCCCGGCGCATTGGCGATAGTGATGTTGCCGGCGCGGTAGACATCCATAATGCCCGGCACGCCAAGTGCCGAGTCGGGGCGGAAGGTCAGCGGATCGAGGAACGAGTCGTCGACACGCCGGTAAAGCACGTCGATCTGCTTGTAGCCCTCGGTGGTGCGCATCGCGACATGGCCATCGACGACGCGCAGATCCTGCCCCTCGACAAGCTGCACGCCCATCTGGTCGGCAAGGAAAGCATGTTCGAAATAGGCTGAGTTGAAGCTGCCCGGCGTCAGCACGGCAATGGTCGGCGCGCCCTTGGTGCTTTGCGGCCGCACTGCCGCCAGCGACTGGCGCAAGAGCTGCGGGTAATTCTCAACCGGCCGCACCTTGATCTGCTGGAACAGCTCGGGAAAAAGCTGCATCATCGTCTCGCGGTTCTCCAGCATGTAGGAGACGCCGGACGGCGTGCGCGCGTTGTCCTCCAGCACGTAGAACTCGTTCTCGCTGATGCGTACGATGTCGACGCCGATGATGTGGGTATAGACGCCGGCCGGCGGCCGCACCCCGATCATCTCGGGCAGGAACGCCTCATTCTTGGCGATCAACTCCTTCGGCACCCGGCCGGCGCGCAAGATCTCCTGGCGATGGTAGATGTCGTCGAGAAAGGCGTTCAGCGCCTGGACGCGCTGCTCGATGCCTTGCGTCAGCCGTCGCCATTCATTGCCCGAAATGATGCGCGGAACGATATCGAAGGGTATCAGCCGCTCCGATGCTTCCTGCTCGCCGTAGACGGCGAAAGTGATGCCTGTCTTGCGAAAGACGCGTTCGGCGTCCTGCATCTTCTCGGTAAGTCTGGCCGGATCCTGTTCCTTCAGCCAGCGATCGTAAGCCGAATACGGTTTTCTCAGCCCGGAAACTTCCGGAAGCATTTCATCGAACGCTGCCAATCGCATACTCCCCTGTGGCGCCATTTCACTGGCCTGGCTGGAGAAAATCAAGCGCAATCGGTGATTTGTTGGGCGCCGGCGATCAGTATATCGCACTTGCCTAAAATTAAGGCAGCACCAATAGGGCCTTGATCAGGCTTTGCCTGGTGTCCGGGCAGATGCCGGATGCGGATCAAAACGCGCGAAAGGTGACGACCGTGAACGTATCCTTGATGCCGGGAAGAATCTGCACTTTCTCGTTGACGAAGTGGCCGATGTCTTCCTCGTCGTCGACATAGAATTTGGCGAGCAGGTCGTAGTTTCCGGCTGTCGAGTAGATTTCCGAAGCAATCTCGGCATCGGCCAGGGCGCTGGCAACGTCGTAGGCCTTGCCCAGATCGCACTTTATCTGCACGAAAAATGCCTTCATTGCCTGGTCCTGCTCACATCGCACGCTCTAGGTATAATCGAGCGGCCCTTGTGGCAGACTGCCGTTCGCCTTTCAAGCATCGGCAATCGCTCAGGCTGTTCTCGCCTCGACAATGCATCTCGGTCTGGACACGGACTGCCACGCCGAATGTTTGCGCTCGGCTGAAACCCTGAAGCACTGCAAAGCGTATGGTATCATGTACCTTCAGGCAGCGATTTCTCAGGGACAACGGAGACAGGCCATGCGCCGCGCGTTTTTCGCATTCGCAGTCGTTCCATTCATTTTCGCATCCCAGGCCTTTGCTGGCGACGCCGAAGTCAAAGCGGCGCAGACGGTCATCGATGGGCAGTTGAGGGCCTTCATCGCCAATGACGGAATGACGGCCTACAGCTTTGCCGCACCGAATGTGAAACGCATCTTTCCGACCGTCGATACCTTCATGAACATGGTGACAAAAGGCTATCCGCCGGTGCGCCAACCGCAGACCTACTCCTTCGGCAAGGTTCGCGAGACGAGCCCGACGTCGATCATCCAGCAAGTGCTGATCGTCGGCCCGGATGGCAAGGACTACGAGGCGGTCTACACGCTCGAACTACAGCCTGACGGCAGCTTTCGGATCACCGGCTGCAGCCTGCGTGCGTCCACGTCGCTCAGCACCTGAGGGGCGCTTGAGGAGGGGCAGAGCTGTTTCAATCCTGTCGCCGGTAGAGCGTCCAGCTCAGGCCTGAAAACCCCCAATGCCTCGACGCATCGGCCCGTTCATACGCCAGAGCGCATGCGGCCGTCGGTTCGACATGTTCGGCTTGTTTGTCCATGTCCCCCTCGAGGACCAGCCAGGCGGGCCGTTCGATATGCACATCCCGTCGTCTGGAACCAGCAATGCCCGACGATCCATTCGCGCCGCAAAATAGTTGACGACAATGGGGGTGCGGAAATTACCGTCGCTGGCATAGGTGGTTGCGCCGTTCCTGGTCATTTCATCGACGATAGCGGCGTAGGAGCCGCGTCCATATTGATAGAACTGAAGCAGCGACGAAATGCTGCCACTCACCACGATCACCAGCGCTCCCATCGCAAGTAGCCTTGCAGTCCCGCGAGCATCCAGGCCGCGGCCAATCATCTCGCCGGCCCAGAGCAGCAGCAATGTTCCGCTGATGATGAAATAGCGCGGGAACTCAAGGTTGGGCAGATGCGCCGCCGCCATGAGCAAAGGCAGTCCGATAATCCCGATCGCATAAAGGCTGGCTCGACGACCGCGCCAGACACCGGCGGAGAGGCCGACAAGACAGCAGGCGGCAACGATGTAGGGCCCGTCGCCGAACCAGGGTGGCAGCCCGAACAGAGAGCGGATCATCCCGCCATAGCCCTGCGCGAAGGCGGCAATCGAGAACGGCGAAACACCACCGACACTGAAGCCGAACAGCCTGCCGCCGACAAACACGCCGACAGCCAGCGGCAGCACGGCAAGCAAGCCCGGCAGGAAGATCGACGCCAGGTCCGCAACGACACGGCCGACCTTCGCCGTACGCTGCCAGGCGAGCCAGGCGGTCCATATTGCGAGGACCGCCACCATTCCGATCATGGTGAGGTGGCACAGGAAGCCGAAAAGGATCGCCGCTGCCAAGGCCACGCCAGACCACCGTCTACTGTCGAGCCGGCGCTCCAGAAAAACGACCGACAGCAGCGTGAACAGCACAAGGCCGGCATAGCCGCGCGCCTCCGAGCCGTAATGGATCATTGGGTAGCTCACGGCAAACAACAGGCTTGTGGCAATCATCGCCTGTCGTCCGCGCGATGCGGCGCTCACTGCCGCCGCACCGATCGTGGCAACACCTAATGCTATCGACAGACCTCGCTGGATCAGCGGCGAAGCATCGGGGCCAATGAGATAGAGATAGACCGAGTTGAGGAAATGATTGTTGTCGTGATTGACGCGCCAGAATATCTGGTCGATCGAGGTCAGCGGCTCGATCAGCGCAAAGCTCCAGATCTCGTCCAGCCAAAGGTCGCCGCGCGCGCCAAGCAAGCGCAAGACCAGGCCGGTCACTGCGATCGCCAGAATCGCAAGCAACGACCCAGCCGTCCATCGCTGAACCGCGATGGGGGTCGAAGGCGAAAGCTCGGCGATGCCGTTCGTCCGCACCGTCGTGCCAGGAACTGAAACTTGCCCCGAAACGAACAGGTTCTTGATCCTCGCCCGATGTCGTCCGGCAATGCTTATTAGGCAGTCGTTTCAAAACAGTTCATGGCAGGGGCAACTCTTCCCTGGAGCCGGATTCCTGGCGAGCATGCCTACCGGACGGCGAGGTCACCGTTTGCCCATTGCTGCGTGATGATCTCGGCTTGTTCGGCGAACCTGCCAGCCTCGATCGCTTCACGAATGTCGCGCATCAGCTGCTGGTAATAGGACAGATTGTTCCAGGTCAGGAGCATCGCCCCAAGCGCCTCTTGCGAGCGCACCAGATGGTGCAGATAGGCCCGCGAATAGTCGCGTGCGGCCGGGCAGTCGCTTTCCTCATCGAGCGGACGCGGATCGTCGGCATGGCGGGCGTTGCGCAGATTGACCTTGCCGCGCCGTGTGTATGCAAGGCCGTGGCGCCCTGCCCGCGTCGGCATCACGCAGTCGAACATGTCGATGCCGCGCGCAACCGACTTCAAGATGTCGTCCGGGGTGCCGACGCCCATCAGGTAGCGCGGCCGGTCAGCCGGCAGCTCCGGGCAAGTGATGTCGAGCATCTCCAGCATCACCGCTTGCGGCTCGCCGACAGCCAGCCCGCCGATCGCATAGCCCTTCAGCTCCATTGCCTTCAGCGCCTGCGCCGAGCGCAGCCGCAGATCCGGCACGTCGCCGCCTTGCACAATGCCGAACATCGCCTTGCCGGGCTGCTCGCCGAATGCCGTCTTGCAACGCTCGGCCCAGCGCAACGACAACTCCGTGGCGCGCTCGATCTCGTTCTGCTTGGCCGGCAGCGCCGTGCATTCGTCGAGCTGCATCTGGATGTCGGAATCGAGCAGCCCCTGGATCTCTATCGAACGCTCCGGCGACATCTCGTAGGCGCCGCCGTCGATATGCGAACGGAAGGTCACGCCGTTCTCGGTCAGTTTCCGCAGCTTCGACAGCGACATCACCTGGAAGCCGCCGCTGTCGGTCAGGATTGGATGCGGCCAGCGGGCGAATTCATGCAGGCCGCCGAGCCGCGCCACGCGCTCGGCGCCGGGTCTTAGCATCAGGTGGTAGGTGTTGCCGAGGATAATGTCCGAGCCGACGCCGCGCACCTGATCCATATACATGGCCTTCACCGTGCCGCCGGTACCGACTGGCATGAAGGCAGGCGTGCGGATTTCCCCGCGCGGCATGGTGATTGCACCACGCCGCGCCCTGCCGTCGGTCGCCAGCACCTTGAAGGTGAATGCGTCAGTCATTGAATTCCCTAACCATCGAACTCCTTGTCGAATACCGGCGCGTCCGGGGCCTGCTTGTCGAGTGATTGCCGGTAGCGGATGCAGCCGCGCATGAATTTCGGCCACGGCGGCACGGCAATCGCCGGCTCGGTCTTTTCGGGCAAAAGTGACCAGAGGTCGGGATGATGCCAGCACAGATCATGGCCGGTGGCGTCGCGGTGTTGGCGGATTCCGGCGCGCAGTTTCCTGACCTCGGCAATCAAGGCTTCGCGGCCGAAGGTTTCCAGGTCATCGTCCATCGGTATCCTCCCTGAACAGAAGACTTGCGTCTCCATAGGAATAAAACCTGTAGCGGTTCTCGATCGCATGCGCATAGGCCGCGCGCATCGTCTGCAAACCGCAGAAGGCCGAAACCAGCATGAACAGAGTCGAACGCGGCAGATGGAAATTGGTCATCAGCATGTCTGCGGTCTTGAAGCGATAGCCGGGCGTGATGAAGATGTCGGTTGGGCCTGACCATGCTGCCAGCCTGCCGTCCTCGCCAGCCGCGCTCTCCAACAAGCGCAGCGATGTCGTACCGACGGCGATAATGCGCCCTCCTTTTGCTTTCGCCGCATTCAGCGCCTCGGCGGTTTCCGGGCTGACCGAACCGGTTTCGGCGTGCATCTTGTGGTCGGCGGTGTCGTCCGCCTTCACCGGCAGGAACGTGCCGGCGCCGACATGCAGCGTGACGAAACGGCGCTCTATGCCCTTGGCGTCGAGCGTCGCAAACAGCTCCGGCGTGAAATGCAGCCCTGCCGTCGGCGCGGCCACGGCGCCCTCCTCCTTGGCATAAATGGTCTGGTAATCGCTGCGGTCGCGTTCGTCGTCGTCACGCTTGGAAGCGATGTAGGGCGGCAGCGGGATGTGGCCGACGGCATGCAGCGCCTCGTCGAGGAACGGACCTGACAGGTCGAAGCCGAGCAGCACCTCGCCACCTTCTCCCTTCTCGACAACTGTCGCGTCGAGCTGGCCGAGAAAACAGGAATTGGCGTCATGACCGAAATGGATGCGATCGCCGGCGGCGATGCGCTTGCCCGGACGCATGAAGGCGAGCCACCGGTCGGGCGCCATCCGCATATGCAGCGTGGCTTCGACCTGCGCTGCTGCTTCGCCGCGCCGCCTGATGCCTTTCAGCTGCGCCGGAATGACCTTGGTGTCGTTGAAGACCAGCACATCACCGGACTTGAGCAGGGCCGGCAGGTCGCGCACCGTCCGGTCCTCGAGCCCCTCACCCGGCCTGACCACCAGCATTCTGGCGCTGTCGCGCGGTTCGGCTGGGCGAAGCGCGACGCGCTCTTCCGGCAGATCGAAGTCGAAAAGATCGACGCGCAAGAAATCCCCGCCTCAAGGTTCCGGGCAGGTCACCGCCCAGGCGCCGACACCGTCTATGCTCAATGTGCCGCCCATCGCGAAACTGGACTGCTCGCTGGCCTTGACCAGCCGCAATCTGGCGACGATCGAGCTGATGCCTTCGTCGGTGAGGTCGATAAGCATACGCTCGTCGTCTTCGAATGCCTGTCCAACGATGACTTTCGTTGAGCCTGGCTGTCCGTCCGTGGTCCATGTCTTGCCGCCGGCATCCAGCCACACACGCGCGACCGCAATGACGGCCGTGTGTCCCATCAAAACGTCAATCGATGCCGCGCCGCCGTCGGCGCTGCAGACGATCGATTCCGTTGCCAGCGCCGGAGTGGCCGCCGCGACGAGCACAAATGCGATGGCCGCGACAGCCCGGCCGGTCATTTCACGTCGGCCGCGACCTTGAGCGACACGATCTTGTCAGGATCCTGCACCGGTTCGCCGCGCTTGATCTTGTCGACGTTGTCCATGCCTTCGACGACCTGGCCCCATACCGTGTACTGGCGGTTGAGGAAGGCGGCATCGTCGAAGCAGATGAAGAACTGCGAATTGGCCGAGTTCGGGTTCTGCGAGCGCGCCATCGAGCAGGTGCCGCGGCCGTGGTTGGCGTTGGAGAACTCGGCCTTCAGATCGGGTTTGTCGGAACCGCCAGTGCCGGCGCGCGATGGCGCGAAAGACGGCTTGTTGGAATTGCCGAACTTCACGTCGCCGGTCTGCGCCATGAAGCCGTCGATGACGCGGTGGAAGACCACGCCGTCATAGGCGCCTTCGCGTGCCAGTTCCTTGATACGGCCGACATGGCCGGGCGCCAGATCTGGAAACAATTCGATGACGACCTTGCCCTTGGTCGTGTCCATGATAAGCGCGTTCTCGCGGTCCTTGATTTCGGCCATGTCAGAAATATCCTTTTGAACAATTGGGGTTACTTGCCGTCCGCGGCGATGCGCACCTTGATCATGCGATCGGGGTCGGTCACCGTCCCGTTCTGCGCCTCGTCGCCTTTCTTGATGTGGTCCACCAGCTCCATGCCGCTGACGACATTGCCAACGATGGTGTACTGGCCATCGAGCGGCGGTGCCGGCGCGAACATGATGAAGAATTGCGAATTGGCGGAATTCGGATCGTCGGAGCGGGCCATGCCGACCACGCCGCGCTGGTAGTGCTCGGTGCTGGAGAATTCGGCCGGCAGGTCAGGAAGATCGGAGCCGCCGGTGCCGACAGCGTCGGCATTGAAGCCGCTCTTCATGTTGCCGAACTTGACGTCGCCGGTCTGCGCCATGAAGCCGTCGATGACGCGGTGAAAGGCGACGTTGTCGTAGGCGCCCTGGCGCACCAGCTTTTTGATCTGCGCGACGTGCTTCGGCGCAAGGTCGGGCCTCAGCGCGATGGTCACGTCGCCGTCCTTCAGCGTTACGATCATGGTGTTTTCCGGATCGGCGGCAAAGGCCGACACGGATGCGGTCACAAGACCGGCAAGCACGGCAAGCAAGAAGGCAAGCTTTTTCAGCTGCATGGGATCTTTCTCCGAATATCTTCGTTCATGCATGTCGTTACCCAAAGCCGGGTTCCACTTTTGGGTGACATGCATTTATTTCGCGAATTTGGCGGTGAGCGCGCCGGCCACGGCCGCCGGCACGAAGGGGCGGATGTCGCCTCCCATCGAAGCTATCTGGCGCACAAGTGTGGCGGTAATGGTGCGCACTGAAGGGCTGGCGGGCAGGAACACGGTCTGCAGCTCCGGCGCCATGGTCTCGTTCATGCCGGCCATCTGCATCTCATAGTCAAGATCGGTGCCGTCGCGCAGGCCGCGGATGATGATCGAGGCGCCATGCTTCCTGGCCGCATCGATCACCAACCCGTCGAAGGCGACTACTTTGATACGCGCACCGTCGCTGCCGAATTCCGCCTTCGCGGCCGTTTCGATCAGGCCAACCCGTTCCTCGAAGGAAAACAACGGCTTCTTGCCGGGATGGATGCCGATCGCCGCATAGATTGTATCCGCCACGGCCAGCGACGCCTTCAGCACGTCGAGATGGCCGTTGGTCAGCGGGTCGAAAGAGCCGGCATAAAGGGCGATGCGTTCGGTCATGGCAGGTGCTTCTAGCGAGCCTCTCCCCTAAAGGCAAATCCGATCGCCAGCCCGCCCCGTGAACCTTTTGGCCGACGTGAACGACAGATGAATGTGCCGCTCACAACAGCTTCACGCAGTGTTCACTAAGTTGCCGCTGCAGAAGATGAAACCAAACACCCATCTAATCGTTGTTAGGCGCAGGAGAACATGCACATGCTGATCTACATCCTCGCCACCGCAATGACCGTCGCCATGCTGATCGCTACCGTATTCGGGTTGCATCAGGAAGCACAGCGCGTCCGCGCCAAGGCCAATACCAAGCGGTTCGAAGGCTTCGGCAACCGCAAGCCTTATCGCCACTTCTAGATTGCGGGGTGTCTTCACACGCCGGCCCATAGGGCTGGCGCCGTCGTGGCAAACTCACTCGACGGTAGTATCAGGCTCCCCACCTTCGGCATCGGTGGAAGCGCCACCTTCAGTATCGACACTCTCTTCGATCTCCTCGTCGGCTTGCGGTTCTGAAATCCGCTCCACCGAAACGACCTTCTCGCCCTCTGCGGTATTGAAGATAGTAACGCCCTTGGTGGCGCGGCTGGCGAAACGAATGCCGTTGACCGGGACGCGAATGACGGTGCCGCCATCCGAAACCAGCATGATCTGATCGTCGTTGCCGACCGGGAAGGTCGCCACCAGGCGGCCGATTTCGGCCGTTTTCGAGACGTCGGTGGCGCGAATACCCTTGCCGCCACGGCCAGTCAGGCGGAAATCGTAGGACGATGAACGCTTGCCGTAGCCATATTCCGTCACCGTCAACACGAACTGCTCGTGCGCCTTGAGGAACTCATAGCGGTCGTCGGAAAGCTCCGCCTCTTCGCCGACCTCTTCATTGGTGAGCTGGATTTCTTCCTCCTCGCCGGCCGCAATGTCAGCAGCGAGCCGGCGTTCGGCCACCACCCGCTTGAGGTAGGCGGCACGTTCCGCCGGCGGCGCATCGACATGCTCGATCACCGCCATCGAGATCACCCGGTCGCCATCGGCCATCGCAATGCCGCGCACGCCGACCGAATTGCGGCTCTGGAAGACGCGTACGTCGCTGACCGGAAAGCGGATGCACTGGCCGGAACTTGCCGTCAAAAGCACGTCGTCATTGTCGGTGCAGGTCTCGACGCCGAGGATCTCGTCGCCTTCCTCGTCCAGCTTCATGGCGATCTTGCCGTTGCGGTTGACCTGGACGAAGTCCGACAGCTTGTTGCGACGTACGGTGCCGCGCGTGGTGGCAAACATGACGTCGAGCTCGCCCCAACTCGTCTCATCCTCCGGCAGCGGCATGATCGTGGTGATGCGCTCGCCCTGTTCGAGCGGCAGCATATTGATCAGCGCCTTGCCGCGCGATTGCGGGTTGCCGATCGGCAGGCGCCAGACCTTTTCCTTGTAGACGATGCCGCGCGAGGAGAAGAACAGCACCGGCGTGTGCGTGTTGGCGACGAACAGCCGGGTGACGAAATCCTCTTCCTTGGTCGACATGCCGGAGCGGCCCTTGCCGCCGCGGCGCTGCGCCCGGTAGAGCGACAGCGGCACGCGCTTGATGTAGCCGGAATGGCTGACCGTGACGACCATGTCCTCGCGCTGGATCAGGTCCTCGTCTTCCATGTCCGCCCCGCCCTCGGCGAGCTCGGTGCGGCGCGGCGTGCCGAACTCGTCGCGCACGGCGATGAGCTCGTCCTTGACGATCTGCTGGACGCGGGCGCGGGACGAGAGGATGTCCAGGTAGTCCTTGATCTCGTCGCCGATCGTGTTCAGCTCGTCGGCGATCTCGTCGCGGCCGAGCGCGGTCAGGCGCTGCAGGCGCAGTTCGAGGATGGCGCGCGCCTGCTCCTCGGAGAGATTGTAGGTACCGTCCTCGTTGATGCGATGGCGCGGGTCGTCGATCAGAAGAATCAGCGATTCCACGTCGCCCGAAGGCCAGCGCCGCTCCATCAACTGCTCGCGCGCCGTCTGCGGGTCCGGAGCGCTGCGGATCAGCTTGATGACTTCATCGATGTTGGCAACAGCGATGGCAAGGCCGACCAGCACATGGGCGCGGTCGCGCGCCTTGCGCAGCAGGAATTTTGTGCGCCGGCTGATCACCTCCTCACGGAAGGCGACGAACGCCTTCAGCATGTCGGTCAGAGTCAGCAATTCCGGCTTGCCGCCGTTCAGTGCCACCATGTTGGCGCCGAAGGATGTCTGCAGCGGGGTGAAGCGGTAAAGCTGGTTGAGAATGACATCGGCGACCGCGTCGCGCTTCAGTTCGATGACGACGCGGTAGCCCTGCCGGTCGCTCTCGTCGCGAATGTCGGAAATGCCCTCGATGCGCTTGTCGCGCACCAGCTCGGCCATCTTCTCGATCATCGACGCCTTGTTCACCTGATAGGGAACCTCGGTGATGACGATCGATTCCCGATCGTTGCCGCGCGCCTCGACGTTGACGCGGCCGCGCATGACGATGGAGCCGCGGCCGGTCGAATAGGCGCTGTAGATACCGGAACGGCCAAGCACGATGCCGCCGGTCGGGAAATCCGGTCCCGGAATGATCTCCATCAGCGCCGGAAGGTCGATCGCCGGATTATCGATGAGGGCAATGGCGCCGTTGCAGACCTCGCCCAGATTGTGCGGCGGGATGTTGGTGGCCATGCCGACGGCGATACCGCCGGAGCCGTTGACCAACAGGTTCGGGAAGCGCGCCGGCAGGACTTTCGGTTCGCTGCCGGACGCATCGTAAGTGTCCTGGAAATCGACTGTGTCCTTGTCGATGTCTTCCAGCAACTCATGCGCGACCTTGGTCAGCCGCGATTCCGTGTAGCGCATCGCCGCCGGCGGATCGCCGTCGATCGAGCCGAAATTGCCCTGCCCGTCGATCAGCGGCACGCGCAGCGACCAATCCTGCGCCATGCGCACCAAAGCGTCGTAGATCGAGGCGTCGCCATGCGGATGGTATTTACCCATCACGTCGGCGACCGGGCGTGCCGATTTCACATATTTGCGGTTCCAGTGATAGCCGCTCTCATAGGCGGCGTAGAGGATGCGGCGATGCACCGGCTTGAGGCCATCGCGCACGTCCGGCAGCGCGCGGCTGACGATCACGCTCATGGCGTAATCGAGATAGGAGCGCTGCATCTCCTCGATGATGGATATCGGCTCGATGCCGGTGGGGCCGCCGTCGGCGCCGCGCGGTGTCTTTTGGTCGGTCAAATCGGATCACAATCTAATCAGGAATCACTTGGTGCTTATATAGGAAGCCAGCCTGAAACTCCAACAATCGCGGCAGTTTTCCAGTGTGGTTTTTAGCGGCAAATTCAAAAGGATAAACCAATTGCGACGATATGGCCGTGGCACCCTTTCACGGGCGTCGCCGGCGGGCGCGATAAGTACCCGGCGCCTCGCCCATCAGCCGCCGGAAACGACGATTGAAGGTTGATAGATCGTTGAATCCCGCCGAAAAGGCAATCGCCGAAATCGTCTGATCCGACGTCCGGAGCCGCACGGCTGCCCTGTGCAGCCGCGCTCTCAGCAGGAATTGGTAGGGCGTCATACCGGCGACGTGCCGGAAGGTGCGCAGGAAATGGTAAGGGCTGGTGGCGGTCTCGTCGGCGAGTTCGGCAAGCGAGATCGGCCGGTCGGCATCGACTTCGATGCGCCGCACCGCTTCGGCAACACGCTTCTGGTCACGGCGGCTCGGCGTCCGTCCCCGATCCGTGGCGCTGCAAGCCGCTGTCACCGCGGCACCGGCAATGCGCAGGGCGAGTTCCTCGAACGCGCCGGTGTCGGCCATCTCGCGCGCCGCCTCCGCTTCGGCAAGCAGCGGCACCAGCGCCGGCAAGGGCGGCAGGCGCGGCGTGCCGAAATCGAGCGTCTTCGTGCCCGGCACGTCGGCGACGATCCGCTCCATATAGGCCGGTCCGAAATGGAAGGAGAGGCAGCGGTCGCCGGCGCCATGCTCGTGACCGCATTCATAGCATGTGCCGGGATTGCCGAGCAGGAGCGCGCCCGGCGCCAGCATCGCCGTGCCCTCGCGCGCACGATAGCGGAAGGTGCCGTTGGTTACGGCGGCAACGCAGAAATCCCGATGCTCCTCCTCGAATGGCCTGTCGGCGGCGCTGGCGGTGCAGATGACATCCGACACCTGCCAGCCTCGGCCCGACGCCAGCCTGTGCGCGCTCGTCGTCATCGCCGAAACATAGCAACTTTTCCCAAGCACAGAACCCCTGTCGGCCTCTATGCTTGCCCTCCTGACAAGATGAGAGCGAAGCCATGTCCAATTCCTTTGCCAAGGCCCTGCATAGCGAAGGGCCCGTACCGGCCCTTGCCGAGAAACTGGATCTTTATGGCCGCTTCGTCGGCGCCTGGACGTTCGACGCCACGCGCCATCTCGAGGACGGTCAGGTGCTGACCGGGCGCGGCGAAGTGCATTTCGGCTGGGCGCTCGAAGGCCGCGCGATCCAGGACGTATGGATCCTGCCTGCCCGTGACGCCGGCCCCTCGCCCTCGCTCGGCAAATGGACCTTCTATGGCACAACGTTGCGCGTCTACGATCCCGGCGTTGACGCCTGGCACATCTTCTGGAGCGATCCGCGCAATCAGTACTACAGCCGCCAGCTCGGCCGTGCCGAGGGCGACACCATCATCCAGCAAGGCGCAGACGGCACCGGATCTGCTGTGCGCTGGAGCTTTTCGCGCATCACCGAAAATTCGTTCCGCTGGCTGGGCGAACGCTCACAGGACGACGGCGCCACCTGGCGTCTCGAAGTCGAGTTTCTGGCGCGCCGGGCCGTCAGCCCCTGATCCGCACGGTTTCCACTGGCTCCGCTTTGCTTTACCAATCCCGTTATCCGGCTTTGCCGGCGGGGAGGGCCAGCATGCCGAGCTTCGACAGCCTGTTCAACGCCTTCGTCACCATACTGGTGACGATCGATCCGCCCGGCCTGGCGCCGCTCTTCCTCGCCGTGACCCGCGGCATGAACCGCGAGGAGCGCAACCAGGTCTCCGTGCGCGCCTCGGTCATCGCCTTCCTGGTAATGGCGTTGTTCGCAATCGCCGGCGCGTCGATCCTGTCAGTCTTCGGCATCACTCTGCCGGCCTTCCGCGTCGCCGGCGGCTTTCTGCTGTTCTTCATCGCCTTCGAAATGGTGTTCGAGCGCCGGCAGGACCGCAAGGAGAAGATCGGCGACGTCGCCATCACCAGGGACATGATCCACAACATCGCCGCCTTTCCGCTGGCGATCCCGCTTATTGCCGGTCCCGGCGCGATTTCGGCGACCGTCCTGCTCTCAAGCTCGTTTCAGGGTTTGGGCGCGCAGACAGCCCTTGTCGGCATCATCGCCATCTGCCTCGTCATCACCTACCTGGTGTTCGTGCTGTCAGAGCGCATCGACCGTATCCTCGGCCAAACCGGCCGTTCGATCCTGACAAGGCTGCTCGGCGTCATCCTGGCGGCGCTCGCCGTACAGTTCGTCGCCGACGGCATCAAGGCGCTGATGGCGACGTAGGAACAGCCCTACTTCGCTGTCGTTTCAATGACTTCGAAGTCGTGGGTAATCTCGGCAGTCTTGGCCATCATTGCCGAGGCCGAGCAGTATTTCTCGATCGAAAGCCCGATCGCCCGCTTCACCTTGTCATGTGATAGCGCCCGGCCCTTGACGACAAAATGCATGTGAATGCGGGTGAACACCCTGGGATCGGCTTCTGCACGGTCGGCATCGAGTTCGACCACGCAATCTTCGACCGCCTCGCGCCCCTTTTCGAGGATATGGACCACGTCATAGGCCGAGCAGCCGCCAGTGCCGATCAGCACCAGTTCCATTGGGCTCGGCCCCGGCGTCTTGCCCTCCGGCCCGAACGCAGTGCCTAGCACCAGCTTGTGCCCACTGGCGGACTCGCCAACGAAAGTGCGCTCCTCGACCCATTTGACCCTTGCCTTCACCTGATACGTCCTTTCACCGCTCAAACGCACAACGTCCCGAAAATCCAAGACAGATTTTCGGGACGCCATTTCGTGGCCAAGGTGCCGGCGCTTTTCGCCGCAAGGGCAGTCCGCCCCGAAAAATCAGAACGGGATTTCGTCGTCCAGCTCGCGCGACGAACCACCGCCGCCGCCCTTGTTGGCGCCACCGCGATTGAAACTTTCGCCCGGGCCGGACTGGCCGAAATCGGAACCGCGGCTCGCACCACCACCGGCATAGTTGCCGACCTGGCCGCCGCCCTCGCCCCGCGCATCGAGCATCTGCAGCTCGCCGCGGAATTTCTGCAACACGATTTCGGTCGTATAGCGGTCATTGCCGGTCTGGTCCTGCCATTTGCGCGTCTGCAGCTGGCCCTCGACATAGACCTTCATGCCCTTCTTCAGATACTGCTCGGCCACCTTGGCAATCTGGTCGTTGAAGATCACGACATTGTGCCACTCGGTCTTTTCCTTGCGCTCTCCGGATGTCTTGTCGCGCCAGCTTTCCGACGTCGCGATGCGGATGTTGACAACCGGGTCACCCGAATTCAGACGGCGGATTTCAGGGTCCGCCCCGAGGTTGCCCACCAGAATGACCTTGTTGACGCTACCCGCCATGACACTTCTCCGCGCTCATCCGAAACCAAATTTTTGTCGCCGCACCTTACAGGCTATGGATAATCCCTGCCTGCCGTCGCTGCCTTTTCCCACAACGTTTTTGTTCTCTTTTCGTTCTATAGTACAGGCCCTGCGCTGTCAATAGATGTCAGTAACAAGTAGTGTCTTGGCGTCGAATTTCCACGAACCCTGAGATCGAGGCGAACTCAATGAAGATGGTCGAGCATGACGATCAGCCGCAAGAAGAATGGCGGACGGGAGTAAAGACCCGCATGCATGTCTCGGCCTGCAACGGCGCAACTCAACTTTGCATATTCGAACAATGGGTCGAACCCGCGGTTGGCGCCCCGACACATTGGCACCCCGTCGAGGAAGTGCTTACCGTCATCGCTGGCAGAGCCGAGATGTGGATCGACGAAGAGCATCTCGTCTTGACTGCCGGACAGTCGCTTGTTGTTGCCGCGCACAGGCAACATGGCTTCCGAAACGTCGGCTCCGAATTGCTTCATATTCATGCTGTGCTCGCGTCACCAGTTTTCGAGGCGACGTTCAACGGATCCCCCGACATGGTGAGACGCTGGCTTCCAGCGAGTTTGTAAAACCTCGCCTGTCTTAAAAAACACCGCCTGTCTTAAAAAACACGGCTTGCCAAACCGATAAGCATTGACTTATGCTTTCGGCATGATCGAAGCAGACATTTTTCGGGCACTAGCGGATCCAACGCGTCGCGCCGTCTATGAGCGGCTCGCCGACGGCGAGATGACGGTGTCGGAACTGCGCACTGGCATACCGGTATCGCAGCCGGCGGTATCGCAACATCTCGCAGTGCTGCGCGGCGCCGGCCTCGTGGTCGAGCGCCGGGCCGGTCGCAACGCCTATTACCGCGTCGATCCGAAGGGGCTCGCGCCACTGCTCGGCTGGATCGAACGCTACCGTGCGTTCTGGCCAGAGCGCATCGAAAGGCTCAAGACGGTTTTGAAGGACATGGACCAATGACCAGCCGAGGCAAAGAACGCGCCGAAATGGCCGCAGACAAGATCGAGTTCGAGTGCGAGCTGCCCGAGCCGCCGGAAAAGGTGTGGCGGGCGCTGACGGTGCCGGACCTGCTCGCGGCCTGGATGATGCCGAACGACATCAAGCCCGAAATCGGCAACCGCTTTGCCTTTAAAGCGCCGAATGCGCCGATCGAGTGCGAAATCCTCGACGCGGATCCCGGACGGCTGCTGCGCTATTCCTGGCGGGAGCGGCCGGCGCCCGGCGATACGCAGGTGCCGCCCGGCAGTCCCCTGGACAGCCCAATGAACGACAGCCCTGTGGACAGCATCGTCACCTTTACGCTCGACCGCACCGTTTCCGGCGGCACGCATCTGCGCATCGTCCATGATGGTTTTGCTCGGGCAGCAGTGCCGGAGATCGCGATGGCAGGCGCCGGTTGCCGGCTTTCGTTTGAAGCGCGCACTCCCAGACACAAGCAGATCGCCGCAAACACGCCGCGCCTCTTCCTGCGCGCGGCCTGAACGACAACAGTCAACGGAGAGAACCGATGAGCGGCCTTGCCAATCTGGTGCCAATGGTGATCGAGCAGTCGAGCCGCGGCGAACGCGCCTTCGACATTTTTTCGCGGCTGCTGCGCGAGCGCATCGTCTTCATCAACGGGGCGATCGACGACGGCACCTCGGCGCTGGTCTGCGCCCAGCTTCTGTCGTTGGAATCCGACAATCCCGACAAGGAGGTCTCGCTCTACATCAACTCGCCGGGTGGCGTGGTGACCAGCGGTTTCGCGATCTACGATACGATGCAGTATATCAGCTGCCCGGTCTCCACGGTTTGTATGGGCTTCGCCGCCTCGATGGCCTCGTTCCTTTTGATGGCCGGCACACCGGGGCGGCGGATCGCGCTACCCAACACCAGCATCGTGCTGCATCAGCCTCTCGGCGGTTTCCAGGGCCAAGCCTCCGATATCCAGCGCCATGCCGAGGGCATCCTTCGCACCAAGCGGCGCATGACCGATCTTTACGCCCGCCATTGCGGCCGCACCTACGAAGAAGTGGAACGCACGCTCGACCGCGACTTTTTCATGACCGCGCAGGAGGCCAAGGATTGGGGCCTCGTCGACCATGTTTTCGACACTCGCAAGCAGGCCGCATGAACGAGCCGGGCCGGCGGACGGAACTGACGCGATTGAGCGCCCGCAATTTCAGCGACATCGGTCTGGTCTTGCCGCTATCGCGGCACTATAGTCCGGCGATGACCGCCAGCCGCTCGTCCAGCCTGTTATGCCTTGCTATCGCTACCGTAGCCGGCACGAACATGCTGGTGGGTATGGCACTTGCCCAAGATAATTCGATGTCTTCGCAAAAGGGCGCCCTGCCCGGTGTGACCAGCGATTATCGCATCGCCGAGCCAGCGCCGCGGCCTGAGCCTGACGATATGGCTCCAGGCAGCGGCAACGGCACCTTCAAGATTGGCGATACCGACGTTCGGATTTCCGGTAGCATCACCATCGATGTCGCTACCGGCGGGATCAGGCCCTCCAGCCGCTAAGCTCGCCTGGTGTGAACCACAAATATTGCGCTTCAAACGAACAGCCCCGCCATTGCGTTTGCAACTGACGGGGCTTCTTGGATCTGAAATCCAAATTGCCGGGAGTGTACTGCCGGCATTTTATTTCGGATGCTTCGCGGCATTCAGCCGACGATCCGACTAGCAGTCTCTGATTTTATGGGGATCAGCAGATCCGTTTGGCGGGCAGCGAAAACGCCTGACCCTGGCCACTTATACCTGCCGCGGCTCCAGCGACACGTGGAGCCTCAACGAACAATCCGGTGGAGTCATGCCTCTGCTCTCCTTCTGTTGGTTGCGACTGTCGTCGTCGAAGCGCTCATCGCATAACCCGCGGCGTCTCGCAGGCTAGCCCCAGGCCGCGAGGCCATCGAAAGACGGCCGGCTTCGTTGACGTCTGGAGTCTGCCCCCACGGTGCAGGGACGTCAACCTTGAATAGCCGATTACCGAAAAATGTGATCGCGAGACGTTTTGGGAAGCCGGCCCCACGGGCAGCTTTTGTCAGGAGCGTGTTCGGCCTTTGTTCTTTCCGCTTGCCCGTTCGCGCGAAAGGCGGTTAAACGCTTTGGTCGAGAGTTGTGGCGTCTCTCGAAAAGGCGGCGAAATTGCCTACATAGGGGGTGGTCGGGAAAACCCGCCCATCCCACGAATTCCAGATTCTGAGGCGGCGACCGGCGATGGCCGACCATAAATATCTCTCCATTCGCGGGGCACGCGAACACAATCTGAAGAATGTCGATCTCGATCTGCCGCGTGACAGCCTGATCGTCATGACCGGCCTGTCGGGGTCCGGCAAGTCATCGCTTGCCTTCGACACCATCTATGCCGAGGGCCAGCGCCGCTATGTCGAGAGCCTTTCGGCCTATGCACGGCAATTCCTCGAAATGATGCAGAAGCCTGACGTCGACCAGATCGACGGCCTGTCGCCGGCCATCTCCATCGAGCAGAAGACCACCTCGAAGAACCCGCGCTCGACGGTCGGCACCGTCACCGAGATCTACGATTATATGCGGCTTTTGTTCGCCCGCGTCGGTGTACCCTATTCACCGGCCACCGGCCTGCCGATCGAGAGCCAGACGGTTTCGCAGATGGTCGACCGGGTGCTTGCTGTCGAGGAAGGCACCCGGCTGTTCATTCTGGCGCCGATGGTGCGCGGCCGCAAAGGCGAGTACCGCAAGGAACTGCTGGAGCTGCAGAAGAAGGGTTTTCAGCGCGTCAAAGTCGATGGCGTCTTCTATGAGATCGCCGACGTGCCGGCGCTGGACAAGAAGTACAAGCACGATATCGACGTCGTCGTCGACCGCATCGTCGTGCGCGGCGATCTGGCGACGCGGCTCGCCGATTCCATCGAGACCGCGCTGAAGCTGGCCGACGGGCTGGCGGTGGCGGAATTTGCCGACAAGCCGCTCGACGCCAGCCAGACCGGCGAGGATTCGGTCAACAAATCGAAGAACGAGACGCATGAACGCATGCTGTTCTCGGAAAAGTTCGCCTGCCCGGTGTCCGGCTTCACCATTCCCGAGATCGAGCCCAGGCTGTTCTCCTTCAACAATCCGTTCGGCGCCTGCCCGACCTGCGACGGGCTCGGCAGCCAACGCGCCATTGATGCCAGCCTGGTCGTGCCCGACGAGAATGTCTCGCTGCGCGCCGGCGCCGTCAGCCCTTGGGCGAAGTCGAGCTCGCCCTACTATGCGCAGACGCTGGAAGCGCTGGGCGTTGCCTATGGCTTCAAGCTCGGCGACAAGTTCAAGGATTTGAGCGAGGAGGCAAAGCAAGCCGTCCTGCACGGCACCGGCGAGCGCGAAATCACCTTCCATTACGATGACGGCCTGCGCTCCTACAAGACGACGAAAACCTTCGAGGGCGTCATCCCCAACCTCGAGCGCCGCTGGAAGGAAACCGAATCCGCCTGGATGCGCGAGGAGATCGAGCGCTTCATGTCGGCCACGCCCTGCCCGGCCTGCCGCGGCTATCGGCTGAAGCCCGAGGCGCTCGCGGTCAAGATCGCCGGCAAGCACATTGGCGAGGTCACCGAGCTGTCGATCCGCAAGGCCGACCAGTGGTTCACCGACCTGCCTGCATCGCTCAACGACAAGCAGAATGAGATCGCGGTGCGCGTGCTCAAGGAAATCCGCGAGCGGCTGCGCTTCCTCAACGATGTCGGTCTCGACTATCTGACGCTGTCGCGCAACTCCGGCACGTTGTCGGGCGGCGAGAGCCAGCGCATCCGGCTGGCTTCGCAGATCGGCTCCGGCCTGACCGGCGTGCTCTATGTGCTCGACGAGCCGTCGATCGGCCTGCACCAGCGCGACAATGCCCGCCTGCTCGACACGCTGAAGCATCTGCGCGACATCGGCAACACGGTCATCGTCGTCGAGCATGACGAGGACGCCATCCTGCATGCCGACTACGTCGTCGATATCGGCCCGGCGGCCGGCATCCATGGCGGCCACATCATCGCCCAGGGCACGCCGCAGCAGATCATGGCGACGCCCGCTTCGATCACCGGTAAATATCTGTCGGGCGAGCTGGAAGTGGCGACGCCGGCAGTGCGGCGTGAGGCCAAGAAGAACCGCCGGCTGAAGGTCGTCGGCGCGCGCGGCAACAATCTGAAGAACGTCACCGCCGAAATCCCGCTCGGCACGTTTACCGCCGTCACCGGCGTATCCGGCGGCGGCAAGTCGACCTTCCTGATCGAGACCCTGTTCAAGGCGGCGTCGCGCCGCATCATGGGCTCGCGCGAGCATCCGGCCGAGCATGACCGAATCGAGGGGCTGGAATTCCTCGACAAGGTCATCGATATCGACCAGTCGCCGATCGGGCGCACCCCGCGCTCCAACCCTGCCACCTATACCGGCGCCTTCACGCCGATCCGCGACTGGTTCGCCGGCCTGCCGGAGGCCAAGGCGCGCGGCTACCAGCCGGGCCGCTTCTCGTTCAACGTCAAGGGCGGCCGCTGCGAGGCCTGCCAGGGCGACGGCGTCATCAAAATCGAGATGCACTTCCTGCCCGACGTCTACGTCACCTGCGACGTCTGCCACGGCAAGCGCTACAACCGCGAGACGCTCGACGTCCTGTTCAAGGGCAAATCAATCGCCGACGTTCTCGACATGACGGTCGAGGAAGGCGTCGATTTCTTCGCCGCCGTGCCCGGTGTGCGCGACAAGCTGGAGACGCTGAAACGGGTCGGCCTCGGCTACATCCATGTTGGCCAGCAGGCAACGACTTTGTCGGGCGGCGAGGCGCAGCGCATCAAGCTTGCCAAGGAACTGTCCCGCAAGGCGACCGGCAAGACGCTCTACATTCTCGATGAGCCAACCACCGGCCTGCATTTCCACGACGTCGCCAAGCTGCTTGAAGTGCTGCACGAGCTGGTCGACCAGGGCAACACGGTCGTTGTCATCGAGCACAATCTAGAGGTGATCAAGACCGCTGACTGGGTGCTCGATCTTGGCCCCGAAGGTGGTGACGGCGGCGGCGAGCTGGTAGCGTCCGGCACGCCTGAGGACATCGTTCGCGAAAAACGCAGCTATACCGGGCAGTTCCTGAGGGAATTGCTGGAGCGGCGCCCCGGAGGCAAGCGCGAAGCGGCGGAGTGATGGCAAAGAACGGTCTCATCACGGTCCAAAGCCGCTTCGGCGTGGCCGAAACGATCGATCGCCTGGTCGGGACTGTGGAACGTGCAGGATTGCTGGTCTTCGCCCGCATTGACCACGCCGCCGGTGCGCGCAGTGTCGAAGCTTCTCTGCGTCCGACCCAGCTTCTGATTTTTGGCAACCCGAAAGGCGGCACGCCGCTGATGCAGGACCGGCAGCTTGCCGGCATCGATCTGCCGGTCAAGGCACTGGCCTGGGAGGACGAGCAAGGCAAGGTCTGGCTCTCCTACAATGACGCGCACTGGCTCGCCGAGCGCCACGGCTTGGGCGACGCCAGTCGCAATGCCGTCGCCGCGATAGCGGCCGGCATGGACAAGGTGATTGCGGCCGCTGCCGGCGCGGGCCAGTTTTGATCATGAGAGCCGCTCGGGCCGATGATCTCCCCATGGTGATCTCGCTCACCACCGACGCCTACGCGCCCTACACTGCCCTGCTCGGCGCACCGCCGATCCCCGTCACCGAGGACTATGCGCCGCGCATAGAACGCGGCGAGGTCTGGCTTTCGGAGCAGGACGGACAGCCGGCCGGCTTGATCGTTCTCGAACGACATGCGGACCATACAATGATCTTCAGCGTCGCCGTTGCGCCCGCCTTTCAGGGCAAGGGTTTCGGCATCGGGCTGCTCGACTGGGCCGAGCAACAGACGCGCTTGTGGAGCTTGCCGGAAATCCGACTCTACACCAATGCCAGAATGGAACGGAACGTTTCGTTGTATAAGGCCTACGGCTTTCGCGAAACGGGTCGCCGGCCCAATCCATATCGGCCAGGATGGACGATCGTCGACATGGCGAAAGCCGTCGAGACGACCGCCATCGCGTGATCCTTTTCTGCAAACCGGGAGGACGACCATGACTCAATCAGGAACAATCCGCGCCGGCATGGGCGGCTGGACCTTCGAGCCGTGGGACACGTCCTTCTACCCGGACAAATTGTCGAAGGCCAAGCAACTGCATTATGCCAGCCGGCAGGTGCTCACTATCGAGGTCAACGGCACCTATTATTCGAGCTTCAAGGAGCCGACCTTCGTCAAATGGGCCAACGAGGCGCCGGATGGTTTCGTCTATTCGCTGAAGGGCAACCGCTTCGTCACCAACCGCCGCGTGCTCGGCGAGGCCGGGGAATCGATCATGCGCTTCCTCGGGTCGGGCGTCGCGGCACTTGGCGACAAGCTCGGGCCGATCCTGTGGCAGTTCGCGCCGACCAAGAAATTCGACCCGGACGATTTCGAGGCCTTCCTCAAGCTGTTGCCGGAAAAGCAGGACGGCGTTGCGCTGCGCCATGCGGTCGAGGTGCGCAACGACAGCTTCGTCGTGCCGGAGTTCGCCGCCTTGGCGCGAAAGCACAAGGCCGCCATCGTCTATGCCGACCACGCCAAATATCCGGGGATTGCCGACGTCACCGGCGATTTCATCTATGCGCGGCTGCAGACCGGCAGCGACGACAATCCCGATTGCTACACGCCAAAGGCGCTCGATGAATGGGCGGCGCGCGCAAAAACCTGGGCGGAAGGCAAGGTGCCGGCCGACCTGCCGCGTGTCGCTCCTTCAACCGACGCGCCGGTCAAGCCACGCGACGTGTTCGTCTACTTCATCACCGAGGGCAAGGTCCGCGCTCCATTCGGCGCCATCGCGCTGATGAAGCGGGTCGCAGGCTGACGCCCCCGCTGTCGGTGGTCTGCCTGGCCGGGTCCTCAATTACCGGCTATGCGGCGCGCTCGTCCGGACGCCGATCAACCCTGACAATCTCTTTGAAAGCATCGAGATCGACATAGAAGACCTTGGTGATCTCCGCGATGAGTTCGTCGTGGTCATACCCCTGCGATTTCAGAATGTTGATGGCTGTCAGGATATCGACGCGCTCCGTGAGCCGTCGTTTCTGGTAGTCCTCGACATAGCGCTCCATTGACTGGCCCTGGCTCCCAAGCACCCGAAATGTTGGACGACAACAGATCGCTGGAAGGGCTTGCGCGCAAGCGTGCCGACGCGGGCCGCGCCTTCCCCTGATCTGCCAAGTTGAAACTGGTACGGAAAGCGGCCGACTCACCAAGGCCAAGCAAAATCTAGCACGCAATCTGCAGCGCGCCAGAGTTGCAAAGTAACGGAATCAATAAGAATTCAGACAGTCAGGAATTTGCGGACGTCCGCCCGGTCGAGATCCTCGGCGGGGCCGGTATGGACGATCTGACCGCGGTCCATGATGTTGACCTCGTCGGCCAATTCCCGGCAGAAGTCGAGATATTGTTCGACCAGAAGCACGGCGATACCGGCCTGGTCGCGCAGATAGCGGATGGCGCGGCCGATGTCCTTGATGATCGACGGCTGGATGCCTTCGGTCGGCTCGTCGAGCACCAGCAGCTTCGGCCGCATCACCAGCGCCCTGCCGATGGCAAGCTGCTGCTGCTGGCCGCCGGAAAGATCGCCGCCGCGGCGCGCGAGCATCTGCTTCAGCACCGGAAACAATTCGAAGACGTGACCGGGAATGTTGCGATCGGCGCGCTTCAACGGCGCAAAACCCGATTCGAGGTTTTCCCGCACCGTAAGCAGCGGAAATATCTCCCTGCCCTGCGGCACGAATGCGATGCCCGACCGGGCGCGATCATACGCCGCGCTCCGGTCGAGCGCCTTCCCCTCGAAGGCAACGCTTCCGCTCGTCAGCCGGTGATGGCCGACGATCGATCTCATCAAACTGGTCTTGCCGACGCCGTTGCGGCCGAGCACGCAGGTGATCTTGCCGGCGCCGGCCTTCAGCGAGACGCCGCGCAGCGCCTGGGCAGCCCCGTAGTGCAGCGTGGCATTGGAGACTTCGAGCATGGTCAGCGTTTTCTCCAACGCGTGAAGAACGAAAGGTCGAAATGATGGAACGGAACGCGCCAGACCATGTTCATCTCCCCAGATAGACTTCGACGACGCGCTCGTCGGCCGAAACGAAGTCGAGACTGCCCTCGGAAAGCACCGAGCCTTCGTGCAGGCAGGTGACCTTGACGCCGAGCTCGCGCACGAAATGCATGTCGTGCTCGACGACGATGACAGAATGGTCGCGCGCGATGTCCCTGAGCAGCCGCGCGGTTTCCTCGGTCTCGGCGTCGGTCATGCCGGCAACCGGTTCGTCGACCAGCAGCAGCTTCGGATCCTGCGCCAGAAGCATGCCGATCTCGAGCCATTGCTTTTGGCCGTGGCTCAGATTGGCGGCGAGTTCGTCACGCTTGTCGCCAAGCCGAATGATGCCGAGGATGTCGTCGATCTGCCGCACGTCCGCGGCCGAGCGACGATGGAACAGTGCCGGGAAGATCGAGCGCGGGCCTTTCAGCGCCAGCATCAGATTGTCCTCGATCGTGTGGCTTTCGAAGACGGTCGGCTTCTGGAATTTACGGCCGATGCCCATCATGGCGATTTCGGCCTCGTCGTGTTTGGTCAGGTCGACCTCACCGTTGAAGAAAACTTCACCCGCGTCGGGCCGCGTCTTGCCGGTGACGATGTCCATCATCGTCGTCTTTCCGGCGCCGTTGGGGCCGATGATCGCCCGCATCTCGCCCTTGTCGAGCACCAGCGAAAGGTTGTTGATGGCGCGAAACCCGTCGAAGGAAACCGACACGCCGTCGAGATAGAGGATGGTGTTGCTCTTCGACATCAGGCCATCACTCCGCCGGCTGCGGTTCGGCGCCGGAGGCCGACCAGTCGCCCGGCCTTCTCGCCGCCGAGCGGTCGGTTTTCGGCGGCACCGGCGCATCGGGATCGATGCCGACTTCCTCGGCAACCGAGGCCGCCCGCAGCGCCTTGGCGTTGCCGCGCCAGGAATCCCACATGCCGATGATGCCCTTGGGCAGGAACAGCGTGACGGCGACAAACAGTCCGCCCAGCGCAAACAGCCAGAATTCAGGCAGCACGCCGGTGAACCAGGATTTACCGGCATTGACCAGAAGCGCGCCGATGATCGGCCCGACGATGGTGCCGCGCCCGCCGACGGCCGCCCACACCACCACCTCGATCGAATTGGACGGCTCGAATTCGCCAGGGTTGATGATGCCGACCTGCGGCACGTAAAGCGCACCGGCGATGCCGGCCATCACCGCCGACAGGGTGAATGCGAACAGTTTGACGTTCTCCGCCCGCCAGCCGAGGAAGCGTGTGCGGCTTTCGGCGTCGCGCACCGCCATCAAAAGCTTGCCGTACTTGGAACCGACGATTGCCCAGGTGACGAAGACGGCAAACGCCAGCATGACGGCGCTGGCCGCGAACAGCGCCGACCGCGTCATGTCGGCCTGCACGTTGAACCCTAGAATGTCCTTGAAATCGGTCAGGCCGTTGTTGCCGCCGAAACCCATGTCGTTGCGGAAAAACGCAAGCAGCAGCGCATAGGTCATCGCCTGGGTGATGATCGACAGGTAGACGCCGGTGACGCGGCTGCGGAAGGCAAACCAGCCGAAGACGAAGGCGAGCAGGCCGGGCACCGCAAGCACCATGATCGCGGCAAACCAGAAATGGTCGAAACCATACCAGAACCATGGCAATTCCTTGTAGTTAAGGAACACCATGAAATCCGGCAGCAGCGGATTGCCGTAGACGCCTCGCGAGCCGATCTGGCGCATCAGATACATGCCCATCGCATAACCGCCGAGCGCGAAGAAGGCGCCGTGGCCGAGCGAGAGGATGCCGCAATAGCCCCAGACGAGATCGAGCGCCAAGGCGAGCAGCGCGTAGCAGAGGTATTTGCCGGTGAGCGCAACGATATAGGACGGCACGTAAAACGCACTTGTCGGCGAGACCGCAAGATTGAGCAGCGGCACAATGATGGCGACCGCCAGCAGGATGAAGATGGTGATGGCGACACGGCGGTCGGCGCCGGCGGCAAAGAAGCGTCCCGTCATCATGCTTCCACCGACCTGCCCTTGAGCGCAAACAAGCCGCGCGGGCGTTTCTGGATGAACAGGATGATCAGCACCAGAACGACGATCTTGCCGAGCACTGCTCCGGCATAAGGTTCGAGGAACTTGTTGACGATGCCGAGCGAGAAAGCGCCGACCAGCGTGCCCCAAAGATTGCCGACACCGCCGAAAACGACGACCATGAAGCTGTCGATGATGTAGCCGCGGCCGAGATTGGGCGAGACGTTGTCGATCTGGCTGAGCGCGACACCGGCGATGCCGGCAATGCCGGAGCCGAGTGCAAACGTTAGCGCATCGACCCAAGGCGTCCTGATGCCCATCGAGGCGGCCATGCGGCGATTGGCGGTGACGGCACGCATCTGCAGCCCCCAAGGCGTGCGTTTCATCACGTAGAGCAGCACCGCGAACACGCCGAGCGCGAATACCAGGATCCAGAGCCGGTTCCAGGTCACGGCAAGCTGGCCGATATTGAACGAGCCGGACATCCAGGACGGGTTGCCGACCTCCTGGTTGGTCGGCCCGAAGATGGTGCGTACGGCCTGCTGCAGGATCAGCGACACACCCCATGTCGCCAGCAGCGTCTCCAGCGGCCGTCCATAGAGGAAGCGGATCAGCCCGCGCTCGATGACAAGGCCGACGAGCGCCGCCACCAGGAAGGCCAGCGGCAGGGCGATGACCAGCGACCAGTCGAACAGACCGGGAAAGGAATTACGGATAACCTCCTGCACGACGAAGGTCGTGTAGGCGCCGAGCATGACCATCTCGCCATGCGCCATGTTGATGACGCCCATGACGCCGAAAGTGATGGCAAGGCCAATCGCCGCCAGCAGCAGCACCGATCCAAGCGATATGCCGTACCAGATATTCTGGCCGGCATCCCACAGCGCCAGCGTCGAATTGATGTTGGCGATCGCAGCCGTCGCCGCGTCTTTCACCGCACCTTCGGAACTGGCCTCGACCGACGTGAGCAGCGACACCGCATCGCGGTCGCTGCGCGCACCGATGAGCGCGATTGCCGCCAGTTTGTCGGCCTCCGGCCTGTCGGAAACGAGAACCGACGCGGCGCGGGCCTGTTCTAGCAGCGCCTTGACGCTTGCCACGCTCTCATTGGCGATGGCGGTGTCGAGCGGCTCGATGTTTGCCGCGTCGGGCGTTTTGAACATGGTGTCGGCGGCGGCAATGCGCACGGCCGGATCCTTTGAGCCAAGCGTCAGCGTGCCCAATGCATCGCGAATGACGCGGCGCAGCGTGTTGTTGACCTTGATCTTGGTGATGTCGGCCTTGGCAGCTTCGCCCGATCTTTCGCCGGTAAGCGCATCGAGCAGCTCGATGCCGTCGCCGCTCTCCTTACCGACAAAGACCAGTGAATCGGCCTTGCGCACGTAAAGGCTGCCCTCCGCAAGCGCGGCAAGCGGCCGTTCTACGGCCGGATCGCCGGAAGCCGCAAGCTCCCGCACCACGGCTTCTATCGCCGGAAAATTGGCGGCGGTGGCGAATTTGGCGATGACCACGTGCAGATCTGCTTCGCTGGCGTTCGACGGCAGCAGCGTCCCCTGGAGAAGGAGCAGCATCAGGCCAATCGCGCGGATCAGGATCATTGGTTTCTGGTGGCTCTTGAAGATTGAATGTCGCCTCCGGGCAGGCTGGAGGAGGAGCCTGCCCGGAGGCTTGCGGGTCTGGGAGGACAGACCGGGAGGATCAGTTGGTTCCCTTGCCGCCGCATTTGCCGGTGGCAACGTTGAAGTTGCCGCAGGACAGAGGCGCGCGCCAATCGGAGATCAGGTCCTTGGAGTCAGGCAGATAGTCGGACCACTCGTCGCCCATCACCAGGCCCGGCGTCTGCGAGACGGTTTCGAACTGGCCGTCGGCCTGGATTTCGCCGATCAGCACCGGCTTGGTGATGTGATGGTTCGGCATCATCGTCGAATAACCGCCGGTCAGGTTCGGCACCGAGACGCCGACCATGGCGTCGATGACCTTGTCCGGATCGGTGGTGCCGGCCTTCTCGACCGCCTTCACCCACATGTTGAAGCCGATATAATGGGCTTCCATCGGGTCGTTGGTGGTGCGCTTGTCGTTCTTGATGAATTTGTGCCAGTCGGCGATGAACTTCGCGTTCTCGGGCGTGTCGACGCTCTCAAAATAATTCCAGGCGGCGAGATGGCCGACCAGCGGCGCGGTGTCGAGACCGGCAAGCTCTTCCTCACCAACCGAGAAGGCCATGACCGGAATGTCCTCGGCCTTGATGCCCTGGTTGCCGAGTTCCTTGTAGAACGGCACATTGGCGTCACCGTTGACGGTCGAGACGACGGCGGTCTTCTTGCCGGCCGAACCGAATTTCTTGATCGCCGAGACTTCGGTCTGCCAGTCGGAGAAGCCGAACGGCGTGTAGTTGACCATGATGTCTTCGGCGGCAACGCCTTTCGCCTTCAGGTAGGCTTCGAGGATCTTGTTGGTGGTGCGCGGGTAGACGTAGTCGGTGCCTTCGAGCACCCAGCGCTTCACCGAACCGCCATCCTCGCTCATCAGATAATCGACGGCCGGAATGGCCTGCTGGTTCGGCGCCGCACCGGTGTAGAACACGTTGCGCTCGCTTTCCTCGCCTTCGTACTGGACGGGGTAGAACAGGATGTTGTCGAGCTCGCTGAACACCGGCAGCACCGATTTGCGCGACACCGAGGTCCAGCAGCCGAACACCGCGGCGACCTTGTCCTTCGAGATCAGCTCGCGCGCTTTTTCTGCGAACAGCGGCCAGTTGGAAGCCGGATCGACGACCACCGCCTCGAGCTTCTTGCCGAGCAGGCCGCCCTTGGCATTCTGCTCTTCGATGAGCATCAGCATGGCGTCCTTCAGCGTCGTCTCCGAGATCGCCATGGTTCCCGACAGCGAATGGAGGATGCCGACCTTGATGGTGTCGTCGGCCGCCCTGGCGGGAATGCTCATCAGCAGGCCGGCGGTGACCACGCCGGCCGAAAACATTTTTGTTATTGTCGAGAAACTGCCCCTCATACTTTTAAACTCCCAAGCTGGTTAACTGCATCGGAACAGGACCATGCAACGGCTGTGCCAATCACCGGCGAAAGATCGGAGTGTTTGAGATTTCCCAGCCCTGTCAGTCGGTTAATGTATTAGCCGCAGGAGATGAACCTCCCCTGCCAGGTTTGAAATGAGAAAAGATCACTTGTATCAGCCTAAGTTTTACTCACATATACACCAATGCCCGAATTTTGAGCAGCATCATATGAGCGCTGGCGAGGATTGCAGCGCCGCAGCGAAATGAGGCAAGTTCGAACCCTTAACGGGGGACTCCATGGCCTTCAGAGCTTCTTGCATTTTCACCGCCATGCTTCTGCTGGCGGCGACGACCGTAGCGCGCGCCGGCTTCAGCGACGGCAAGCTGCCGGACGGCTCCTATCATTGCGAAGTCTATCTGCTTGGCATGTTCCTCAGCCTCGGCGACATCACCATCAAGGGAAACGTCTATAGCGGTCCGGTGAGCTTCGGCATCGCGCCGCAAAGCTACAATTACCAGATGGATGCAGACGGCGTGATCACCTGGCTGGGTCCGCTGGGCGGCTACACCAGTGGCGGCAACTCGATCTCGCTTACGCAGGCGACGCTGGAAAGCGGAACCACCCCGTCCTTCGATATCATCATGAAGCAGCCAGACGGCGCCTTTACCGCCTCGACCTGCACGAAGCGTTGAAAAGTACGGAACCTGGCGAGGTTCCGTACTCCGAAGTAGAAGCCGCCTAGCTCTCCGCCGCCATGTCGAGCGCCAGCCGGGTCATATCGGTGAAAAGGCCCTGGCGTTCGGAATAGTCGGTCTGCTCGCCGGTTGCCACATTGTCGACGACGGTCAGGATCGACAGCGCCCGGGCGCCGAAATCGGCCGCAATGCGGTAGAGTGCGCTGGTTTCCATATCCACGGCGAGCGCCCCCTGTGCCTGTGCTTCGGCAAAGCGTTCGCGCCCCAGCGGATGATAAAAAATGTCGCTGCAGATCGTCAGCCCGGCCCGATGGTCGATCCCGAGTTCCGAAGCCCGGGCCAACGCCTGGGCCAACAATGCAGGATCGGGGCCGGCATCGGCACGATAGAGACCAAAAACCTGGCCGCTCTCCGCATTTTCGCCGCGCACCGATTGTGCGATCACCAGGCTGCGCAGCGCCATCTCGGCGGTCAGGCCGCCGCAGGTGCCGGTGCGGATCAACGTTTTCGCACCGTAGAAATCCAGCAGCTCGTGCACGTAGACCAGGAATGACGGGACGCCGATGCCGGTGGACTGGACGCTGACAGGCTTGCCGCGAAACAACCCGGTAAAGCCGAGCGCGCCGCGGCGGCGGTTGACGCAGCGCGACGCTTCCAGAAAGGTCTCCGCCATCCATTCAGCGCGCTGCGGGTCGCCCGGCAGCAGCACCGTGCTTGCGTAGTCGCCTTTGCTAGCCTCGTTGTGTGGCGTCACGGCATGCTTCCAAAACCCGTCGCCCGTTTCGCCTGCAATCATGGCAGTCTCACGACATTGCGCAAGCGGAGCGTTGGAAGGGTCAGGATTCCAGCATGTCCTTTACGATCGTGGCCAATTGCTTGAGCGAAAACGGCTTCGGCAAGAAGCCGAAATGCGCGTCGGCCGGCAAGTTCTTGGCGAACGCGTCTTCGGCATAGCCGGACACGAAGATAAACTTGATGTCGGGCTGCCGTTTGCGCAATTCGCCAAGCAGCGTCGGGCCATCCATTTCCGGCATCACCACGTCCGACACCACGACGTCGACCTTGCCGCCGAGCGCTTCGTAGACTTCAAGCGCCTCGACGCCCGACGACGCCTCGTGGACGGTGTAGCCGCGCGATTTCAGCGCCCGCATGCCGCCCATGCGCACGGCGTCCTCGTCCTCGACCAGCAGCACCGTGGCCGAGCCCGACAGATCCTTGGCTGAGTCGGCGATCTTGGCAGGGGCGGCCGGCACTTCTCCAGCCTCGCCCGCCTTCCTTGCCTCCGCAATGTGCCGCGGCAGGAAGATGCGGAACACGGATCCCTTGCCGACTTCGGAATCGCAGAAGATGAAGCCGCCTGTTTGCTTGATGATGCCATAGACCATGGACAGGCCGAGGCCGGTTCCCTTGCCAACCTCCTTTGTCGTGAAGAAGGGCTCGAAGATCTTTTTCAGCACATCAGGCGCGATGCCGCTGCCGCTGTCCTCGACCTCGACCAGCACATAGTCGGCCGGAGTAAGTTCGCGGTAGGAAAAGGTCTTGCACTCTCCGGCGCTGACGTTGCGGGTGCGTACGGTGAGCTCGCCGCCGGCCGGCATCGCATCGCGTGCATTGACCGCCAGATTGACCACCACTTGCTCGAATTGCCCGATATCGACCCTGACCGGCCACAGGTCGCGGCCATGGTCGATTTTGAGCTTGATGTCGTTGCCGACCAGCCGGGCAAGCAGCATCCTTAGATCTGCGAGCACGTCGGTCAGGTTGAGCACCTCCGGCCGCAGCGTCTGCTTGCGCGAGAAGGCCAGCAACTGCCGCACCAGCGAGGCCGCCCGGTTGGCATTCTGCTTGATGTTCATGATGTCCGGGAACGACGGATCGGACGGCCGGTGGTTGGTCAAAAGCAGGTCCGAGGCCATGATGATGGCGGTCAGCACATTGTTGAAATCATGCGCGATGCCGCCGGCGAGTTGGCCGACCGCCTGCATCTTCTGGCTCTGCGCCATCTGGCCCTCGAGGGCCTTTTGCTCAGTGGTCTCCACGGCATAGACGATGGCCGATTCCTCGGCGCCCTCGCCACCGGTACCGTCTGCGACCGCGTTGACGTAGAAGCGTATGTGGCGCTCCTCATTGCCGGGCAGCACCGTATCGATCGGCTCGATGTCAGCCTGTTGCTGGCGTGCCTTTTCAAAGGCCGCGGCGAAAGCCGGCCGGTCGCGCTCGTGGATCACCGTATCCAGCCGCACACGCCGATCGACCGCATCGCGGTCGACGACCGAGGAAAACAGCGACAGGAACGGCGCATTGGTGCGCAGGATGCGGCCGGCATGGTCGACGCCGGCTATCGCCATCGGCGTCGAGTTGAAGAACCGCGTGAAGCGTATTTCCGATGCGCGGAGGTCGGCCGAAGCGTCCTCGCCTTGCGTCCGGTTGAGCACGATGGTGCGAGTCGGGCCGTTGAGCCCCTCTCGGCTGGCCGAGACACGATGCATGAAGCGCACCGGCAGCGCCTCGCCGGTCATCGTCGTCAGATCGAGGTCGATAACGGCATTGCGCGTGGTACCAGCGTCGGCCTTGACCGAACGGACCAGCGCCATGCCGTCGCCGGCGACGATCTCCGGCAGCGTGATGGCGCCGGGAGTGAAGCTGGCCAGGTCGATGCCCAGCCACTCCGCAAGGGTCGCGTTGATATAGGTGACGCGGCCTTCCTGGTCGGCCGAAAAGAAACCGGCCGGCGCATGGTCGAGGTGATCGATCGCCTTTTGCAGGTCGAGAAAGAACCGCTCCTGCTCGGCCCGTTCCTGCGAGATGTCGGCAAGCTGCCAGGCAAGCATGGGCAGCCGCTGGCCGGGAACGCTGAAGGCGCGGGCCCGAACGCGGTACCAGCGAGCGCCCGGTTCGGCGCCTGGCCGAATGGACTGCGCGAGCCGAAACTCGCCGTCGCCAGGCTGGCCATCACGCAGGCCGGACGCCAGCCGGTATATGGTCACCGAGGCCTCGGGAACGTCTGAAAGCAAACCTTCGACGGTCTTGAGGTCGGCGGCCGACTCGGCACCCGTCATATCGGCATAGGTCCGGTTGGCGTAGATGATACGGCCTTTGGTGTCGGTGACCAGGAGACCTTGCGACATCGAATCGACGAAAGCTTTCGACAGTTCGTCGCTTGTCGAGCGCGGCGTGATGTGCACGAAGCCGATCGCAGTGGCGAATAGAAAGCCGACGCCGATCATCGCCAGCACGCCAAGCATGCCGAGCAGGAATGGATCGCCAAGGCGCTCGCGGAAAAGGCCGAAGACGATCGCTGCCCCAGTCAGGACGACGATGAAGACGATGAGCCGGGTGACCGCTCCCGGCCGCGTGTTCTGGTCGACGATAGGTACCGGATAGAAATCGCCGCGCGCTTCCTTGGCCATGTGCCCCCTGCTCGTGAATTCCGGTGTCGGTTGAATCATATTCTCAGGGTTGGGAAAAGGCCCGGCTGCAGATGTCCGTTAAAAATGACGCCGTTCGGCTCCCGGCGTTTCAAGCTGTTCACGAAGCGTGAAAGGCAACTTGCGGTGGCCTGCCGCAACAGTCTAGTGTCGCCTCTCTTCGAAAGCTGATTTTGGGGGAACCAATGCTGCAATGGCTGGATGGCGTGGCGGGTCCTGGTTATGCCGCAGCAATCCTATGGACGTTTGCAGTACTTGTCCTTCTGCTCATCATTCTTCTTATCATCAGGCTGGTCCGCAGCCTGACGTTCGGGACATTCGTCGCCGGCGGCAGGAACCGCAAGACGCGGCTGGCTGTCATGGATGCCACAGCGGTCGACAGTCACCGGCGGCTGGTGCTGGTGCGCCGCGACGATATCGAGCACCTGCTCTTGATCGGTGGTCCGACCGACGTCGTCGTCGAGCGCGACATCAGGCTCTCGGCGCTGCGGCGCCCGGCATTGACCGGAGACAACGGCCACCAGCCGGCAGCAAGGTCGGCTTCGATCACAGCCGCGCCGGCGAGGCAAGCGCCACCGCAGCCGGCAGGCGTAACCGCGACCCCTGTCCGAGCCCGCCAGACGGCGACGATGCCGGCAACAATGCCGGCGCCGGCGCCGAAACCGGCATCGAACGTCACGCCGTTGCCAAGTTATGGATCCGTCAACGCCAATGCCTCGCGGCATGCGCAGCCGCCGGCAAGGCAGGACCCCCCGGCAAGATACGAGCCGCCGGCACAGCACGAGTCGATTGACGATGCGCTGATGAAGGAGCTGGAGGTTTCCCTCGACGAGCCACGCTTCAGCCAAACGCCGAGCAAGCCGGTGGCGAAGGCGTCGCCCTCTCTCGACGACGAGATGACGAAGCTCCTCGGCGAGTTGTCCAATCAGAAAAGATAGGCCGATAGCGAACGGCCAATGAAAATGGCCGGAAAACCGGCCATTTTGAACGCTTTACCGATGCCGCTGTTTTTCCCGGCGACTCAGTCGTCGCGGTAGACCTTCTCGCGCCGCTCATGGCGCTCCTGTGCCTCGATCGACAAGGTGGCGATCGGGCGCGCGTCGAGCCGCTTCAGCGCGATCGGCTCGCCCGTCTCCTCGCAATAACCGTAAGTGCCTTCGTCAAGGCGCTGGAGGGCCGAATCGATCTTGGAGATGAGTTTTCGCTGGCGATCGCGGGCGCGAAGTTCGATGGCGCGGTCGGTTTCCGAGGAGGCGCGATCGGCGAGGTCGGGGTGGTTGGCGTTTTCCTGCTGCAGGATTTCGAGAGTTTCGCGCGCTTCGCGCAAGATGTCGTTCTTCCAGGTGACGAGCTTCATGCGAAAGTAGGATTTCTGCCGCTCGTTCATGAACGGCTCGTCTTCGGAGGGTACGTAATCGGCGGTAACGATGTCGTTCATTCGACTCACCCAACAAACCCCAAATTTGGCGCCTATATATTCGCGGACCGAAAGCTGCACAAGGTCAATCGACGACAGTTTCACGCAATTGTTAGTCTCGGACAAACCACCATCGGCGATGCCCTTTTTGCGAAGAATACGACCGAATTCGTACATGATTCGCTATGCTTGAGGGTCGCTTGCCATTGCGCACGGAGCTCTTCTGATGGCAAATCCTGCGGCGTGCTGACGGGTTCGGTGCCCGGCACAACGGGGATCCGGTGACCAGACTTTACCTGCTGAGGCATGCGAAGGCCGGCTGGGCGCTGCCTGGCGTGGCTGACTTCGACCGCCCGCTCGATCCATCCGGCTTCGCCGATGCCGAAGCGATGGGCGTGCTGATGCGTTCCCGCAAATACGCACCGGCCCGCACCCTTTGCTCAAGCGCCAAGCGCGCCCGCCAGACGCTGGAAAGCTTGGCTGGCCATACGGACACGGGCCGGGTGCTGTTCTGTGACACCCTCTACAGCGACGATGCCGCCGCGTACCTCACTGCCATCCGGCAGAATGGCGGGCTGGAGGCCCTGCTCGTCATCGGCCACAATCCGATGATCGAGGATCTCGCCATGGCGCTCTCAGGCGACGGCGACGAGACCGCGCGGGCCATGCTGAACCACGGCTTCCCGACCTCCGCACTTGCGGTGGTCCGGTTCTACGGCAGTCTTGCCGAGGCTGCGCCGGGCGCCGGCTATCTCGAAGCCTTCCTGACGCCTGCCGATATCTGAGGCCATTTCAAAGCCGCCCATCAAAGCCTATATCGGATCCTGACCGGCCCGCGAGAACAGATTTTGGCATCATCGCTGACGACTTTCACCGACGAGGCGAAGATTGCCTTGGATACGTTGTCAGGCCGCGCTGCCGGGCTTTTCGCTCCGTCGCTGCGTCTTGGCGTGACCGGGCTGTCCCGCGCCGGCAAGACGGTGTTCATCTCGGCCCTTGTGCACAATCTGGTCCATGGCGGACGCTTGCCGCTGTTTGAGGCACAAAAATCTGGGCGCATCGCCCGGGCTTTTCTCGAAGAGCAGCCGGACGACGCGGTACCACGCTTCCTGTACGAGGATCACATCGCAGCTCTTGTCGACGACCGCATCTGGCCGGATTCGACGCGTGCGATTTCCGAACTGAGGCTCACCATCGAATACGAATCGGCCTCTGGCTGGAGCCGCATGTTTTCCGCCGGCAAATTGTCGGTCGACATCGTCGATTATCCCGGCGAATGGCTGCTCGACCTGCCGCTGCTCGGCAAGTCCTACGCCGATTTTTCGCGTGAGGCCTTCGAGATGGCCGTGTTGCCGGTGCGTGTCGACCTTTCGCGGGAATGGCGGGCGCTCTCCAATCCGGTCGACCCCAACGCCGAGGCCGACGAGATGACGGCGCGCCGTCTCGCTGAGAGCTTCGCGGCCTATCTCAAGGCCTGCAAACTCGACGAGCGGGCGCTTTCGACCTTGCCGCCCGGCCGCTTCCTGATGCCCGGCGATCTTGAAGGCTCGCCCGCTCTCACCTTCGCGCCGCTGCCGAATCTGGGCGGCCGGCGCGCCCGCTCGGGATCGCTGCAGGCTATGATGGAGCGGCGCTACGAGGCTTACAAGACGCATGTCGTCAAACCGTTCTTTCGCGAACACATCACGCGTCTCGACCGCCAGATCGTGCTCATCGACGCATTGCAGGCATTGAATGCCGGCCCCGGTGCGATGGCCGATCTGGAGCGCGCGGTCACCGAAATCCTGTCCTGTTTCCGGCCCGGCCGGGGCAACTTCCTGACCGACGTGTTTTCGAGGCGCATCGACCGCATATTGGTGGCCGCGACCAAGGCCGACCATCTGCACCACGAAAGCCACGACCGCCTGCAGGCCATCGTGCGGCGGCTAGCCGACCGAGCCGTGGCGCGGGCGAATTTCACCGGCACCGACGTCGACGTCGTCGCCATGGCGGCCATGCGCGCGACCCGTGAAGGCACGGTCAAGCAGGGCCGCGAGACTTTGCCGGTCATTATCGGCACGCCATTGCGCGGCGAAAAAATCAACGGCGAAACCTTTGACGGAAAGACCGAAACAGCCATATTTCCCGGGGACTTGCCGGAGAAAGTTGATGCGTTATTCGACGTTTCCGAATCGGCCCGCCGGCAGAACAATGACGACCCCGCGATCCGCTTCGTGCGCTTTCGCCCGCCGAAACTCGAGCGCACCGCCGAGGGCGTCACGCTGTCGCTGCCGCATATCAGGCTCGACCGCGCGCTGCAGTTCCTGATCGGAGATCATCTCGCATGAGTGCGCCCCGCAGACCGGCGGCCTTTCGCATAGAGCCGGAGCCCCAGCAGAAGGAAGATTCGACGGCTCACCATGCTGCGTCCGAGGCCGCGCCGGCGCGAAAGCCGCGTACCGTGACGGCGGATCTTGCCGTGGTCACACCGGCGGAGATCGACGTCTTCGACGAGGCTGATATCGTCGCTGCCGAACCGCCGCCGGCGATTGCGCCGCGAAAACGTTCGCCGCTTGGCAGCCTGTTCTTCGGCGCGCTGGGCGTTCTGGTTTCGTTCGCCGTCGGCCTCTGGACCGACCAGCTGATTCGCGACCTGTTCGAGCGCGCCGAGTGGCTGGGCTGGCTGGCTGCCGCTATGGCCGCGATCGCCATCCTGGCGCTTCTGATCATCCTCGTGCGCGAATTCATGGCGATTGCCCGCCTTGCCGAGGTCGAAAAGTTGCAGAAGCGGGCGCTCGATGCGATTGCCCGTGACGATCCGAAGGCCGCCCGCGCCGTGGTCGACGAGTTGTCGGTCTTTGTCTCGGCCAAGCCTGAAACCGCGGCCGGCAGGCGCTCGCTGGCCGAATTGCGCGGCGAGATCATTGACGGCGGCAATCTGGTACGGCTGGCCGAGATCGAGATACTCGGCCCGCTCGATGCCCGCGCCAGGGTGATGATCCTCGAAGCGGCGAAGCGCGTCTCCCTGGTGACCGCGGTCAGCCCCCGCGCGCTGGTCGACGTCGCTTATGTCGTGTTCGAAGCCGGCCGGTTGATTCGCCGGCTGTCGGAGCTTTATGGCGGCCGCCCCGGCACGCTTGGCTTTTTTCGCCTGGCGCGCAGCGTTCTGGCCCATCTCGCGGTCACCGGGTCGATCGCCGTCGGCGACAGTTTCGTCCAGCAGATCGTCGGCCACGGCCTTGCCGCCCGGCTCTCGGCCAAGCTCGGCGAAGGCGTCGTCAACGGCATGATGACTGCGCGCATCGGCATTGCAGCGATGGAAACCGCAAGGCCCCTGCCCTTTTACGCGGTCAGGCGGCCCGGATTGGGCGATTTCCTCTCCGCGCTGACCTCCTTTGCAGCAAAGAAAGAAAAAGAAACATCCGCTTCCGGAACGTGACTATTGCCTTGGGGTGACAAAGCATTAACCAATCTTGTCCATGGTCGGAAGCGTCCAAACCAGTCTCTTTGTTGCCGGGTGTCGTCGATGAAAAGCGTTATTCTGTCCAGCGGGCTGCCCGTGGCGCTCGCGCTTGTCTCAACCGTCGGCATTGCCGGAAAGACCTCGGCGGCGGAACCGGACAAGCAGTTCTTTCGATCGGTCGAAGGCAAATGGGTCGGCCCCGGGGAAATCGTTGCCGGCAAATACAAGGGCACGAAATTCACCTGCAGCTTCATCGGCTCGACGCCTGACGGCAAGGTCGGCATGTCGCTCGACGGCGGCTGCCGGGTAGGCATGTTCACCCAGCAGATGTCGGCAACGATCGAACACAAGGGCCGGCAGGGCTACAAGGGCAGCTTTATGGGCGGGGCCGCCGGCTCCGGCCTCGACATTATCGGCGGCAATGTCGTCGATGTGCACAAGGTGGTTTTCACCATCAATCGCAATCAGTTGCGCGGCGTGATGCAGGCGCTTGTCCCCGACGACAATTCGATGACGGTGACCGTTGCCGTGCGCGTCGACCAGCAGCTGGTCCCGGTCATCGGCATGAAGTTGAAGCGGGTCGATACGGTAGAAGTTGGCTCCATCTCTCCGAACTGAGCCCCGGCATGAAAAAAGGCGGCAGACAAACGGCGCCGCCCTCTTTGACATGCAAATGGGCGCTCAGTCCTTGATCGCGGCAATCACTTCGTCATAGGCCTTGCAGGCCTCAGCCGCTGTCGTGCCGCTCTGATATTTGGTTGTGACCGCCTGGACCTTGGCCCCGAGGTCGGCTGCCTTGGCCGGATTTTTGGTAATCGCAGCCTGAAGTGCCGCAGTCATGTCCTGGGCCTTCTTGGTCAGCATCTCGGTCGTGCACTCCGGCGCCTTCGAACAGGCAGAACCGGCAAGTGCCGCGATGCCAACGGCAAGCAGCAAAAACGTCTTCATGTCAGTCATCTCCTCAAAAAAGGGCCGCGACTTGATCGTCGCTCGCCCTTCACTGGCCGAAGCCGGGCGTCCTTAGCGCCGGATTGCTGGAACAAGCAACGCGCGGGAGCCCATTATCCTGTTCGGTGCGCCTGCAATATCGCCTTCACAACGCGCCGGATTCGCACTGTTCGATCCGCCCCGAAGCCCCTATCTTGGCCGCTTGTTGCAAGAGAGCGGAACGGCAGGCATGGCGGCAGAGGCATCGAACGGCGATCTGATCCAGGTGGTGGCGCTGCTCGCCGCCGGCGTCGTTGCGGTGCCGATCTTCAGGCGCATCGGACTTGGCTCCATCCTCGGCTATTTGACGGCCGGCGTCGTGATCGGTCCGTTCGGGCTGCGCATCTTTTCCGAATCGGAAGCCATTCTTCATGTCGCCGAACTCGGCGTCGTCATGTTTCTGTTCATCATCGGGCTGGAGATGCAGCCGTCACGGCTATGGGGCCTGCGCCGCGAGATTTTCGGGCTTGGCGCGCTGCAGGTCGGCGTCTGCGCGGTCCTGCTGACCGGCGTCGGCCTTGCGGGAGGTTTCCCGATCGCGCAATCCTTCGTCGCCGGCGCCGGTTTCGTACTCACCTCGACGGCAATCGTCATGCAATTGCTGGAAGAACGCGGCGAACTGGCCACGCCCAAGGGCCAGCGCATCGTCTCGGTCCTGCTTTTGGAAGACCTGGCCATCGTGCCATTGCTGGCGCTGATCGCCTTCCTCGCGCCGGGCGGCGCCGATATGAGCCTGTCGGATCGGTTGACGGAGGTCGGCATCGGCCTTGCCGCGATCGTCGGGCTGGTGCTTGCAGGACGCTATCTGCTCAATCCGTTCTTCCGTATCCTGGCGGATGCGCGCGCCCGTGAGGTGATGACCGCAGCCGCCCTTCTGGTCGTGCTCGGGTCGGCGCTCGCCATGCAGCTTTCCGGCCTGTCGATGGCCATGGGCGCCTTCCTGGCCGGCGTGCTTTTGTCGGAATCGACCTTCCGCCATCAGCTGGAGGCCGACATCGAACCGTTCCGCGGCATTCTGCTCGGGCTGTTCTTCCTCGCCGTCGGCATGTCGCTCGACCTGCATGTGGTCGTCGTCAACTGGCAGCTCATTGCCATCTATGTCGTCGCCTACATGATGATGAAGGCGATCGGCATCTATATCGTCGCCCGCATTCTCAAAACCGGCCACCGGGAAGCGCTCGAGCGCGCGGTCTTCATGGCGCAAGGCGGCGAATTCGCCTTCGTCCTCTATTCCGCAGCGGCGGCTGTCGGTATCATCGATAGCCAGGCCAATGCGATGCTGACCGCCATCGTCATCATTTCCATGGTGCTGACGCCCTTAGCGATCATAGCATTGCGGTATCTGACGCCACGCGACGAGCAGTCGCTTGAAGGCGTCGATGTCGCCGACGGCCTGACCGGCAGCGTGCTGATCATCGGCTTTGGCCGGTTCGGCCAGATCGCCAGCCAGCCGCTTTTGTTGCGCGGCATCGACGTCTCGATCATCGACAATGAGGTCGAGATGATCCAGGCAGCGGCCGATTTCGGCTTCAAGGTCTATTACGGCGACGGCACGCGGCTGGACATCCTGCGTGCCGCGGGAGCCGGGCGCGCACGCGCCGTGCTGATCTGCGTTGACAAGCCCGATGCCGCCGTGCGCATCGCCGAGCTCATCAAGGCGGAGTTTCCGTTGCTGACGGTGCTGGCGCGGGCTTTCGACCGCGGCACGGCGTTGCAGCTCATTCGTGCCGGCGTCGACTATCAGCTCCGCGAGACGTTCGAATCGGCGCTTGTCTTCGGCGGCTCGACACTGGAAGCTCTCGGCGTCGATCCGGAAGAGGTCGCCGAGGTAGTCGAGGACGTCCGCCGCCGCGATGCTGCCCGTTTCGAACTTCAACAGGCAGAAGGCATCCGCGCCGGGCGGCGCTTCCTCAAAGGCAATATCGGCACCCCCATCCCGACGCCGCTCAGCACGCCACGGCGCGTGGGCCAGGCGCTCAACGAGGAGACCGCCGGCGTGCTGCAGAAATCCGAACCGGCCGATTAAACGTTGGAAAGACGCGAATGATGAACGAACTGGACGAGCGCGCTGTCTCCATCACCAGATTCTGGCGCGACGCCGGGGAGGACGCGTGGTTCGAGAAGAACGACGCCTTTGATGCCGACTTCCGCACCCGGTTTCTCGATCTGCACTTTGCCGCCGCCCGCCGCGAATGCGACGGCTGGTCCGAACACGCCGAAGGGTCGCTGGCACTGATGATCCTGCTCGACCAGTTTCCGCGAAACTGCTTTCGCGCCACCGGCCACATGTACGCCACGGACCCGCTGGCGCGGCATTTCGCCGGGAAAGCGATCGCTGCCGGCCATGACCTGGCACTCGACGAAGAGCTCCGCGTTTTTCTCTATCTGCCCTATGAGCATTCGGAGGACCTCGCCGATCAGCTCAAATCGGCAGAGCTTACCGCCGCCAAAGCCCCGATCTATCTGAAATATGCGATCGAGCATCGCGACATCATCCAGCGCTTCGGCCGCTTTCCGCATCGAAACAGGATGCTTGGCCGCGAGACGACACCGGACGAACAAATGTTCCTCGACGGAGGTGGGTTCTCCGGCTGATTTCAGGCACCGATGGCGGCAGCGTCAGGTTTTCCACCAATCCCGGCCTGACGGCAGCCGTTCAATGCCCGATGTGTCGACGGCGGCCAGCCGTTCCGATACGCTTTTGCCGTCGACCACAAGCTCCGGCGCAATTTCTGCCAGCGGCGCCAGCACGAAGGCGCGCTCCAGCATGCGCGGATGCGGCACCTCCAGTCCGGTCTCGTGGATGATGCGGTCGCCGAACACCAGAATGTCGATATCGATCAGGCGTGGACCCCAGCGCTCCTCGCGCACCCGCTTCAGTTTTCGCTCGGCGTCGAGGCAAAGGTCGAGCAAAGCCCGTGGCGCGAGCGCGGTCGAGATTTCGGCCGCCGCGTTGAGGAAATCCGGCTGATCGAGCTTGCCCCAGGGCGGCGTGCGGTAGAGCGACGAAACGGCAACGACGCGCGTTCTCTCGTTGGCATCCAGAATGCCCAGTGCCGCAGCCATCGACTTCGCCGGATCACCGAGATTGCCGCCAAGGCTGAGATAGACGGTGTTGTTGTTATTACTATTCTGGCCAGACAACGGTCACCTCGACATGATCGAGCACACCCGGCACCGGGGCGTTTGGCTTGCGCACGGTGATTTCGGCCTTTTTGATCTGCGGAAACCGCGCCGTCAGCGCCCTCGCCACTTCGAGCGCCAGCGCTTCGATCAGAAAGCGCCGTTCGCCGGTAATGATCTTCTCGATGACCGCAAAGGCGATGCCGTAATTGACGGTGTCCTCGATGGAATCCTCGACCAGCGCCTGCCCGGGATCCACCGTGAGTGCCGCATCGACATAAAAGCGCTGGCCGAGCGTCTCTTCTTCGTCCAGCACACCGTGCCGGGCAAAGAAGGCGCAGTTCTTCATGCGGATGACATACATGGCTCAGCTTTCCCCGATCTCACGTGCCAGCATAGCATCGGCGATGGCCAGCGCATCCACGTTGATTGCGACATCGTGGACGCGAAAGAGATGCGCGCCTTTGAGCCTCAGGATAACGCTGGTGGCCGCGGTCCCGGCGCCTCTTGCGGCTGCGTCGCGGCCGGTGACGGTGCCGATAAAGCGCTTTCGCGATGTGCCGGCCATCAGTGGAAAACCCAGCGCATGAAGCTCGGAAAACCGTGCCATCAGGTCAAGATTTTCCGCTGCCGTCTCCTTGGCGAAGCCGAAGCCCGGATCGAGCACGATATGATCGTCGGCAACACCGCTCCGCCGCGCGATTTCTAGCGACTTCCTGAGGAAGAAGAGCTGATCGGCAATCACGTCGGGCAGTTTCTGCCGGTCCCGTCCCGTGTGCATGACGACAAGGCCAGCGCCGGTTTCGGCCGCGACGCGGGCAATGCCCGGTTCGCGCTGCAGGCCCCAGACGTCATTGACGATATGCGCGCCGGCTTGGACGGCAAGCCGGGCCGTATCCTCGCGATAGGTATCGACCGAGATCAGCGTTCCGCCAGACGTCGCGAGCGCCTCGATGACCGGCAATATGCGAGCCTGCTCTTCCTTTGCGGAGACCGCAGACGCCCCGGGACGTGTCGATTCTCCGCCGACATCGATGACGGAGGCCCCCTCCTCGACCATGCGGCGCGCCTGGGCCACTGCTTTTTCCGGCGCATCGAACAGGCCGCCGTCGGAAAAACTGTCCGGCGTGATGTTGAGGATGCCGACGACCACGGCCTTGCCGCCAAGGTCGAGATGGCGTCCGTGCGCCAATTGCCATCGCCCTGTCATCATTGCCCATCAACCATGTTCGATCTCGCGGCGTGGCGGGGGATCAATTCCGTTGCGCCGAGGACGGCGGTAAAGCAAGGTGGGGAAAGAGGCAACACGATGAAACGATCCCTCCTCTGCGCCCTGATGCTCGCTCTGACCGCATTCCCGGCCGGCGCTGCAACTCTCGTCAAGACATATAGTTATTTCCCGATCGGCGGCAGGACGCTCGACGACATCGAGACCCAGCTGTCGAAACTCGGGCCTCAGGTGAAAAGCACCGGGTCGCGGCATCCGGGAGCTACCCAGATGGCGTTCACCACCCGCGTCAGCTATGCGCAAAAGCCGGGCTCGTGCTGGATTGCCGACGCTGTCGTCACCGTCAAGGTCAAGGTCATCCTTCCTGAGTGGCGCCGCCCGCGCAAAGCCGATGCCGGCGTCAGGCTGTTCTGGGATACGTTGTCCGCCGACATCAAGCGCCATGAGGAACGCCACGTCGAGATTGCCAAGAACCACGGCCGCGAACTAGAAGACGCCTTGAAGGCGAGCTACCCGGAAAAGACCTGCGAACTGGCAAAGGCCAAGGCCGCAAAAATCACTGCGGCCATGCTTGCCAAACACGACCAGGACCAGATGCGCTTCGATCGCGTCGAAAGCGCCAATTTCCAAAGCCGCATCCTGCGGCTTTTGCACTATCGCATCGAGCGCATTGAGAACGGCCGGCTCGCTCCCGGCTGAACTCCGCGTCGTCGGACAAAGCCAATTTTGCCGAAACATAGTGCCAGCTTCGGAAAACTTTCGAGCCGCTGTCGAAATCGGCCTATAGCGAACGACATATGCCAGGTTCGCAGGGATCAGCCTCCGGCAAACGCCAATCGGCGTACCTAGATGCTTCCCAGCCCGTCGCGGACGTGCACGCAGGCATAATGGATGAACGGATATGGACCAGGCTGTCGACAAGCAAACGATGGTGGAAACCAGCGCGCCGCTGACCGAAACCGAGAAAAACGCCATCATCGGCGGCGTGCTTTTGTCGATGCTGCTGGCGGCGCTCGACCAGACCATCGTCGCGCCGGCGATGCCGACGATGGCCCGTCTGCTCGGGCATGCCGAATATCTGCCATGGATCGTGACCGGCTATCTTCTGACCGCGACCGCCGTGGCGCCGCTCTACGGCAAGATCTCCGATATTTATGGTCGCCGGCCGACCGTCTATGCTGCAATCCTGATCTTTCTCGCCGGCTCGCTGGTCAGCGCCACGGCCCCTAACATGCTGGTCCTGGTTGTCGGCCGGGCGATCCAGGGCGCCGGTGGCGGCGGCCTGTTCGCCCTGACGCAGACCGTGATCGGCGACCTCGTGCCGCCGCGCGAGCGGGCCCGATACGCCGCCTGGATCTCGGGCACATGGGCCGTCGCCAGCATCGCGGGGCCGCTCCTCGGCGGCACCTTCGCCGAACATCTGCATTGGTCGCTGATCTTCTGGATCAACATTCCGCTCGGCCTGCTGGCCATGGCGATCATCAACAACCCGCTCAAGAAGCTGCCGATCGCCGCAAAACATCACCGCATCGACGGCCTCGGCGCGCTGCTTCTGGTCGCGGCCACCTCGCTGCTGCTGCTTGCCTTGAACTGGGGCGGCAGCGAGTATCCGTGGCTGTCGCCTGAAATCCTTGGACTGCTCGCCTGCTCGGCGGTGTTCTGGAGCGCGTTCGCGCTGCGGCTCATGCGCGCGGCCGAACCGCTGATCTCGCTCGAAGTGCTCGGCAATCCGATCGTTCTCGCCGGCACATTGTCGATGTTCCTACTGCAGGCCGCCAATGTCGGCCTGTCGGTCTATCTGCCGGTCTACCTGCAATCGGTCGTCGGCCTGTCGGTCAGTCAATCGGGCACCGCGTTGCTTGGGCTGATGCTCGGCACGGTGGCCGGTGCGACATTCAGCGCGCGAATGATCCCGCGCTTTTTCCACTATAAGCGCATTGCCATGATCGGAACTGTTTTCTCGATCCTGTGCCTCGGCGTGCTCAGCCTGGTCGCCGGGCATGCCTCACTTTTGCTCGTCGAGGTGTTGACGACCTGCGTAGGCCTGGGTACAGGCACGACCTTTCCGGTTGCCACCGTCTCGGTCCAGAACGCCGTCGATCGCATGCACCTTGGCGTAGCGACCGGCGTTCTCACCTTCCTGCGCTCGCTGGGCAGCGCGCTTGGCGTCGCTATGCTCGGTGCCGTCGCCCTTGGTTACGGGCTGCCGCTGGCCAGCGAAGGCACGCAGCCGGCCGGCCATATCGCCTCGGCCATGCCGTTCGTGATGATCTTTCTTGCCGCGGCCGCGATCTTGCTGTTGTCGCTCATCACGCTCTGGCTGATGCCGGAGAAAACGCTTCGCGGCCATGCCGAGGCTGTGGCTCCAGCCCTGGCGGAGTAGACCGGCCCGACGAAAATATGGCGAGGCTCAGTCGATCACGCCGAGCTTCTTCTGCAGACTGGTTGACGAGGTCGTATACTGAAAAACGATGCGCTCGCCGGGGCTGACGATGCGCTTGGCCGCTTGCGCCATCAAGGCGACCTCGTGGAAGCCCGACAGGATCAGCTTCAGCTTGCCGGGGTACCAGTTGATGTCGCCGACGGCGAAGATGCCGGGCACCGACGTCTGGAATTTTTCGGTGTCGACCGGGATCAGGTTCTCGTGGAGGTTGAGGCCCCATTCGGCGATTGGGCCGAGCTTCATCGTCAGGCCGAAGAACGGCAGCATCCGCGTACACGGCACTTCGATATCGCCCTCCGGCCCCTTGATGGTGGCGGAGGCGAGCTGGCCGTCGGCGCCGGTCAGGCCAGTCACCTGTCCGACCTGGAATTCCAGCTGCTTCATCTCCTGCATGGCATACATCTTGTTGACGCTGTCGGGCGCTGCACGGAATTCGGGCCGCCGGTGCACCAGCGTCACGCTCTTGGCAACCGGCTGCAGGTTCAGCGTCCAGTCGAGCGCCGAATCGCCGCCGCCGACGATGACGAGGTCGTGGCCGCGAAAGTCCTCCATCCGGCGCACCGAGTAGAACACGCTCTTGCCTTCATAGGGTTCGATGCCTGGAATCGGCGGGCGCTTCGGCTGGAACGAACCGCCGCCGGCGGCAATCACCACAATTTTGGCTTCGAACACCTCGTTTTCGTCGGTAATGACGCGGAAGCTGCCGTCCTCCAATCTTTCCAGGCTCGAAACCATGCGGCTATAGGTGAATTCGGGCTTGAACGGCGCGATCTGCTCAAGCAGCTTGTCGACCAGGCCTTGCGCCGAGATCGAGGGCCAAGCCGGAATGTCGTAGATCGGCTTTTCCGGGTAGAGTTCGGCGCATTGCCCGCCGGGCCGGTCGAGGATGTCGATCAGATGGCACTTCATGTCGAAGAGGCCGAGCTCGAATACGGCAAACAGGCCGACAGGCCCTGCCCCGACAATGAGTACGTCCGTCTTGGTGATAGCGGTCATGAAGCATGCGCCTTTATGGGAAAACGGCGCGACACTGCATGACCATTGGTCCGCTGCCAAGCGGCAGCCGCAAAAATCGGCTTCAGCCCTGGCGGGCCGGCACGCGCACGACCAGCCCGTCGAGGGCGTCGCGCACCTTGATCTGGCATGACAGCCGCGAGTTCGGCTGGACCTCGTAGGCGAAATCCAGCATGTCCTCTTCCATGGCTTCCGGCTCGCCGACCTCCGCCGTCCAGGCTTCGTCGACATAAACATGGCAGGTCGCGCAGGCGCAGGCGCCGCCGCATTCCGCTTCTATTCCCGGCACCGCATTGCGGATCGCATTTTCCATGACGGTCGAGCCGTTTTCGGCATCCACGTCAAAATGCGTGCCGTCATGGGCGATGAAGGTCAGCTTGGTCATTTGTCACCTGAAGGGAGTCTGAGCCGACATAATCACTCTGCCGGACAAGTCAACTGCGGCGCGAAAGCGCCCGTGCGTGGCGTCTTTGGGATAAGTCCTATCGGCTGATGGCGGCGACGAAGTCGCGCACTTCTTCGATCAGCGAGCCAAGCCGCTTCAGCGTGCTGGCGTCTTCGGGCCGGCATTCGATCGCGCTGGCGCAATCGGCAATGGCGAAGGCGCCGACCCCGCGCGCCGAGCCTTTGAGCCCGTGTGCCAATAGCAGCCGCTGCCTGACATCCGCTTCGACGATCTTGTCGCGCACCGACAGCGCCTGCTGCACGAACAGAGCCAGCACCTCCTGCTCGAGGCTCCGATCGCCCATCGTCTGGCGCGCAAGATGCGCCAGGTCGATCGGCCGCGCCCCGGCTGTCCCCGACACGTCGCCGCCGGGCATCGAGAAGGCAATGCCGTTTTCGCCACGTATCACTTTGAGACTCCGTTCTTCGACCGCCGCAAAAACTAGGCGTATCCGGTGGACAACGGGTTAATGATTGGCCCGGAAAAATGTCGCGATAACGGCGCCGGAATCACGGCTGTGTTAACCTTATATTTAAAGTTTTACGTATCGGGCGGAATGCATGTTTTCTTTACCCGGCTGTGTCATTACGATACGACAGGTCCATTTTCAGCCTCCTGCGCGGGACACGCTAGGCAGAATCAATAAGCAGAACCATAAGTCCCGCGGCAGCTTGTACAGGGTAGCGAAGGCATGGCGAAGAAACCAACGACGACAAGAACGCTCGACAGCGACGTAGCCAGGGAACTTGAAAAGGCACTTGATATCGATCTGAGCGGCGATGCCGGCGGCGACTTCGACATGGCTGCATCCATGGAAGATCTCGAAGCGCAAATATCGCAAGCCGCCGACGAGTTGGCGCGCGAAGGTCGCAGCCAGAACGAAGCGCCTGCCCCGGACCAGACCCAGAACGCGGCACCTGCCGCCAATCAAAGCCAGATCGCAAAACCCGCGCCAAAGGCCAAGCCGGCTGAGTTGCGTCCTGTCGCAACGCGCAATGGCTCGCAGCCGGCAGCTTTCTCGCCGGCCAACGACGATCGTCAAAAAGACTATAAGACGCTCCTGCACACCCTCAATCGGCGCGCCTCGAACACGATCTACTGGGTCGTGGCTTTCGTTTCGCTGGCCTGGATCGCCGGCGCTGGCGGCCTTGCGAACCTGTTGTTCGGACCTGGCATCTGGAACATCCGCACCTTCGATCAGTTTTTCGCCCGTCCGGAGCTGATCGGCCTGGCGGTCGCGGCAATCGTGCCCGTCATCCTGTTCTGGGCATTCGCAGTGATGATTCGCCGCGCTCAGGAGATGCGCCTTGCCGCGCAGTCGATGACCGAGGTGGCCTTCCGTCTGGCCGAGCCGGAAAATCTTGCCCAGGATCGCGTCATGATGATCGGCCAAGCGGTTCGCCGGGAGGTGGCAGCCATGGGCGAAGGCATCGAACGCACGCTTGCGCGTGCCGTCGAGCTCGAAACGCTGGTCCACAGCGAGGTGAACCAGATCGAGCGCTCCTATTCAGAGAACGAGTCCCGCATCCGCTCGCTGGTCGACGGGCTGGGCAGCGAGCGCGAAGCGGTCGTCACCCATGCCGAGCGCGTGCGCGCCTCGATCACCGGCGCCCACGAGACACTGAAAGACGAGATCAACGCCGCCAGCGATATCATTCGCGACAGCATTCTCAACGCCTCGACCAAGCTGTCGATGACGATCAACGAATCCGGCGATACGCTGATCGACAGGATCAACGGAAGCTCGTTGTCGATCTTCGATTCGGTGGAAGGCCGGCTCGAATCGATCACCGATCGGCTGTCGACGTCGGGCGAGGCCTTCGCCAGCCTGCTCGACACCCGGATCGCCAAGCTGACGGACACCACCGATGGCCTGACGCGGTCACTGACCGACCTGCTCGACGACCGCACGAGCGGCATGGTGTCGCTGCTCGGCGGTGCCGCCCGCACACTCAATTCGGAATTCGAAGCCAGCCTCAACGGCATCGAGCGGACGCTTGCTGAACGTGGCCAGGCGCTGATCAGCGAGTTCCAGACCCGCGCCGAGGCGCTCGACACCGGCACGCAGAAGCTCAACGCCGCGCTGGAGGCTCGCGCACGCCAGATCAACGAGACGCTGGTCGAGCGCGCCCGCGAAATCGCCCACACCTTCCAGGATAGCAAGGAGACGCTGTCGGCGATGATCGATCAGGGCAAGACCCAGATCGGCGCCGACATGGCCGACATCATTTCATCGACCTCGACCATGCTTGAAGCCCGCGCCGGCGATTTTGCCGGGCGCATGGAAGCGGCGCGCCATGTCGTATCGCGTTCGTTCGATACGGACATCCAGCGGCTTGCCGATGCTCGCGCCGGCATCGAGGAAGCCGTCGAGAACCACAGCCGCAAGCTTTCCGAAAGCCGCGACCGGATGGCGGCGGCAATGCAGGCCGATCTGGCGAAGTTCGCCGAAGGTCGCGCCGAAATCGACGCAGCGGTGGCTAACCAGGTGCAGAAGCTAGCCGAAGGCCGCGGCCTGATCTCGCGCGCCCTTGAAGAGGATCTGCGCAAGGTCAACGAATCGCGCGCAGCGATCGACGCTTCGCTGGGCAGCCATCTCGAAAGCCTTGAAGAGGGTCGCAACAGGCTTGCCCAGGCCTTGAACGAAGACTCCGGAAAACTCGTGCAAGCTCGTACGATAATTGATGAAATGGTTGCCGGGCACGTCGGCAAGCTCGCCGAAGGCCGCAGCATCCTTTCGCGCGCGCTCGAGGCCGACCTCGGCAAGCTGGCAGAGAGTCGCGCCAGCATCGACGGCCTCGTCGCCGGTCAGGTCGAAAAGATCGCCGAGGGTCGCGCCATACTCGCCAGCGCGCTGGAAGCCGACATCGCCGGCATCAATGGCCTCATCGAGGCGCATTCGGCGAAATTGGCGCAAGACCGCAGCGGCCTTTCCCAGTCACTCGATAACGACCTGTCCGACATCAGGAGCCTGATCGCCGATCATTCTGGCAGGCTCGCCGATGACCGCAGCCTGCTTTCGAAGACGCTTGAAGACGATCTTGCCAAGCTGGCCGAAAGCCGGTCGAGCATCGATGGGCTGGTTGCCGGCCAGGTCGAGAAGCTGGCCGAAGGCCGCGACATCCTCAAGCGCGCGCTGGAATCGGACCTGAACGCGATCAAGGGCGTCATCGCCGGCCAGTCCGAAAAGCTGGCGGAAGACCGTGGCCAGCTGTCGCGGGCACTGGAGAGCGACCTGCAGGCCGTGCGGGGCGTTGTCTCCGATCACATGAACAAGCTCGCCGAAGACCGTTCGACCCTTTCGAAGGCGCTCGAAGACGATCTCGGCAAGTTGGCCGAAAGCCGCTCGAGCATCGATGTGATGGTTGCCGGCCAGGTCGAAAAGCTTGCAGAGGGCCGCGACATCCTCAAGCGTGCGCTCGAAGCCGATCTGAGCACTGTCAAGGATGTCATCGCCGGCCAATCCGAGAAGCTGGCGGAGGATCGTGGTCAGCTGTCGCGGGCACTGGAGACCGATCTCGAGACCGTGCGGGGCGTCGTCTCCGAACATATGAACAAGCTCGCCGAGGACCGTTCGGCCCTGTCGAAGGCGCTCGAGGACGATCTTGCCAGGCTGGCAGAGAGCCGGTCGAGCATCGACGGGCTGGTCGCAGGCCAGGTCGAGAAGCTGGCCGAGGGTCGCGACATCCTCAAGCGCGCGCTGGAAGACGATCTTACCAAGCTGGCCGAAAGCCGCTCGAGCATCGACGGACTGGTTTCCGGCCAGGTCGAGAAGCTGGCCGAAGGCCGCGACATCCTCAAGCGCGCCTTGGAGGCCGATCTCAGCACGATCAGGGGCGCCATCGCCGATCAGTCGCAGCTATTGACCGACAATCGCGCGCAGTTTTCGCGTGCGCTGGAAGCCGATCTCGGCAACGTGAACAGCCTTGTCGCAACCCACGCAGAGAAGCTCGTCCAGGACCGCTCGACCCTGTCGAAGGCGCTCGAGGACGATCTCGCCAAGCTGGCGGAAAGCCGCTCGAGCATCGATGGGCTGGTTGCCGGCCAGGTTGAGAAACTGGCGGAAGGCCGCGACATCCTCAGGCGCGCGTTGGAAGCCGATCTGGAGAGGCTTGCAATGAGCCGCAGCGAAGTCGACGAGATCGTCGCCGGTCATGTCGGCAAGCTGAGCGAGGGCCGCGACATGCTGACCCGCGCATTGCAGGACGATCTCTCCAGGCTCGCCGAAACGCGCAAGGATGTCGACCGTTCGCTGTCCGGCCATATCGACCAGATCGCCGCCAGGAGCACCGACATCTCCGATGCGATCGCTGCGGACGTAGAAAAGATCGAGCAGGCGTTCAGCCGGCAGACAGGCATCATTGAAGAGCGCGCCAGCACAATGGAGCGGGCGCTGTCGACGGGTGTCGACAACGTGCGCAGTGTGCTCGAAAGAAGCGCGGTCTTCGTCGCCGGCGCGCTGCGCGAGAAGGTCATGGAAGTTACCAGCGCGCTGCATGAGCAGGCGGGCGCGGCATTCAGCGATGCCGACCGCAAGATCGCCGAGCGCGCCGAGCAGACCTCGGCCGCCCTGCTCGCCAGGGCGGAGGACATCGCCCGCACCTTTGAAGAGGCGGATCGTCGCCTCGCCGCCCGCGCCGAGGATACGTCGAGCGCACTGATTGCCCGCGTCGACGACACGTCGAACAGCTTGCTCGCGCGTGCCCAGGAAACGGCCGATCAGCTGGCAGCCAGAGCAAGTGAGATTGCCGGCACCTTCGACGCGGCGGACCACAGGCTGGTCTCTCGCGCCATCGAAACGGCCCAGTCGCTGGCGGCACGTGCCGGCGACATCCTGCGCAATTTCGAAACGGCCGACGAGCGGCTGGGCGTGCGCATCGGCGAATCCGCCGAAGCGCTCGCGGCACGCGCGTCGGATCTCGGTCGCATTTTCGATGCCGCCGACCAGCAACTTATTTCGCGCATTGCCGAAGGCTCCGAAGCACTTTCGGCCCGTGCGTCCGAGATCGGCCGCATCTTCGAGGAGGCGGATCATCGTCTGGTGTCCCGCATTGCCGACAGCAGCACCGCCATCGGCGAACATGCCGACACCATTGTCGGTGCCTTCACCAGCACCGAGCAGCGGGTTGCCGAACGCGCCAGGCAGACTGGCCAGGAACTCGCCGTCCATGCCCGTGAAATCGAGCAACTGCTTGCCGGTGCCGACGAACGCCTGGCATCGAGTGCCGCCGCCACAGCGGTCCGCGTCGAGGAGCAGGTCGCCAGCGTCGAGAACCGCCTCGCCTACTCCGCCGAGACAATGGGCCAAAAGCTCAACGAACAGGTCTCGAATGCCGAGGCGCAGTTGGTCTCGCGCGCCAACTCGATCGCCGAAACCTTCACCGCGGTCGGCCAGCATATCGGCCAGAGCACCAATGACGCTGCAAAGACCATCGGTGCCAATACTCGCGAGCTCAATACGATGCTTGCGGCACGTTCGGCCGAAATATCGAAAATCCTGGACGAGACGGCACGGCCTCTGGTCGAGCGCTTCGCCCAGGGCGGCTCCGAGCTGCAAAAGAGCATGGAAGAGGTCACCGAACGTGCGACCGAGAAGCTGCGCACTCAAAACGCCGCCCTCGTCGACGCCCTCGCCAGCCGTACGGCCGAAACCCTGTCGGCCGTCGAAGGCGCGCGCTCGACGCTTGCCGACAGCGTTGCCGACCTCATCGGCCGCATGACCACCTCCAGCTCGCAGCTCGGTCAGTTGATCGAGCAGGCGGCGACCAATCTCGGCCAGGTCGACGAACGCCTGACCGGCAGCACGCAAAGCTTCGCAGCGACTACCGAAAAGACCGCGCAGACCTTCGCCAGCTCGGCGCGCCTGGTCGATTCGAACACGACGCGGCTCACCGAGCTGTCGTCCTCGACCTTGCGCGAGGTTGCCTCTATCGCCACCAAGTTCGACGAGCACAGCCGGTTGCTTTCCAGTGCCTCGGACCTGTTGAGCTCGGCCCAGAGCAATCTCGAGCACACGCTCGAAAGGCAATCGTCACTGGAGGACCTCGCGGTCGGCCTTGTCAAGAAATCGGAAGATCTCGAAAGGGTCATGCGCTCGTTCGAGAATCTGGTCGGCCAGACGCTGCAGAACGCCGAAGGCAAGACGCTGGAATCCGCCGACAAGATCCGTACCGCGATTTCCGAAGTGGTCGATTCGGCCACCAAGCGCTTTGCTGATGCGACCGAGGAGATGCGGCGTACCGCCGGCTCGATCAAGAGCGAGCTCGACCTCACCCGCGCCGAGCTCAAGAAAGGCGTCATCGAGATGCCGGAAGAGGCAAAGGAATCAACCACGGCTATCCGCCGTGCCGTTTCAGAGCAGATCAACGCGCTGAAGGAACTTTCTGAAATCGTTGCCAAATCTGGCCGCAGCACCGACAGTTCGGAACAGCGCAACCTGCGTCCGACGCCGCAAGCGCCTGCCGCACGCCCCGCCGAACCGCCACGTCGCCCGGCTCCGGCTCCAGAACAGCGCCGTGCACCACAGGCGCCTTCGGGCGAGACGGCGCTGCGCGGCACGCTCGACCTCGAACGTCCCGCAGACCAAGCGCCGCGCCAGCGCGACACCAACGGCCGCACGCCGCAGGGCGGTTGGGTGCGTGACCTCCTGACCGGTGCATCACGCGAAGACGACGCCAAGCCGGCAGCGCCTGCCGAAGCGCCGCGCCCGGCTCCCGCTGCGCGTTCGCCGCTTCATGTCGTGGAATCGCTGAACTCGCTCTCGGTCGATATCGCACGCGCCATCGATCACGATGCCTCGATCGAGCTGTGGAACCGCTACCGGCGCGGCGAGCGCGACGTCTTCACGCGCCGACTTTACACGCTGAAGGGCCAGCAGACGTTCGACGAGATCCGCCGCAAATATCAGTCAGAGGCGGAGTTCCGCGCTGCTGTCGATCGTTACTGCGACGATTTCGAAAAGCTGCTCAAGGACGTGTCGCGCAACGACCGCGACAACATCATGGCGCAGACCTACCTGACGTCGGATACCGGCAAGGTCTACACCATGCTGGCCCACGCCAGCGGCCGCCTGCACTAAGCGGGCGACAGAGAACAAACGAAAAGGCGGATTTCCCGCCTTTTTCATGCCGTACTGAATTCCATTGGCGCTGTAGAGTGCCGTGCCGGCAGTTCCGGCCGTGTCAGATCACGGTGTCCGTCCAGCGGACGATTTGCCCTGCCGCATCGCCGAACGCGGCATCGAGCGCGCCGACATAGGCCTGGTTGCCATTGCCCGAAACGGGCGCGATTGCGCTAAACGTCTTCGAAGCGCGCACTTCACCGTTGCGATCGTTCAACAGGCGCACGAACAGCTCGACCTCGGCATGTTCGCCACCGTCGACACGCACCTCGAACGAGCGGATCTCGACGATCACCTGATAGTCGATCGCCAGCCCCTCGCCTGGCTTGCCGACGCCGGTGAAGCTGCCCGAGCGCTGGAACGTCTCTGCCAGCCGCGCCTGTACGATCATCGGCAGCCGGTCGGCCCATTGCGCGCCCTTGAGATACTGGATCGATCGCGGCGATGGCTTAATGACGATGTTCTGGCTGTCCAGCGCCTTGAGCGCCGATGGCTGAGCGATGAGTATCTGGCGACGGCTGTGGGCACGCGCTTCCAGCGACGGCGCCGAAAGCTCAAACGTATCCAGCGGCGCCGGCTTGCCGCCCAGCGCCGCGCAGCCGGCGAGCGAAAGCGCCAGCAGTGCCGCTCCGGTCTTGAACCCACTCGATCTGACGCTGCCTGAACTGATCGACTTCAAACGCGATCCCCCCCGGATCGTGGAAACAACGCGCATCCGCAAGCTATGTTCTTGCGGTGGGCGCAGGCCGAAGTCAACGGCGCACCCTGCCGTCGAACTGCCGGACCTCACCCTCGCCGCCGGACAGGATCCGCTGTGGATTGCGGCTGAGGTCGGTCACCGCCTCTTCGATGCGGTTGATCGAACGACGGCTGTCCTGGACCAGCGATTCGACGTTTTGCAGCCCCTGTCCCGAGAACCGCGCCAGATTGTCGGTGATGGTGCCGAGGCGGGCGTTCAGCGTGTCGGCGACCTGCTTGAACGATTTGAGCGTCGCCCTGGCATCGGCCATGACGCCGTCGGCCTGACCGGAGCCGAGCAGTTTGTCGACCTTGGCAAGGATACCGTCGACTCGCACCGAGGCATCGTTGAGGCGTCCTGCGAGCTGGTGCGCGTCTTTGATGGTTTCGTCGATGTCGTCGGCCCGGTTGGCGAACTTGTTGGTCACCTTGGCGATGTCGGCGGCAGCCTCGTTGGCGTTTTCGCTGGCCTTCTGGATATTGGCCAGCGCGGTGCGAACCTCAGCCGGATCGATGCCGTCGAGAACGCCGTCGACCTTGGCCAGCGTGCCTTGCGTCTTCTGGGCGAACTCGTTGATCGAGCCTACCGCGGTGTCCACGTTCTTGATGACCGTGTCGAACTGCTTGCTGGTTTCCTTGAGGTTGGAAGTGACCGTGTCGACATTGGCGACGATGCTCTTGATCTGGTCCTTGTCGACGGCGTTGAGTAGCCCTTCCGCCGCCTTCAGGGTGCCGTCGAGCTTGCCCGAAACACCCTTCAGTTCGTCCGCCAGCGAGCTGACGCTGGCCAGGAACTTGTCGACGCCGTCCGCATTCCTGGCCAGTGCATCGGAGAAGGTCTGGACATTGTTGACGGTCTGCGTCAGCGGCCCGCGAACATCCTTGGTGAAGCCTTCGAGCTCCGAAAGGACCTTGTCGGCGCGGGTGAAGATGTTCTGCGCTGTCTGTAGCAGATTGGTGACCGCCGACGGGTTGGCAACGATCTCGGCGACACGGCCTTCCTTTTCCGCCTCGTCGAGAAGTTTTGGCTCTTTGGGGTCGGCGCCCTTGAGTTCGATGTTGGCCTGGCCGGTGAGGCCGGCAAGCCCGATATCGGCCTGCGTCGACTTGGTGATAGGCGTATTCCGGTCTATTTCGGTGTCGGCGATAGCAGCGGTCGGATTGTCGACGTCGATATAGACACGGCGCACGTCGCCGACTTTGACGCCATTGAACAGCACGAAGCTGCCACGGCCGAGCCCCGAAGCGGAGCCTGGAATGCGCACGCGCAGCACCGTCGTCTCACCCTTTTCGCCGATTGCCGCCGTCCAATAGACGAAAGCGAAAGCCGCGAGGATCGCGGCCAGCGTGAAAATGCCGACAATGACGTAGTTGGCCCTGGTTTCCATTGCTCACTTATGGCTATGCGCGCGCCGCAAGATCAAGTTGCCGGGCGCGTTTTCCGCGGAAATAGGATTTTACCCAGGGTTCCTCGCTCCTGAGCATGTCGTCGATCGTGCCCTCGACCAGCACTTTCTTGTTGCCAAGCACCGCCACGCGGTCGCACGCGGTAAACAGCGTGTCGAGATCGTGCGTGACCATATACACGGTCAAATCCATCGTATCGCGCAGTTTGACGACCAATTCGTCGAACTCAGCCGCGCTGATCGGATCGAGCCCGGAAGTCGGTTCGTCGAGGAAGACGATATCCGGATCGAGCGCCAGAGCGCGCGCCAGCGCAGCACGCTTAATCATGCCGCCGGAGAGCTCGGAGGGGAATTTCTGCGCCGCATCCGGCGGCAATCCGACCAGCTCGACCTTGAGCATGGCAAGTTCGTCCATCAGCTTCTTCGGCAAATCGAGATATTCGCGCATCGGCACCTGGACGTTTTCGAGGACGGTCAGCGCCGAAAACAGCGCACCATGCTGGAACAGCACGCCAAGCCGCATGTCGATGCGAAGGCGCTCCCTTTCGGTTGCCCTCTCGACGTCGACCCCGAACAGTTTGATTGTTCCCGATTGCTTGCGCGTCAAGCCAAGGATGGTGCGCAAGAGAACAGATTTGCCGGCACCGGAGGCACCGACGAAGCCGAGAATCTCCCCGCGCCAGATATCGAGCGATAATTTGTCGAGAACGACCTGATCGGCGAACGACACCGTGACGTCGTGCGCCGACAGCACGATCTCGTCTTCTTTGGCTTTCGCCGCCACCTTGGTCGTGTTTGTGCCCGGCAGCGCCATCTCAGAACTCGATCGCTGCATAGAACATGGCGAAAAGCCCGTCGAGGATAATGACCACGAAGATCGACTTCACCACTGAGGCGGTCACATGCTGGCCAAGCGATTCGGCGCTGCCGCCAACCTTCATGCCCTCGACCGAGGCGATTATGCCGATGATCATGGCCATGAACGGCGCCTTGATCAGGCCGGCAAAGATGGTGCTGAGGTCGATTGCGACACGCAGCCGGTCGATGAACGCTGCCGGTGCAATATCGGAGTAGAGCCATGCAGCCAAAATGCCGCCGCCCAACGCGGCAAAGTTGGCGACGATCGTCAGGCAAGGCAGCGCGACGACCAGCGCGACCAGCCGCGGAAACACCAGCACGCCGATTGGATTAAGACCGATCACCTTCAGCGCATCGACCTCCTCGCGCATCTTCATCGAGCCGATCTCGGCGGTGATCGCACTGCCGGAGCGGCCGGCGATCATGATCGCCGTCATCAGCACGCCGAGCTCGCGCAGGATCAGCACCCCGACCAGGTCGACGACGAAGATGTCGGCGCCGAAATAGCTGAGCTGATAAGCGCCTTGCTGGGCGACGATCGCACCGACGATGGCCGACATCAGCACGACTACCGGTATGGCGCCGACACCCATGCGATCGATCTGGTTGAAGATCGCCGCCATGTTGACGGCATGGCCACGGCCAAGCTTCATCTGCGAGCCGCGTATCGTGGCGCCGAGGATATTCATTGCGGCCAGGAAATCGTCGCGCATCTCATAAACGCGCCGGCCAACCGCCTCGAGCCCGCGAATGATGAAGTTGGGCGGCTTTGCCGGACCTGATTCGGGCTCGCGTCTGACCGCATCACCGACGGCGCCTAGCAGGATCGAGGCAATCTCGCTTTGCCCCTGCATCGTGATCTCGACGCCCTTCTTTTCGAAGCTGCTGACCAGGCGGTCGATCAGCCACGCCCCGGCAGTGTCCATCTTCTCGATTTGTGAAAGGTCGAGCGCCAGCGTCTTGAAGCCGCCGCGCTTCTCGATCTTACGCATCTCGGCATCGACCAGGGCAACGGTACGTGTCGTCCAGGTTCCCGAGAAAGCGCAGCCGAGAACGTCGCCCTCCTCGCCGATCGCAATGCGCGGCTGGTGGTCGGGCTCCTTGGCAGGGCCGCTTGCGTCGCGTTTGCGGATGGTCAACATGGCGTCCTGTTTAGCCTGACGGGGCCGACCTGTCGATTTGCCGATATCCTCCTTGTCGCACAGCTGGAGCAGAAAAATATGGCGCGTGTCATTTCGGTCGAGGCCGAGCGCTTTCCGATAGCCGGGACCTTTACCATTTCGCGCGGCTCGAAGACCGAAGCGGAGGTGATTTCCTGCGCCATCACCGAAAACGGCCGTACAGGACGCGGCGAATGCGTCCCTTACAAGCGCTATGGCGAGACCATGGAGGGTGTGCGCGACGCGATCGAGGCGATGCGCAGCGAGATCGCGCGCGGCATCAGCCGCATCGCCCTGCTCGATGCCATGCCTGCCGGCGCGGCACGCAGTGCCATCGACTGCGCGCTCTGGGACCTGGAAGCGAAGATCAGCGGAACACCGGTGGCGCATACGATACGAACCGTTCCGTTACGACCGCTTGAGACGGCGTATACATTGTCGCTCGCCGAGCCGGAGGCGATGGCGGCGCAGGCCCGCGCTAACGCCCAGCGCCCGCTACTCAAGGTCAAGATCGGCGGCGACAACGACATTGCGCGCATCCGTGCAGTGACGGCGGCAGCACCCGACAGCCGAATCATTCTCGACGCCAATGAGGGCTGGAATGACGACAATATCGTCGCAAACCTCGCCTTTACCGCCGAGCACGGTATCGCCTTGATCGAACAGCCGCTGCCGGCGGGACATGACGGTATTCTTCGCCACATCGCGCATCCGGTACCGATCTGTGCCGACGAAAGCGTGCACGAGGCGAAGGACCTTGAAGCGCTTGTCGGCCTTTACGACGCCGTCAACATCAAGCTCGACAAATCGGGTGGCCTGACCGCTGCACTCGTGCTTCGCGACCGCGCCCGCGAACTGGGTCTTGGTGTCATGGTCGGCTGTATGGTCGGCACATCGCTTGCGATGGCGCCGGCCGTGCTGTTGGCGCAGGATGCCGATTTCGTCGATCTCGACGGTCCGCTGCTGCTGGCCCGCGACCGCGTTCCCGGTCTCGTCTACCAAGGTTCGCTGGTGTCACCGCCCGAGCGGGCGCTGTGGGGCTGAACGCGCGGCAAGTCCGATCAGAGCCAGGCCCGTCAGGGCGATCGGGATCATCGCAAAGAAGCCATTCGCGCCGAAGCGGTCGTAAAGAGGACCGGAAATCAGCGTCGCCGCCGCCATGAAGAAGCCATTGGAGAAGTAGGCGATGCCTTGCGCCGCCCCGGTGCGTTCTTCCGCGACCGTCTCACCGATCATCTTTTGCAGGCCGATCAGCACCAGCGCCACCGAAACCGCGTGCAGCGTCTGGATCGCGAAAAACCCGCCAACGCCAAGCCCAAGCGGCCAGATCAGCGGAAAGGCGAACCAGCGCACGATCGCGCCAATCCCGGCAATCAGCATGATCGAGACGACCGAGAAGGAGGCGAAAGCGCGGGTGAAAACGACGAACATGCATATCTCGGCGACGACGCCCCACCCCCACAGAAGCCCGACAACCGAATCGCTGATGCCGATCGACTTCCAGTAGATCGACACGAAACCGTAGAGAAATGCGTGGCTGGCGGTGATGACGCCGACGCCTGTCGAAAAATAGAGGAAGTACCGGTTGAGGAGTTTCGGTGCCGATTGCTGGATATCGGCGGCCGAAAGCGGCGAGGCGCGGCGTGGACGGCCGAGGCGCGGCGCAATCAGTCCGGCGGCTAGCGCGGCACACAGCGCCGCGAAGATGATCACCGGGACAGCCTGGGCACCGCTCGCCGACAGGATGAAACCGCCGGCGAGATTGGCGCAGAGATAGGAGATCGAGCCCCATTTGCGCATGCTTGCGTAATTCGAGCCGAAGCGGCGAACACCTGAAAGGGCGAGCGAATCGGCAATCGGCGAATGCGGCGTCCAGACGACCGTCAGGGCCAGCGACACGGCAAGTACCGTTGCGTAGGTCGGCGGCAGGAGGTAGCCGGCGGACAGGATCAGCGATGCGGCGACCAGCGCAACATAGACATTGGCGCGGTCGCTCGCTTTGTCTGCCAGCGCAGTAAGAAAAGGCGTCGTCGCCACGCGCAGGAACATCGGCGCGGCCAGGATCACGGCTATCTGTTCGGCATGGAACCCCTTCGCCTGCAGCCACAGCGGGAAATACGGCACATGCGTCCCGAGCGGAACGAAGAGCGTAAAGAAGATCAAGCTCATGCGCAGTTCGAAATGGCGTGGCTTGACGAGCTGTTCGGGCGAAAGCGGCGGCAGCGAGGACATTGACAGGCGATCCGTCGGCACGGCACTCAGCCGGGTCGGCCCGCCACACCTGCCGCTGCTTAACACGGCGAAAAAGTCGATGAAACCGCTGGACTAACCGATTGAAGCGAGATGCGGCCGGATTTGGTCAAGCCGCCTGGACTGCCCTGCCCTTGATGTCGATCGGCACGAGCACCTCGCTGCCGACCGGAGTCTCCGGCAGGACATGCGCCCAGTGCAGGATCTCCATCCGGCCGTCAAAATGCTCGACCACCGCCGTGCAGCTCTCCACCCAATCGCCGGTGTTGATGTATTGCACGTCCTCATAGCGTTCGATCGCGGCATGGTGGATGTGCCCGCAGATCACGCCGTCGACATGCGAGCGGCGCGCCTCCTCGGTCAGCACGGTCTGGAACGAGCCGATGAAATTCACCGCCTTCTTGACCTTGACCTTGGCCCAGGACGAGAACGACCAGTAAGGCAGGCCGAGCACCTGGCGCAGGCGCGTGATGACGCGGTTGACCAGCATCGCCGCGTCATAGGCGTAGTCGCCGAGATAGGCCAGCCAGCGCGCATTATGGACGACGGTGTCGAACTGGTCGCCATGGATGACAAGAAGGCGTTTGCCATCGGCGGTCTCATGGATGGCGCGGTCGGCGACGACAATGCCGCCGAAATGAACGCCCTGGAACTGGCGTGCGAACTCGTCATGGTTTCCGGCGATGTAGGTGATACTGGCGCCCTTGCGGGCCTTGCGCAGCAACTTCTGGACGACGTCATTGTGGCTCTGCGGCCAATGCCAGCTCCGTCTCAAGCGCCAGCCGTCGACGATGTCGCCGACGAGATAGATGATATCGGCATCGTGATGGCGCAGGAAATCGATCAGGAACTCGGCCTTCGCCGCCTTCGATCCGAGATGGACGTCGGAGATGAACATGCTGCGGAAAGTGCGGGGCTCTGCGCCGGACATCATTTGTCACCGTTGCTTTCGCGTGAGGCTATGCCCCGATTTATGCAACAAGCGTATGACGGTTGCGATTGGTCCAGCCATACGGGTAGGTTGCCGCGGCAATCAGAGGAGAAAACCACCATGGATCTCGGCATTCGCGGCAAGAAGGCCATCGTCTGCGCTTCGAGCAAAGGCTTGGGACGCGGCTGCGCCATGGCACTGGCAGAGGCAGGTTGCGATCTGGTGGTCAATGGCCGCAACGCCGACGTGCTGGCCAAAACTGCCGCTGAACTGCGCGAGAAATTCGGCGTCAAGGTGACCGAAATCGTCGGCGACGTATCCAAGCCCGATGTCCAGAAGGCGCTGCTTGCCGCCTGCCCCGATCCCGACATCCTCGTCAACAACAATGGCGGTCCGCCGTTTCGCGATTTCCGTGCGCTCGACCGCGAAAAGATCCTCGAAGGCGTCACCCAGAACATGGTGACCCCAGTCGAACTGGTTCAGGCGGTGATCGACGGCATGGCGGCGCGCGGCTTCGGCCGCATCGTCAACATCACCTCGCTGTCGGTCTATGTGCCTATCCCCGGCCTCGACCTGTCGTCCGGCGCCCGCGCCGGCCTCACTTCGTTCCTCGCCGGCGTCGCGCGCACGGTGATCGACCGCAATGTGACGATCAACAACATGCTGCCGGGAAAACTCGATACCGACCGGCTGCGCGGCCCGCACGAGGCCGGCACGCCCGAAGATCCGGCCGCCGCCGCCGCGCGCAAGGCGCAAGCAGCGGCCAATGTTCCGGCCAAGCGACTCGGCACGCCGGAGGAATTCGGCCAGATCTGCGCCTTCCTGTGCTCGGTCCATGCCGGCTATCTGACCGGACAGAACATACCGGTGGACGGCGGCCTCTATGTCAGCGCGTTTTAGTGGGTATCTGACGCTTTGGTATCCGCTGGGAACGGCGGGAAACGACCCATTGCGGACGTTGTAGCCATCAGCATAAGCTCCGCCAATGCAACACTCGTCCCTCGTATCCTTCCTCAACGGCGACAAACTACCGGACGAGCTTTGGCAGGAGATTGAAGCCGAAGTGACCGAATGCGTGACCGCCGCATCCAAGCCTGGCTCCGTGGGGCATGTCATCATCACTGAGGGGCCAAATACGATCATTGACCGTCGGCATGTGGACGTGCTGGTTAACGGGCTGGCGGACGGCACGCTCCCGGTCCAAGCCGCCGCCTATGTTGCCGATGCGCTGATCATGAGCGACGACTTCAACTTTGCGGACGAGGGCCTCTTGGAGGTTCTGTTCTTCCTGTCAGACGAGAGCGCGCCCCTTTCGCGAGAAGAGGAGCAAGCGCTGCAGAGCCGCCTTTCGACGGGACTGTAGCGTCCGCTTTCCATCCATTGCGGGCCTTGCGTCTTTCGCAGATACTGGCGGCATGGTTGAACTGGCCGGGCGGAATTATGAAGCAACGATTGGCAGTGATGTTCAACGGGATGGCATGTACCTGGAGCTCGTCGACCAGGACAATCACATAGTGGGCGAGATTTTTTTCTCGGACATTGATGGAAAGATGACGATTACCTTAGGTCAGCCCGAGGTTTCCGTCGAAGTAGTCGAATGGATGATTGCTAAAGCCAAGGTTCGCCTGCCACCGACTGATCCTGTTTCTCCTAACGACGGATCGGGAGGAGTACTGTGAAAACCTTCGCAGAAAGAATGATCGGCAAGTCGATACGGTCCGTTGGAAGAAGTGAAGAAGGGTACGGGATTACTGTTCTTTTCGTCCGACGGCACCGGCCTTACCGCCTATTCAGAGGTGTCGCTGCGCATGAGTGACGCAGCAAGCGGTTCGCACATCGAACGCGTCACATCTACCGATCAAGAGATTACCTTTCACTTGGAAGGGGATGACTTCGTCGCGATCTCGACCGACCGTCAAAAGCACGACGCCGTCGAGTTGTTCGTCTACCAAGACACGGACGGCACCTTTATCGTCGAGAACTAAGCGACCGCCCTCCACACATAATGATCATTCGAACCGGCGCCGACATAGCTCGCCGCAGCACTACTTCGTCGCAAACATCTTCCACAGCAGATCGCAAAGTTAGGGTAATGCGAGGCAGAGCGTCGCGCTTGCGAGATATCACCTCTCGAAAAGCCTCGGCTGCATGCTAAGAGACTCAAAACACCAAACGGACTGAACTGAGGAGGCGGCCGTCATGACAGGCGAAAGCAAGAAGGCGGCCCGATCCGACCTCGACGAAGCAGCGCTCTATTTCCATAAGCACCCCCGTCCCGGAAAGCTTGAAATCCAGGCGACGAAGCCGCTCGGCAACCAGCGCGACCTGGCGCTTGCCTATTCGCCGGGTGTCGCCGCCCCCTGCCTTGAAATCCGCGACGATCCGGCAACCGCTGCCGACTATACAGCCCGCGCCAATCTGGTCGGCGTTGTCACCAACGGTTCGGCGGTGCTCGGCCTCGGCAATATCGGTCCGCTCGCCTCCAAGCCGGTGATGGAGGGCAAGGCGGTGCTGTTCAAGAAATTCGCCGGCATCGACGTCTTCGACATCGAGATCGATGCACCGGGCATCGAGCGCATGGTCGAGACGATCTCGGCGCTGGAACCAACCTTCGGCGGCATCAACCTGGAAGACATCAAGGCGCCCGAATGCTTCGAAGTCGAGGAACAGTTGAAAGCCCGCATGGGCATACCGGTCTTCCATGACGACCAGCACGGCACCGCCATCATCGTCGCCGCCGCTGTGCTCAATGGGCTGGAATTCGCCGGCAAGTCCATCTCGGACATCAAGATAGTCACGTCAGGCGCCGGCGCTGCGG
>NZ_JAMYQC010000022.1:0-106512 GCF_040320645.1 Mesorhizobium sp. M0633
TTCGACAATCTCAATCCGTTCATCCTGAGAAGCCTGCGCACCACCGCGCGCGGCATGATGGATCAAGCCTTTGGCAATCTTGTCTTCGAGCCGTTGATGCAGCGCAACTACGACGAGGCCTTCAGTCTCTACGGCCTGCTCGCCGATACCGCCGACATGGATCCCGAGCGCAAGAGCATCGAATTCCACCTCGATCCCAACGCCAAATGGTCGGACGGCGAGCCGGTGACGCCGGAAGACGTGTTGTTTACCTATGACGTCTTCACCGAGAAGGGCCGCCCACCTTACAGCCAGCGAATGAAAGCGATTGCCAAGCTCGAAAAGACCGGCGACCGCAGTGTGCGCTTCACCTTCAACGACAAGGCCGACCGCGAATTTCCTTTGATCATTGCGCTGACGCCGATCATCCCGAAACACGCCTTCAACAAGGACACCTTCGACAGGACGACGCTAAAGCCGGTGATCGGCAGCGGGCCTTACACGGTGGCGCAAGTCGTGCCCGGTCAGCGCATCGTGTTCAAGCGCAATCCGGACTATTGGGGCAAGTACGTGCCGTCCAAGCGCGGCTTCGACAATTACGACCAGATCACCATCGAATATTTCCTCAACGCCAACGCCAAGCAGGAAGCGTTCAAGAAAGGCATCTGCGCCATCGACGACGACAGCGACCCGGTCAAACGCGAGCGCGATCTCGATTTTCCGGCCTTCCACAGGGGCGAGGTCATCGCCGAAACTTTCGATACCGGCATTCCGCCGGTGGTCAACAGTTTCCTGTTCAACACGCGGCTGCCAAAATTTTCCAATCCGGTCGTGCGGCGCGCGCTCGGCATGCTCTACGATTTCGAATGGGCCAACAAGAATCTGTTCGGCGGCAAATACACGCGCACGATGAGCTTTTGGCAGAATTCCGAGCTGTCCGCGCTCGGCCACCCGGCCAGCGAAAAGGAAAAGGCCCTGCTGGCCCCCTACCCCGGCCGCGTGCCCGCAGATGTCATGGACGGCACCTACAGGCCGCCCGTTACCGACGGCTCCGGCCAGGACCGCAAGGTGCTGAAGGCGGCATTCGAGCTGCTGAAGAGCGCGGGCTATACGGTGCAGGACGGCGCGATGCTCGATCCCGAGGGAAAGCCGTTCGGTTTCGAGATCCTGACCGCCTCGCAGGACGAAGAGCGACTTGCCGCTATCTATCAGCGCACCCTTGAGAAGCTCGGCATCGATGTCGGCATCCGCAGCCTCGACGGTGATCAGATCCAGTCGCGCAAGCAGCGTTTCGATTTCGAGGTGCTGGTCGGCTCGACCGGTTTCAACAACTCGCTGTCGCCCGGTATCGAGCAAACCGGGCGCTGGGGATCCGCTGCCGCCAAGGCCGAAGGATCGTTCAACCTCGCCGGCGTCGCCGATCCGGCGGTGGATGCGGCGATCGAGGCGATGCTCAGAGCTCGTTCGAAGGAGGACTCCGTCGCCGCCGTCCGCGTTCTCGACCGGCTGCTGATCTCCGGCAACTACATGGTGCCGACGCAGCACAACAACCAGCAATGGCTCGCTTATTGGAACTATCTGGAACATCCGCAAAAGACGCCCATATACGGTTATCAGTTGCCGACCTGGTGGCGCAAACCGAAGTGACCTCTTCACAACAGGAGATCAAGATGAACGACGAGAACTCGATTACCGTCGATGTGGTCTCCGACGTCGTGTGCCCCTGGTGCTTTATCGGCCAGAAACGGCTCGACAAGGCGATTGCCGCCGTCGATATCGACGTTCACATACACTGGCGGCCCTTCCAACTCGACCCGACAATCCCGCCCGAAGGCAAGAACCGCCGCGACTATATGGTGGCGAAATTCGGCAGCGAGCAACGCATCCGCGAAATCCATGCCCGGATCGAGCCGCTGGGCGAGGCTGAAGGGATTTCCTTCGCCTTCGACGCTATCAAGGTCGCGCCCAATACGCTGGATGCGCACCGTCTCATTCGCTGGGCCGGGACGGCCGGCGAGGCCATTCAGAACCGGGTGGTGCGTCGGCTGTTCCAGCTGAATTTCGAGGAAGGCGCCAATCTCGGCGATCATGCCGTGCTGATCGAAGCCGCCCGCGAAGCCGGCATGGATGCCTCCGTGGTCGAAACGCTTCTGCCGACCGACGCCGATGTCGAGGCGGTGCGCACCGAAATCGCCACCGCTTCGCGCATGGGCATATCGGGTGTGCCGTGCTTTCTGCTTGAAGGCAAATATGCGGTGATGGGAGCCCAGGACGCCGATACGCTCGCCGATGCGCTCCGCCAGGTCGCCGCGGCCAAGGCGCGCGGCGAACTGGAAACAGCGAACTGAGTCGGACTACTTCACCGTCACCTTGGCCTTGCTGACGAAAAAGCCATGGCCATGCTTGCCGGTGCAGGTCAATCCCTTGGTGGATGACTGGCAGGAAAACGGGCCCTTACTCCAGCTGGCGCCGTACGCCAGCCTGGTGACGTCGCCGCAGCAGCCTTGCTCGCCCGGATTCTTGATCAGCGTCGCCGGACCTTTCGGACCGAGGATGACGGTGACGTAGCTGGGCTCGACGCGCGAACAGCTCAGTTCCGGTCCGCCATCCTGTGGCTCGTAGGTGCTGGTGCCGCCCTTCGGCGTGTAGATGCAGCCAATATTGCCGGACGGCGTGTTGAACTCGATCTGTCCCTCGGCGTTTGCGGGAACAGTCTGGCTGCCGGCATATGTTTGCGGCAGCCAGAAAAATGTTGCGAGCGTCGCGACAAAAAATGTCCGTGCAAGCATGGCGAACTCCCCCTGGTTCTAACCTGGATGCGTCCGGCCAGGTTCAATCCGAAGCGCGTGTTTGTCAAACGCGGTTTGTGCGCGCTCTTAAAAAGGCACGGGCCAATTGATATTGATCTTGATCCTGGACTGTGTCGGCAAAGTCATTGCTTGGCCGACTACGGGGTCCTGACAAGGCGGCTTCAACCACGAATCATACGGTCACGCTCTGGCCGCCGACGAAGCTGGACTGGCCGTGAAGGCGATTCAGGCCGTGAAGATCGACCGCTGGACGGCGCTTCTATGTTCACAAAGCTGTGTGAAGACCTTCCCTTGGGGAAGGTCTCTACTTGCTCCTGCGCAAGCAACTAACTAGTTGAAATTGCTTTGGTATTCAGCCCCTCGAAGCATGACGACATAGCGCCGTGATCGTTCATTCTGTTGCTCCACTGCAACGGCTGGTGAGCTAAGCCACCTGCGACTGGTGAAAAGCTAATGGAAAATGATCAATTGGTGTTACTGTCCGTAACAAAAGAAAAATCGTTTGGGCGGGATAGTGATTCGGGTCGATAGACCAACGCGACATTCAATATCGGAAAAATGGCTCCGCGGTGCCGCAAGGCCGTCGCCCCTGACGCCCGTATCGTCGATGCGCAGCTTCTGGGGACTGATGCGGGCCTACTGGTTCTCGGACCGGTGGGTGGAAGCCTGGACGTTGACGCTGGTGATTGCGCTGGTCATCGCCCTGTCCAGCAAGGCTGAGGTCTGGTTTACAGTGGCTGGGGCAGAGCTGGCGACTTCGATCGCTTTTTTCCACGATGCCGCGAATACCACGCCACTCAAGACAGTACTGACCAATGCCGGTTTGCTCGTGCTGCTGGTCGTGCTCAAGGACGCGGGTATTGCAGGCGTTCGCAACCTTGTTTCCAAAACACTGCATCGCAAATGGCGTGGATGGCTGGACAGCCGCTTCAACGAAGCCCTGCTCGACAGCAATCATACCCACTTCCATGCCCAGCATGGGTCTTCCGGGAACGCAGCTCCTGACAATATCGACCAGCGCGTGCAGGAATCCATCAAGGGCATGACCGGTGGGGCCATCGGGCTTGCTACGGGTGTGCTAGGTGTCTTCACCTCGCTCTATTTTGTCGGTGGCGCTTTGCTGGCAAATTCCGTGGAAGTAAAAGGACTGGAGTTCCTCGGCAGCTACGGCAGTGCCGTCCTCGCGCTCCTGGCGGTCGCTATCTACGTGCCGTTCAACACCTGGATCGCAGTCAAACTCGGCGGAATGCTGGAGTGGCTCAACATCAGGATGCAGCAGGCAGAAGGCAACTACCGCAGCGAGTTGATCACGTTGCTCCGCCGCAGTTTTCACGTCGCCGCACTGCAGGGCGAGAATGTGCAGAAGACTGTGCACAGCCAGCGTTATGCCGACATTGACCGCACCTGGGCAAGATTGAACGTCGTCAATACCGGCTACGCCTCGTTCGAGCTGATCTACAATTTCATCGGCGCCAAAATTGTCGCTTTCGGACCTGGGCTAGTGCCCTTCATCCACAACGGCCTCGACCTCAAGGGCTATTTAACCGCCTCCGGACAGGTCGATTCGCTGATCAGCAAGTGTTCGTGGTTCATCCATGTGATGCCGGATCTCGCCACGTTGCGTGCCAACAGCCAGCGCGTCGTCGAATTGGCGCAAGCGATCGAAAACGTTCAGCATCCGCAGGAATTCTACAGCCTGACCGGCCGGTCCGACTTCCGCTACGATCGTCAGAACCCGGTCTTCGGCCTGACCATCCAGAAGCTCGAACTGGCGCATCAGGGTGAGGACGCAACGCCCTTCCTGAGTGCCGCGAATTTGCGCTTCCGGCGTGGCGAGTGGACTTTCCTCAAGGGCGAATCCGGTTGCGGCAAGACCTCGCTGATCAAGGCGATCAACGGGCTGTGGCCCTATGGCCGCGGTACGATTGTCTTCCCGGAAGGGGTCAGGAGTTTCTACGCCGCCCAGGAGGTGAAGCTGCAGCAGGTTTCGCTGAAGCAATTGGTCTGCCTGCCCGGTTCCGAGCATGATTATGCCGACGTGCAGGTCGCATCCGCCCTGCACAAGGCCGGCCTCGGCGACTTCATCGAGCATCTGGCCGATGAGAGCCGTGAAGGAAAGATCTGGGATCAGGTTCTTTCGGGTGGGCAGAAACAGAAGCTGGTCGTCGCCCGCATCGTGCTGCAGCAGCCGGGATTGCTGTTCCTCGACGAAGCCACCGGCGCGCTCGACCCCGATGGACGGATCGCCTTCCACCAGGCGATCAAGGACAATTGCCCTGATGCAACTGTGATCTCGATCATGCATGAGGCGACGCCGCCGAGATCGCTCGCGGGCACCGAATTCTACCACAGCGTGGTTGCGATCGCCGACGGCGTCGCCACCAAGAAGCCGCTGGTTCCGAGCTTGCCGGTCGAGCTCACCACCATCCTCACGCAGCCGACGCGGCCAGCCGAGGACAAGTGGCTGCGCTTTCCCCGCCGGCTGAAGCAGAGATAGCCGCGGGCACCATTGCCAGCGTCCAGCCAGCCTGCCACGTAGCCCGATCACAGTCTCGCGATCCAGTCGGTTTGCCGCCGTTTTAACCCGCTCTCGCGATTGACTCGGCAAGGCGCACTCCTATGTTGCGCCGGCTTGTAGAATCTCAACTCGAACCCGCGAGCAGAAAGGTCACCGCGCCATGCCTGGCGACAGTCACAGTCGAACGCAACCGCCGTCCGCTTGACGTGACCTGACAGGCTCACGTCCTGCCGGACGGCAAGGAGTGAGCCATGAACGAGTTTTCCCCTGTCGCGGGCGGCGATGCCATCGCCATCGCTCGCGTACTTGCCAACGAACACGTCGCCGACATCGTCGAGGCCTTGAACCAGGAGCCCCGCGAGACGGCATCGGAGCTGCTTTGCGAAGTGCCGTTCGAGCGGTTGGTCGAGATCTTCGACCAGCCTGAACTCGACGGCGCATCCGAACTGGTCGAGGCGCTGCCCCGCATCAAGGCAGGCAGACTGCTTGCCGCCATGTCGGTCGACCGCGCCGCCGACATACTGCGCGATCTGAACGAGCCGGCTCGTTCCGAACTGCTTGGTGGCCTGGCGCCACCGCTGCGCGCGACGCTGCTTGCCATTCTCGGCTATCCCGAGGGCAGCGCCGCCTCGCTCATGACGACCGAATATGTCAGCGTGCCGCCGGACTGGAGCGTGGCCCGCACGCTGGATTATATCCGCAAGGTGGAGCGGACGCGCGAAACCGTCTACGCGATCTACATCGTCGATCCGCAAACGCATGTCCTGTTGCGCTCGACCAGCCTGCGTCGACTGATCGCTGGCGGGCCCGACGAGCTGATCATGGCAATCGCGCCGGATCGTGCGCCTATCACCGTTTCACCGCTGACCGATAGTGAAAAGGTTGCTCAGTTGATCTCGAAATATGATCTGCTCGCCGTTCCGGTCGTGGACAACGGCAAACTGCTCGGCATCGTTACCATCGACGATATTATCGACACGATGATCGAGGAAACGACGGAGGATGTGCATCGTTTCGGCGGCATGGAGGCTCTCGACGAGCCCTATATGAAGATGGGCTTTCTGGCGATGATCCAGAAACGCGCCGGCTGGCTGTGCGCGCTGTTTATCAGCGAGATGCTGACCGCCAACGCGATGCAAAGTTATGAGGGCGAGCTGGAAAAGGCGATCGTGCTGACGCTATTTATTCCATTGATCATGAGCTCCGGCGGCAATTCCGGCTCGCAGGCGACCTCGCTCGTCATCCGGGCGATAGCGCTGCGCGAGATCGGCCTTGGCGACTGGTGGCGGGTGGCATTGCGCGAGCTGCCCACCGGCCTGCTGCTTGGCTCGATTCTTGGCGTGGTCGGCGTCTGCCGCATCGCGCTCTGGCAGTATCTCGGCTTCTACGACTACGGCCCGCACTGGCCGCTGATCGCAATGACGATCGGCGCCACGCTGGTTGGCATCGTCACCTTCGGCTCGCTGTCTGGATCGATGCTGCCGTTCGCCCTGAAGCGCATGGGCTTCGACCCGGCCAGCGCATCGGCCCCGTTCGTCGCCACGCTGGTCGACGTCACCGGGCTGGTGATCTATTTTTCTGTGGCGCTGGTGATCCTGCGCGGAACGTTGCTGTAAGAAAACTCACGCACTTCCATCGCGGCAATTTCGTTGCCGCGATGGGTTGTCGTCGCGTCAGACGCGCTCACCATCTCTCACCCGGTAAGCCGGTTTGTACATGGTGACGAGTTCTTCCGCGGCGGTCGGATGCACCGCCATGGTGCGATCGAAATCATCCTTGGTCAGGCCGGCCTTCAGCGGTATGCCGAGAAGCTGCGCCATTTCGCCGGCATCCGGCCCGAGGATGTGGGCGCCGAGGACCTTTTTCGAGGCGCCGTCGACGACCAGCTTCATCAGCATCTTTTCGTCGCGGCCGGAAAGTGTGTGCCGCATCGGCCGGAAGGTGGCGCGGTAGATTTCAACATCCGAAAAGTGCTTTGCCGCCTCATCCTCCGACAGGCCGACCGTACCGATCTCGGGCTGCGAAAAGACTGCGGTAGCGATCGTGTCATGGTCGGGCGCCGTCGGCTTGCCCTTGAAGGCGGTCTCGACGAAGCACATCGCCTCGTGGATTGCCACCGGCGTCAATTGCACGCGATGGGTGACGTCACCGATTGCCCAGATGTTGTCGATGTTGGTGCGGGAGTATTCGTCGACGTGGATTGCCCCGGTTTTGGTCATCTCGATGCCGACGCCTTCCAGGCCCATGTTCTCGGTATTGGGAATGCGGCCGATGGCGAGCATGACCTGGTCGACCGTCAGCACCGTGCCGCCGGTGACAAGCGCGTCGAGCCGGCCGTCAGGCCGCTTCCTGACCCACTCGGACACGGCGTGGCAGAGGATTTTTATCCCCTTCTTTTCCATCGTTTCGTGCAGCATGCGTCTGAGGTCCATGTCGAAACGGCTGAGGATCTCCTTGCCGCGGTAGACCAGCGTCGTGTCGACGCCGAGGCCGTGAAAGATGTTGGCGAATTCGACGGCGATATAGCCGCCGCCCTCGATCATGATTGCCTTCGGCAGTTCCTTGAGGTCGAAGGCCTCGTTGGAAAAGATGCAGTGCTCATGGCCGGGCAATGCCGGATGCGGCGCCGGTCGCCCGCCGGTAGCGATCAGGATCTGGTCGGCGGTAACGGTGCGATCCTCACCGAGAAGATGCACCACATGCGGATCGACCAGCACCGCGCGCGAGTGAAAGACTTCGCCGCCGGCGCCCTGCACATTGTTCTGGTAGACGGACTCCAGCCGGCTGATTTCGCGGTCCTTGTTGGCGACCAGCGTCTGCCAGTCGAAACGCGCCTCAGGCACCGTCCAGCCATAACCGGCGGCGTCGGCGAAATGCTCGGGGAATTGCGAGGCGTAGACATAGAGCTTCTTCGGCACGCAGCCACGGATCACGCATGTGCCGCCATAGCGGTATTCCTCGGCAATGCCGACACGCTTGCCGAGTGCGGCCGCGACGCGCGCCGCCCTCACCCCGCCGGAGCCGCCGCCGATGACGAAAAGATCGTAGTCGTAACCGGCCATGGCTGAACTCCTTGCCCCTCAAACCCCGAGACAGGTAGGCTGCCGACTATCAAAAGAAAAGCCCGGATTTGCCGGGCTTTTGGTCCAGTGGCGGTCAGGCGGCTCGGAAGTCCGCAATCAATTCGGTGTAGCGTCCGCGGGAGCTGCGCCATCGGCCGGAGCGGTACCGTCGGCAGGTGCAGCCGGCGCCTTGGCATTCGCCGCTGCACCCAGGGTCTCGCCGACCTGCTGGGCGAGATCGCGAGCCAGGCCATTCTGCCAGATCTCGGCAGCCTTCACAAGTTCGCGCGTCACGATCGGGCCGTTGTCGAGCAGCTTCTTGCCGGCATCGGAATTGTAGAAGGCGGCGATTTCAGTGAGTTCCTTTTCCGAGAACACCTTTGCATAGGCGAGCGCTGCTTCCTTTTCCAGGTCGGCGCGGCGCGATGCCAAGCCCATTGCCTTCTCGTTGATCGTCTTGGCGATCAGTTCCTGCATGTCCGGGTTCTTCTGGATCAGCTGCTGCTCGAGCGCCGCCGCCGCTTGCGGCAGGATGTTGTCGAACGTATCCGTCGCATGGATCGCCGCGACCGCGGCGCGCGCCGCCTTCAGATGGGCATCGGTGACGTCCTGCGAAAACGCCGGCGACGACAGCGCGAAAACGGCCGAGGCCGCCAGAATGGCAAAAAAGCGGCCAACCCGGTTATGCAACATCATGATCGGTAAAACTCCCTGATTTTCGGGCGGCATGGACGGTTTGGATGCCGTCGCCGCCGGCTATGATGGCCGTTGATGCCAGCCCGATGAAAAGACCATGCTCGACCACGCCCGGAATGGCGTGGAGAGCATTCGAAAGCGCTCTTGTATCCGGAATGCGGCCAAAAGATGCATCGAGGATAAAATGGCCGCCGTCTGTAACAAATGGCTGGCTCCCCGTCATCCTCAATGTAACAGGGCCGGAAAGGCCAAGGTTTGCAGCCGCCGCGCCGACCGCAATTTCGGTGGCGCGCAGGCCAAACCGGTTGACTTCGATGGGCAGCGGAAAACGGCCGATCATCTCGACCATCTTGGAGCTGTCGGCGATGACGATCATGCGGGCGGAGGCCGCCGCGACGATCTTTTCACGCAGCAGCGCGCCGCCGCCGCCCTTGATCAATGTCAGCGCCGGATCGATCTCGTCGGCGCCGTCGATGGTGAGGTCGAGCTCGGGGGTTTCCTCGAGGGTCGATAGCGGCACACCAAGCTCGCTGCAAAGGACGGCGGTGCGCTCCGAGGTCGGAACGCCGATGACAGTCAGGCCGGTGGCGATCTTGTCGGCGAGCAGCCGCACGAACTCGTCTGCTGTGGTGCCGGTGCCGATGCCGAGCCGCATGCCATCCGTGACATGGGCAAGCGCTGCCCGCGCGGCCTCAACCTTCAATTGCCTCGCATCCATGCCGGGTCCCGAGATTTGTTTCAGCGCTCGTAGCATTTTTGCCGGGCTGGTCAAAGGACCTTGCCCGCGCTGGATAAGCCGTCTTGCCTGAACGGGCCGCAGCGGTTATCGCCTGCCGGCAATCAAATTGTCACAGGACAGGCCATGACCCGACCGATCATCGTGTTCGACCTCGACGGGACGCTGATCGACACGGCGCCGGACCTGCTCGACAGTCTCAACCACAGCCTTGCCGCCAGCCAGCTCGCGGCCGTCGACGAAGCCGGCTTCAAGCGCTTCGTCGGCCATGGCGGCCGGGTGATGATCGAACGCGCTCACGCAGCGCAGCACAGATCGCTGGCAGTCGAGGAGCACGACCGCCTGCTCAAGCTGTTTCTGGACCATTACACCGTTAACATCCCCGGCAAGTCGCGCCCCTACCCCGGCGTCCCCGAGACGATCGCACGGTTCGAGGCAGCCGGTTACCTGCTGGCCATCTGCACCAATAAATACGAGGCCAATTCGGTGGCGCTGATCGAGGCGCTCGGCATGACCAGGCATTTCGCGGCTATCTGCGGTCAGGATAGTTTTCCGTTCCGCAAGCCCGACCCGCGCCATCTCACGCAGACCATCGCGCGCGCCGGCGGCGACCCGCACCGTGCACTGATGGTCGGTGATTCGCAGACCGACATCGACACGGCGAAAGCCGCCGGGATTCCGGTAGTGGCAGTCGATTTCGGCTACACCGACCGCCATGTGCGAGAGTTCGAACCGTCGGCGGTAATCTCGCATTTCGATTCGCTGACGCTCGATCTGGTACAAGGACTGATGGCCGCCGCAGAAGGCTGAAAGCTGCCCATCGGGCGGACCGCCAAATGCCGACCGACAAGTGGTTGACTTAGCAGGCCGGCCTCCCTTATATCGCGGCGCGCTTGGCCTTCGGGCAACGAGCGGGCGATTAGCTCAGCGGGAGAGCACACCCTTCACACGGGTGGGGTCGCAGGTTCAATCCCTGCATCGCCCACCATTTGCTTTCCTGAATCAATTCAAGCCAAGCCAGAGCGGCTAGCAGCTGCAGGTAGCCCCCCTCGCCGCCAAAATTCTTTTGGGCGAAATTCAAAGCGCTGCCTCTCGTATAGCTCTGGAACTGGCAAACGTTGGAGCCGGCCCGCACCTTCATCTGCTCGATATCCCAGCACGAAACCTCGATGCGGTCGTCGGCGCAATAGACCGTATAGCGTTCAGGTTCTAGCGCCTCGGCTTTCTGGACAGGCATCGAAATGGCCGGAATGGAAAATATGAAAAGTACAAATATGATGGCATGACGCATTTGCATGTAAAACCCCGAATGACCACCGGCACTATTACGGCCGCGATGTTGAGGCGACGCATCATGATTTTAAGCAGTCGCCGTGTTCTTTCGGCAGCCATAAATCAGGTACGGACGGCGCCTCCTTGTAACGCAACGGTCCGCTATCCCGGAACAAACCTGCATAGAAACGAGTTTCTGCTGATCGAGATGTGAGGGAAAGCCATGTCCAGACTTGTTTTGGCGGCCGCCGTGCTGCTTGTCGGCGGATCGGCCTTTGCCGCGGACGAAAATCCGGTGCCGCCGCAGAATGCCAAGAAGCTGTCGGAAATCATCGCCAAGGTCGAGCAGCGCGACGACTTCCGCTACATCAAGGAAATCGATTGGGACAGCGATGGCTACACCGTCATTTATTACACGAGCGACAAGGCGAAAGTCGAAATCACCTACGATCCGGTGACAGCCGCGCCGAAATGAAGCTGGGCGCCAACGGTCCAGATTCTAAAAAATGGCGCGCCTCGAAGGCCCCCGGCCTTCGGCAGACGCTTGCGTAGATATGACTTTGATGGCTGACTGAGTGCTATCATTGCGCGCGGGGGTGGGCATGGCGACGGTAAAGCACGTATTGAAACGCTTTCTGATGATGCTCGCGGGTTATTTCATAGCGGTACTGGTTGGGCTGATCGCGGTGGCGGCGATCTATGGCGGGCTGAGTTCGCTGCCAAATGCGCCGAATTATTTCGACGTCATGGGTGTCACCCCCGTTGCGGTGCTGCTGTTGCCGCCGCTAGGCATGTTCATCTATTTTCTGACGATCGTGCTGACCGGCTTGCAGACGCTGATCTTCGCACTGATTGCCGAGTTTTTCTCGCTGCGCAATTTTTGGCTGCACATGGTCTTCGGCGGGGCGGCCGCGGTTGGCGGCTTCGCCTTGATCTGGCCCAGTGTACCGGATGACACGAACCCGGAGCGCTGGGCCGATATCGGCATCATTGCCGCCGCAGGCGTTGTCGCGGGCTTGGTCTATTGGCTCATCGCCGGACGCGATGCCGGTTTCCGGCGTCCACTGTTTCAGCGCTAGAACCGCATTCGTCAGCTTGCCGGCGAACGCACCGCTTCCGTGCTGTCGAGCGCCTGCTGCAGCCTTGTATCGCGGCCGTAGACGTCATTGAAATATTCTACCTTGCCGGACAGGTCCGGCCATGCGGTGAAATAGGCGACATAGACCGGGATCTTGCGTGTCACGTCCTCGGTCGAATGTCCGTGTTTCAGTTTGTCCTCGATGTAGTCGACCGAGGTGCCGAGCACGGCAGCGGCCATGCCGCGCGGATCCTGCAAGCGAACGCAGCCATGGCTGAGCGCACGCATGTCGCGCTGGAAAAACGACTTCTGCGGCGTATCGTGCATGTAGATTGCATGCTTGTTGGGGAACAGTATCTTCAGCTCGCCCAGCGCGTTGGCCTCGCTCGGCAGCTGGCGCACGCCGTAGGGTATCTTTGCGCCGTAGGCGCCCCAATTGACCGAGGACGAGGGAATGCGCTTGCCGCGGGCATTGACCACCTCGTAGCCGGCGCGGTCGAGATAGCCAGGATCCCGGCGCAGCCGCGGCAGCATCTCGTTGACCAGGATCGACTGCGGCACGCCCCAATAGGGATGGAAGTCGACCTGCTCTATCTGGTCATAGAAGAAAGCAGTCTGGTTGGTGGGCCTGCCAACCACGGCGCGGGTCTTCAGCTTCTCCTCGCCATCATCGATATAGCTCGCGGTGAAAGCCGGCTGGTTGATGAAGACGCGCGGGCTGCCAAGGTCGGAAGGCAACCAGCGCAACTCTTCGAGCGCAACCCGAACCTTCTGAATTTTGTCGGCCTTGGACGTTCCGGCCAACGATGCAACGGTACGCGGGCCGATGACGCCGTCGCCTTTCATGCCGGCCCGTTTCTGCACCGCCTTGATCACCGGCACCAGCTCCGGATCGTAGACCTCGCTGGTAGCGAGCCTCGCCAGGACCTCGCCATAGGCGCCGCCCATCTCGTCATCGAGATTGCGCGCGATCTTTGTCAAAAGCTTCGGCAGCTCGGGGCTGGTCTGCCCCGGCTTCAACAGCAGATTGGGATCGATGGTGATTTCGTCTTCGGCGCTGGCCTGGAGCGCTTCCAGTTCGACGCGCAGCGCCTGATACTCGGAATTCTGTGGATGCCGTGACTCGAGATAAGTGCGCACTTGCTGGGTATGGGCCAGCGTCTTCAGCACCCCTTCCATGTCGAGCGGCTTCGGCGGAAAATCGTAGTAGCCGGTCATGCGGTTGGGATCGATGCGGCCGCTTTGTGCGTCACGGGCGTAGCGCAGGACACGCGCCGACAGCGCCATCTCGAAGCGGACCAGCTCTTTCAGGCGTTCATCGACATTGCCCGCCGATGTGCCTGCTGCCGGAACTTCGACGGTGTAGTCGGCGGGCGTCAGGCCGTAGCTCGCGGCCTCGCCCAGCACCCGCACGGCATCCTGGGCACGGCTGCTGGGACTGGTTCCCGTCACCCAGATGAAATCCGGATTGGCCGAGTAATAGGCGATCAGCGCCTTGGCGGTGTCCTTCTCGGCGTAGAGGTCATAGCCGTCGAGGCCGGCAATGGCTTCGCGGAATGCAGCCCCGGTGGCCGCCGGCTCGAAAGCAGCGTCCTGAGGCGTTGCTGGTTCAGGCGCTGCCGACAGGGCCGAAAAATCGACGCGCACCAGCGGATCGCTCTTGTAGGTATAATAGGACGGGCCGCTGATTTGCGCACCACCACCGCCCCCACCACCGGAAGCGGCCGGCGCCTTGGGCTTCGGCTTGTATTTTGACGGTGGTGGCGGAAAGTTACCTTTCGGCGGTGCGTGTTTGACGCCGCCGCCGAAAAGCATGTCGAAGAACCCTTGCGCTTCAGCCTTCGGCGCCCCGAAGGCCAGCATTGCCGCGGCCACCGCAAACGGCAGCACGGTTGCTTTGTTTCCAAAGAGTTTCATGGATCACCCGCTCCGGTTGAACCGGATCCCGTTCCGCACCGCTTTCACGGTCTCGCCCACCCCATGGCGGATGTAAGGCGTGACTATACTGATTCATACTGATTTCGTTAAGCTTTCATAAATTTCGGAACGTCTGTTGCAGAACGGTTTCACAACGTCGTGACGGGGGAGCGAATCCGCCGTCGCTCCCGTCCAATGGTAGTGCCCGTGAGCCAAACCTCAAGCGTTGGCGCCGCCGTCGATGGTCAATGCCGCGCCTGTCACGAAGCGCCCTTCGGGGCCGGCAAGCCACGCAACCATGCCGGCGATCTCGTCGGCCGTGCCGAAGCGAGGCATCGCCATCTTCTGGCGCTGATGCTCGGCGTGCGGGCCGCCTGCCGGATTCATGTCGGTATCGGTCGACCCCGGATGGACGACATTGGCGGTGATGCCGCGCGGACCGAGATCGCGTGCAAAGGCCTTGGTCAGGCCAACCAAGGCAGCCTTGCTGGCCGAATAGGCGCTCAGGCCGGCGTCCGTGGCACGCTCGGCCAGATTGCTGCCGATCGAGATGATCCGGCCACCCTCGCCCATATGCGCTGCTGCCGCCTTGGCGGCGACGAACGGGGCTCTGAGGTTGACCTCCATTGTCTCATCGAAATCGGCAAGCGACAGGACATCGATCGGCGCAGCGCGCCAGATGCCGGCGCTATTGACCAGGATGTCGAGCCGTCCGAAGGCTTTTGCTGCCTCATCGACTGCCGCCTCGATCGCACCAGCATCGCGATTGTCGGCCTTGATGGCAAAGGTCCGGCCGCCGGCCGCCTCGATTTCCCTGACCACCGCACGCGCCCCTTCCTCGCCATTCACATAGGTGATCGCCACGCCTGCGCCGTCGGCCGCGAGCCTTCTTGCGATCGCCGCACCAATGCCGCGGCTGCCGCCGGTGACGAGGGCGGCCTTGCCGTTCAAGCTTCTGGATGACATCTGCTTCTCCATTTTGTAGTGATTGATACATAAATATCTGCCAGCCTTGCTGAACCACGTCAACTGAATTATGTATCGATCAATACAGAAAGGATGCCATGCCGGAACGAGGCCGCCCCCGCACCTTCGATCGAGCCGCCGCCTTGCGGCGCGCAATGGAAGTGTTTTGGGCCAAGGGTTATGAGGGCGCGTCGATAAGCGACCTGACCGCTGCAATGGGCATCAACTCACCCAGCCTCTATGCCGCCTTCGGCAGCAAGGAAGCGCTGTTTCTCGAGGCAACCGAGCTTTACACGCGGGTCGAGGGAACCGAGATCTGGTCTGCGCTGGAAAAGGCGCCGACCGCGCGCCAGGCCGTCGAACGGTTCCTGCGGCAGACTGCCAGGGCCTATTCACAGACCGGTCGTCCGCAAGGCTGCCTTATCGCGCTCGGCGCATTGCACCAGGACTCAAGCCGCGGCGCCATCTGCGATGATCTGCGCCGTCGCCGCGCCGAAAACCGCGAAGCCTTGCTGAGACGGCTCGAGCGTGGCGTGGCCGAGGGGGAGTTGCCGGCTGATTTCGACTGCGGTACGGCCGCGACCTTCTACGCCACCGTGCAGCACGGCATGTCGATCCAGGCGCGCGACGGCGCGTCGCGCTCGGCTCTTCTGGCGACGGTGGACGGGGCAATGGCGGCTTGGATAGCGATGGCCAGCACCGGGGCGGCGTGACGGTCGAAACCGGCTGACAAGAACGATATTCAGGTCACTGCAGAGACGGCTCCAGCCTGCCGGCAACGAAGCCAACGGCACGCTCCACCACACCCCTGTCGGCGAGAATGCGGCGGTGGCCGAGCCCGTCGGCCCAGTAAAGCCGCACATGGTCTCCGGCGCGCGTGTAGAGCCTTGCATGCTCGGCGGAAACTTCGCGGTCGTCCGGCGCGTGGATCACCAGCGTCGGCAGCGGCGTGCTTGCGAGCTGGCGGTCACCGGTGAACTCGTGCAACGGCCGGCCGGCGATGCGCTCGACCCGGTCGGCCATGGCGGCCTGCGAGCGCGAGCCGACATTCAGCATGCGGCTGAAATCAGCGAAGATCGCCGGCAGCGAGCTCGGCGCGGCGATAAGCACCAGACGCCCGGCCGCCAATCGCGGGATGTTCCTGATCGAACCGGCGACGGCGTTGGCGGCAACGGCACCACCAAAGGAATGGCCGACAATGGCCGCGAACGGGCCGAACCATTCGCCGGCAACCCGTGCCGCATCGACCGCACTGACCAGGGTAAGCCGGCGGCCCTGCGACTGGCCGTGGCCCGGCAGATCGAGCGAGACCACCTTGTAGCCGGCATCGCGATAGGCTTCGATCAGCGTGCGCATGTATTCGGTGCGCGAACGCCAACCATGGATGACGAGCACGGTGCCGGCAGTCGCCCTGCCCGGCTCGGGCCGGAATTCATGCACCATGACGCAGCCGGTTCTGGTCTTTAGCCGGTGATGGCGTGCCTGGGTCATGAAATCGGCGGCGCGATCAATTGCGCGGCGCTCGCCTTTGCTCAAGCTCTTCTCGTGCGGCGTGCGGCAGAACAGCTCGAATGCAGCACGCCCGGTGAGTCGCGGTGCCACATGCTCAGCCACGCCGAACGTGCCGCGGATGACCTTCAGTCCAAATGATGCCATAGTGGCGATCCATTCATTGGTTCAAGCATGAACATAATAGTTCAAACATGAACATTAAGCAAGACCTGCCCTGGGACAACCCGCGTTTTCGCAACTGGGTCGCGGTGGCGCGCGCCTGCCATGTGGTGGAACGCACCCTGGCGGTGAAGCTTGCGCCGCTCGACCTGAAGCCGGCGCAGCTCGACGTGCTGATGAACCTCTACCGTCATCCCGGCATGTCGCAGCACGACCTTGCTCGTCGGCTGCTGGTCGGCCGCTCCAACATCACTATGCTTTTGCCTCAGCTGGAGACCCGTGGCCTGCTGCGCCGCGAGGGCGACGAGAAGGACAAGCGCGTGCTGAGGCTGACGTTGACAGAGGCCGGCGAGGCACTGCTGATGCAGGCGCTGAAGGTCCATATGGCGCTGATCGAGAAGGCGATGAGCCAGTCGACGCCGGAACAATGTGACATGATCGGCGAACAGATGCGTAGGATTGCCGAGGTTTTGAAGACCGCCTGACAGCCCAGTGCTCCACCACCAAATGCTTCACCACATCGATTTTTTCGCGCGCTCGGGCCATTCCTTGTCGTAGACCTCGCCGTCAATGTTCTTGCGGCTGGTGATTTCCAGGATTTGGCCGGGAGTCGGCAGCGATCTCGGGTCGACATGCCTTGCCGGATTCCACAGTTCCGATCGGTGGATGGCGCGGGCGCACTGGAAATAAACCGCATCGATCTCGATGATCGTCACCGAGCGCGCCGGCTTGCCCTCGACGGCGAACGAGGCGCAGAGCCCGGTATCGGTGGTGATGTGGGCGCGGCCATTGACGCGCAGCGTCGTGCCGGAACCCGGCACCAGGAACAGGAGCGCGACGCGCGGATCGCGAAGGATGTTCCTTAGCGAATCGGCACGGTTGTTGCCGCGCCGGTCCGGCATCATCAGCGTTTTCGGATCATGGATGCGGACGAACCCGGCGAGATCGCCGCGCGGCGAGCAGTCCAGCCCTTCTGGCCCGCAGGTTGCGAGCGCGGCAAACGGCGAAGCCTCGATGATAGCTGCGTATTCGCGAATCAGCTGGTCGAGTTCCTTGACCACCGACGCCTCGCCGGGCAGGCCATAGAGCGCTTCAAGCTGTTCGATGCTGGTGATCATGGACATGTTTTCGTCTCCAAAGCTTTGCCGGCGCTACTCCAGATGGATGACGTTTTCACGACAAGTGCCCGTTTGCCGGTCATCAGGAAACGGGTGTCGAGGCAACGCAAACAAGGGCAAACCGCTTTACCTGCATGATCGTGCCAATGGATACGGAGGTCAAAAATGGATAAACCGCTCGACCGGCGACGCACCGCCATGGAACTTATTGAAAACATGTTCAATGTTGAAATGCGTTTCCTGCAATCAGGGTCGGAGAGCCTCGATGTGCTTGCCGGCGCATTTCATGCCGAGATTGTCGTGCATGAGCCGCGCTCCCTGCCCTATGCCGGTGACTGGAACGGCCTCGACGGCGTTGGCGCCCTTTTCCGCAAAATGCGGGAAATCTGGAGCGACGTGGCGGTGGAGGACCTTCAGGTCGCCCAAAACGATGACACGGTGTTCATGAGCTGCTCGCTTTCGCTGACATCGCGGGCCAATGGTGCAACCATCAAACAGCCGTTTGCCGAAGTCTTGCGCTTCAAGGATGATCGGCTGATCGAAGGTACGCCGTTTTATCACGACACCAGCGAGATACTGGCAATCCTGCGTTGACCTGAGAGTCCTGCGGGATCCATTCAACGGTCGCGGCTCAGCCCCTTCTCTTCCAGTTCGGCGAGATAGGCGGCCCAGCGTGCATCCTTCTCATGACCCAGCGTATGCAGGTAATTCCAGGTGAAGATGCCGGTATCATGGAAATCGTCGAAGGTGATGCGCACGGCATAATTGCCGACCGGCTCGATCTTCAGAATCGTTACATTGCGCTTGCCGGGAACGGTGACGCGCTGTTCGGGCGAATGGCCCTGCACCTCGGCCGATGGCGAGGCGACGCGCAGCAGCTCGGCCGACAATTCGAACGGCTGATGGCCCGGAAAGGTGACGGAAAGCAGCTTGCGGTCCTTCGAGACCCTGAGTTCTTTTGGCGCTGTCATGCTGATGGATCCTGCGGAATACCACCCTTCCCTACGCCGCTTCGCGTCGAGGGAACAGGCCGTTTCAGAACTTCCGACATGATCTGTCGGCGTCGGAATGTTACCGATGATCGCGAGCTTCTATCTTGAATGCCAAGTTGGCTCGTATCACATAGCCATATATAACGAAGCCGTTCACGCCCACGGGAAGCGCACAAGCATGGATATGATCGATCCTTTCGGTCGCACGATCACCTACCTGCGCGTGTCGGTCACCGACCGCTGCGATTTCCGCTGCACCTATTGCATGGCCGAGGACATGACGTTCCTGCCGAAGAAGGACCTGCTGTCGCTGGAAGAGCTCGACCGGCTCTGCACGGTCTTCATCGAAAAGGGTGTGCGCAAGCTCCGCCTCACCGGCGGTGAGCCGCTTGTGCGCAAGAACATCATGCACCTGGTACGCCAGCTTTCGCGGCATCTCGAGAGTGGTGCACTGGAAGAGCTGACGCTGACCACCAACGGATCGCAGCTTTCCCGCTTTGCCACCGAGCTCGCCGACTGCGGCGTCAAGCGCATTAACGTCTCGCTCGATACCCTCGATGCCGACAAATTCCGCCAGATCACCCGCTGGGGCAATCTGGACAAGGTCATGGACGGCATCGACGCCGCGCAGGCGGCCGGGCTGAAGGTAAAGCTCAACGCCGTGGCGTTGAAGGACTTCAATGACGCCGAATTGCCGGAAATGCTGCGCTGGGCGCATGGCCGCGGCATGGATCTGACGGTCATCGAAACCATGCCGATGGGCGAGATCGACGCCGACCGCACCGACCAGTATTTGCCGCTGTCGCTGCTGCGCGCGGCTCTCGAACGCCAGTTCACGCTAAGCGACATTCCCTACAAGACCGGTGGCCCGGCCCGCTATGTCCAAGTCGCCGAGACCGGCGGACGGCTGGGCTTCATCACGCCGATGACGCATAATTTCTGCGAAAGCTGCAACCGGGTCCGGCTGACCTGCACCGGCACCCTTTACATGTGCCTCGGCCAGGAAGATGCCGCCGACCTGCGCGCGCCGCTGCGTGCGTCGGAAGGCAACGAGCTGGTCGCCGATGCCATCGACGAAGCAATCGGCCGCAAGCCCAAAGGCCACGACTTCATCATCGATCGCCGCACCAACCGTCCGTCGGTGTCGCGGCATATGAGCATCACCGGCGGCTGATTTTTCGCCGATTTCGTGCAAGAATAATCGCCTTGGTATCGGCGCGAGGCAAAGCGTGCAGCGGTTTTTTGCAGTCCTGACGTTTTTCGGAGTGATGGCGGGGACCACGGCAGTTGCCGCGCCATTTACCTACACGAACGAGCGCTTCGGTACCATCTGCACCTTTCCGGATGAAATCTTCACTCTTCGCCAGCCTGAGCCGGACAATGGCGATGGACAACAATGGCTCACTGCCGATGGCGCCAGCCTGATCTGTTCGGGTATCCTCAACATCGATGATGACACCCCGACAGCCTTCGTCTCCGCCGAGAGGGCCAGCAAGGAACCTGGCTACAGGATCACCTACAGCAAGACCGGCAAGGACTGGGCGGTGCTGTCGGGCATCAAAGGCGGGAACATCTTCTATGAACGCCGCCTGTTCGGAAAAGACGGTGTCATCCGCACGGTCTGGATCGACTACCCGCCAGCCCTGAAATCGAAATACGACCCGCTCGTCGATGCGATCGCCGGCAGCCTCAGGGGACCGTGAGCATCCGGCGACGTCAGAACTTATTGGCAGCCTATTGTTTTTGCTAGCGAGTCACGGTTGTTGGCGCGTGTAGTCATATCGTACGGCAAGCCATTTTTTGCCGCTGCCATTGGCCTGGAGGAAATGTTGCTCGGCCACTTCGTGGTTGTCGCCGTCCCTGGAAATGACGAAATCGGAGGCCGTGAACCGCCCTTCGACCTCCGGGCCGAAGCCGACGAAACCAAGCGGCTGGAACAGCAGTGAAATCTTGCCGTCCTCCTCGCCACCAAAACTCCAGGCGGGCATGATCCCTGCCGGGAAACGGGTGTCCATGGAGACATACTTCCAGCGGCCCTCCACCCGGTCATAGCTCAAATAGGCTATCCGCTGGAAGTCCGGCATTTTCGACCCGGGCGCCGGGCGCATCACCTCCTGCATGAAGGGACCGATCATCGTGCGCTCGGCCACCAGCCCCGTCATCACGATCGGCTGGGCGCCGGGCGTTGGCCAGATCGTGTTGACGACGGACCATTTCCCGACGCGGCGAGCGAGCTCATCCGCTTCGTGACCCGGCGTGGACATCCGTTCGACTGCCGACGCCGAAGCGCCGTTCTCGGCGAACGCAGGCGCTATCGCCATGAGGATAACCGCCAGGGCAGAGGAGAACCGGAAAGCCGACGAAACATGCCGCCTGCTGCCTGTGCCAAGCCAGTCCGCATTGCCTCGTGCATTCATCATGGACCATCTCCCCAACACGATCAGAAGCTTACAATGACCAATTTGGTGAATCTTGCCGAGCAAATTTGATCTCGTCGAAAAATTCTCCTCGAGCCGCAGTGTGACAAATTTGCCCTCCGAACCCATCCTTTAGAACGGCACCTTTTTTGGGGTCACACCCAGAAAAGGTCTTGTCCGCAAACGGTCACCGGATTTACCGCAAGCCCATTCGGGCCTAGCCTCTGCTCTGGAGCGGTTCTTCGCCCAGTGGGGGAATACGATATGCGCAAACTCATTCTTTCTCTTGCATTGCTCAGCCTCGCGGCCCTGCCCGCGGCGGCTCAGTCGATCGGCGGCACCTATGCCGTGGCCGGCACCAATTTCGATGGGTCGTCCTATGGTGGCGACGCCACGATCACGCTGACCAGCGAGACGACCTGCACGATCCATTGGGAGACAGGCGGCTCGTCCTCGGACGGTATCTGCATGCGCAACGACGATGCCTTCTCCGCCGGCTACGTCATGGGCAAGGCGGTCGGTCTAGTCGTCTACAAGGTGCAGGAAGACGGCTCGCTGCATGGCCTGTGGACGATTGCCGGCAAGGAAGGCAACGGCACCGAGGTACTGACGCCCAAATAAGCCCTGCCGCTCTTGCGCGGCAGATGTCACGGGCCACAGAAAGGCTGTGGCCCAGCCCTTTGACGTTGCTGTCTTGTGGGTGCCTGCTAGACGCTTGCTGCAGGACTCACCCGGTAATCGCCTTGCCTCTTTCGCCAAACCTCCGCGGCGCGTTGTTCATGATGGTGGCCATGGCTGGTTTCACTCTGAACGACGCGATCACCAAATTCTCATCAGAATCGATGAACATGGCGCAGGTCATGCTGATCCGCGGCGCCTTCGCTTCGCTTTTCGTTGGCCTGCTTGCGTGGCAACGGGGCGCGCTTGCCCGGCCAGGTTCGATGCTGCAGCCGACCGTTGCGCTGCGCGTCGCCGGCGAGGCCGGCGCCACCGTGTCGTTCCTGGTTGCTCTGGCACATCTTCCGATCGCCAATGTCTCCGCCGTACTGCAGGCGCTGCCGCTGGCGGTGACGATGGGCGCCGCGCTTGTGTTCAACGAGGGCGTCGGCTGGCGGCGCTGGCTGGCCATTGCCGCCGGTTTTGCCGGCGTGCTGATCATCGTGCGGCCCGGCTTCGAAGGGTTCAGCGTCTTTTCTCTGCTGGCGCTGGCCAGCGTCGCATGCTGCGCGGTGCGCGATCTCGCTACCAAGCGGATCCCGCAGGCAATTCCAACATTGCTGGTGTCGACCGCCACCGCACTTGCCATGACAGTTCTGGGCGCGGCACTGCTTTCGCCGATGGGCGGCTGGACACCGATGACAGGACAAAGCACGGCGTTCCTGGCGCTGGCGGCGGTGCTCGTGCTCATCGGCTATCACTTCATCATCACGGCGATGCGGGTGGGCGATATCTCCTTCATCGCGCCGTTTCGCTACACCGCCCTGCTCTGGTCGATCTTGCTTGGCTTCACGATCTTCGGCGATGTCCCCGATCTGCCGATGATCCTCGGTGCCACGATCATCATCGCGTCAGGCCTCTATGCACTCTACCGCGAACGGATCGTCGGCCGGCGAAAAACAGCCGCCGAAAGCACTGGACCGGACATGGCGCCGGACGGCATATAGAGTGACTGTCGACGACTGTCTGATTTGAAAACTGGATTTTGGGTCTAGGCAGCAAACGATGGGCCGACATATCGCAGGGATCATTCTGGCCGGCGGCCGATCGAGCCGGATGGGTGGCGGCGACAAGACGCTGCTTGCGCTTGGCGACGGTACCCTGCTCGACCGTGTCGTTTCGCGCCTTGGCCCGCAGGTCGGACCGCTTGCGCTAAACGCCAATGGCGATCCGACACGGTTTGCCGCAACGGGGCTTCCGGTGCTTGCCGACACTGTCAAAGGTTATGCCGGGCCGCTTGCCGGGATCCTGACCGGCCTCGAATGGGCTTCCGACACGACCTGCCAGGCGCTGGTCACGGCTGCCGGCGATACGCCTTTCCTGCCCAGGGATATGGTCGAGCGGCTGCTCGCGGCAGCCGACGAACGCCCCGGCTCGATTGCGGTCGCCTGTTCCGGCGGCAAACGGCATCCGACCTTTGCACTCTGGCCGCTAGGGTTAGATCAGGTCTTGCGACAATTTCTCGTCGAGGAAGACAACCGGCGCGTTGCGGCGTTCATCGACCGGCACGGTTTTGTCGAGGTGGAATTTCCCATCCTGAAATCCGGCGGGGCCGAGATCGATCCGTTCTTCAACATCAACACTCCCGACGACCTTGCCCAGGCCGTGCATCTGTTGCAGAGCATCAAGCCATGAAAAGACGTATTTTCGGCATCACCGGCTGGAAGAACTCCGGCAAGACGACATTGACCGAAAAGCTGGTAGCCGAACTCGTCCGGCGCGGCTGGAAAGTGTCGACGGTAAAACACGCCCATCATGATTTCGACATCGACAAACCCGGAGCGGACAGCTTTCGCCACCGGCAGGCGGGAGCGATGGAGGTCGCGGTCGTGTCGGGCAGGCGCTGGGCGCTGATGCACGAATTGCGCGGCGAGGACGAGCCGACGCTGGACGCGATCCTGTCACGGCTGGCACCGTGCGACATCGTGTTGGTCGAGGGTTACAAGCGCGAAGCGCACAAGAAAATCGAGACGAGACGGCTCGAGGCCAAGGACCGGACACCGCTCTCGGCAGGCGATCCACACATTGTCGCCATCGCCTCCGACTTCCCCATTGTCGGCGAAGACCTGCCGGCCTTCGATCTCGACGACACGAATTCGATAGCTGACTTCATCGAGCGCGCCACAAGCCTGTCGCGCTGAAAATGCGGCAGAAGACAGTTTCCGCCCAGTTGCTTTCCAATTTAGGCGTCTGACCCAGCGTCATCGCTTTCTGAACATGACCTTCCCTCAAGCGACGGTTTTGCAGTTGCTTTTTCTTGGGAAAGAATGGGAATATCGCATCAGCGGGCGGTCAAAAGCACCGCCCACAGAGCCGTTCGGGAACGACGGCCGGGACCAACAGAGAGGACCATTATGCGTATTGCACTGCGTATCGCGCTTGCCGCTTCGGCTGCGCTGCTGACGCTTGGCGTTGCCCAGGCCCAGGAAAAGACCTTGAGGATCGGCACCGAGGGAGCCTATCCCCCATTCAACAATCTGACAGCCGACGGCCAGCTCGTAGGCTTCGATATCGACATTGCCAAGGCGCTCTGCGACGAGATGAAGGTGAAGTGCACCTTTGTCGCGCAGGACTGGGACGGCATCATTCCCGCCCTTCAGGCAGGCAAGTTCGACGCCATCGTCGCGTCGATGTCGATCACGCCGGAACGCGCCGAGAAGGTCGACTTCACCCACAAATATTACAATACGCCGCCGGCGATTGCCGCGCCCAAGGACACCGACATCAAGGGTGTCACCAAGGAAGATTTGGCCGGCAAGACGATCGGCGTGCAGGCGTCCACCACGCATTTCAACTATTCGACCAAGACTTATACCGACAGCACCGTCAAGCCGTACCCGACCGCACAGGAATACCAGCTCGATCTGGCCAATGGCCGGCTCGATGCCGCCAATGACGACATCGTCGTGCTGCAGCAATGGCTGGATTCGCCGGACGGCGCCTGCTGCAAGCTGGTCGGCACAATCAAGCCGGTCATCGAAATCCACGGTCCGGGCGCCGGCATTGCCGTGCGCAAGGGCGAGACCGATCTGGTCAACCAGTTCAATGCGGCGATCGACGCCATCCGAGCAAACGGAAAGTACAAGGAAATCAACGACAAATACTTCAAATATGATGTTTATGGCGGCGAGTCCTGATCGACCGACATACGAGGACTTGAACGGCGGGAGATTCCCGCCGTTCTTATAAGGATGCCGCGCACGAGGGGTGACGCGGCACGGGTCTCAAAGAGCCTCAAGGAGAACAGGCAGGCGGATGCAGAGCGCACTGACGCTTCTCAGTTGGGGACCCGAAGGCTGGCTCGACGACATCGCCGCGGGTGTGTTTGTCACAGTATGTCTTGCGCTGGCCACTCTGCCCTTCGGGCTGACGCTCGGCTTTTTCGTGGCGCTGGCCAAACAGTCGGAAGAGCCGTCGCTGAGACTGGCCGGGAACATCTACACCACGATTTTTCGCGGAATACCCGAGCTGCTCACGCTGTTTCTGATCTTCTTCGGCATCCCATTGATCCTGCAGTACATTGTCCGGCTGGTGAGCCCCGGAACGTCCGCCGACGTCAACAGCTTCGTCGCCGGCATGATCGCGCTCTGCTTCATTTTTTCCTCTTATTCCAGCGAGGTGTTTTTATCCGCCTTCCGCGCCATTCCAAAAGGGCAATATGAGGGAGGCTATTCGGTTGGCCTGTCCAGCGGCCAGACGATGCGGCTGATCGTGCTGCCGCAGTTGATCCGCATCGCGTTGCCCGGACTTGCCAATCTCTGGCTTATCCTGCTCAAGGACACCGCGCTCGTCTCGGCCGTCGGCCTCAACGAGATCCTCCGGCAGAGCGGGGTTGCCGCTCGCGTCACCAAGCATGCCTTCCTGTTTTACGGTTTTGCCGGCCTGATCTATCTCCTGCTGGCGATCGTCTCCTCCTTCGGCATCAATGCGATCGAACGAGCGGTCGGCGGCAGCGAGGTCAAGAGATGAGCCTGGCCACCGACACGCTGAAGGTCGACCGGCCGCCGCCGCCCGCACGCGGCTGGTCGCGTCAACGCATCCTCGGCCATGTCCTGGTCGGCCTGTGGATCGCTCTCGGCATTGGCATGGTCGTCTACCTGATCGCTGCGTGGAACCCGGAGTTCTTCCAGAAATATGCACCCGGCTACATATCCGGCCTCGGCATCACCCTGTTGCTGGTTGCCATCTCGATTGTGCTTGGCGCGATCCTGTCGGTGCCGATCGCCTATGCACGCATGTCGAAGAACCCGATCCTTTCGGGGTTCGCCTATGCCTATGTCTATTTCTTTCGCGGCACGCCGCTGTTGGCGCAGACCTTCCTGGTCTACTATGGGGTCGGCTCCTTCCGGCCGGAGCTCGAGATGGTCGGACTGTGGGGCTTCTTCCGCGAAGCGTTCAACTGCGCGATCTTCGCCTTTTCGCTGAATACGGCCGCGTACCAGGCCGAGATTTTGCGTGGCGCAATCGAGAGCGTGCCGAGGGGACAGTGGGAAGGTGCCGCCTCGCTCGGCCTGCACAAACTGCAGACGATGTGGAAGATCATCCTGCCGCAGGCGCTGATCGTCGCGTTGCGCCCGTATGGCAACGAGATCATCCTGATGATCAAGGGCTCGGCAATCGTCGCCATCATCACGGTCTACGATTTGATGGGCATCACCCGGCTCACCTATGCGCGCACCTTCGACTTTCAGTCGTATATCTGGGCGGCGATCATCTATCTGATCATCGTGGAAACATTGCGCCACGGCGTCGAGTGGACCGAACGGCGCATCACCATCCATCTACACCGCTGACTCCCATCGCCTTGCCTGATCCGGTAAGAAGACCGCAAAGCAGGCTTCCAAGGGATTCGAAAACATGGCTTCGGTGGCATTTCTTGGTCTTGGCGTCATGGGTTATCCGATGGCCGGACATCTCAAGAACAAGGGCGGTCACGACGTCACCGTCTACAACCGCACCAGGGCCAAGGCCGAGCAGTGGGTTGCCCAGCATGGCGGCAGCTTCGCCGCGACACCAGCAGAGGCGGCCGCGGGCAAGGACTTCGTCTTTTCCTGCGTCGGCAATGACCACGATCTGCGCTCGGTGACGACCGGTGCCGAAGGCGCCTTCAATTCCATGAAGAAAGGCGCCATCTTCATCGACAACACCACGGCATCGGCGGAGGTCGCGCGCGAACTGGCGCAGCAGTCGCAAGCGCGCGGGTTTGCGTTCCTCGACGCCCCGGTCTCCGGCGGTCAGGCAGGCGCCGAGAACGGCATGCTGACCGTGATGGTCGGCGGCGAGCCCGACGCCTTCGACAGGGCCAAGCCAGTCATAGATGCTTATGCCCGCATGGTCGGATTGATGGGATCGGCCGGGGCTGGCCAACTCACCAAGATGATCAACCAGATCTGCATCGCCGGCCTCGTTCAGGGCCTGGCGGAGGGCATCCATTTCGGCAAGAAGGCTGGGCTCGACATCGAAAAGGTAATCGAGGTTATCTCCAAGGGCGCCGCCGGTTCCTGGCAGATGGAGAACCGCCACAAGACGATGAATGCCGGCAAATATGATTTCGGCTTCGCCGTCGACTGGATGCGCAAGGATCTTGGCATCTGCCTCGCCGAGGGCGACCGCAACGGCGCCAAACTGCCGGTGACGGCACTTGTCGACCAGTTCTACAAGGACGTGCAGGCGATGGGCGGCAAGCGCTGGGACACGTCCTCGCTGCTGGCGCGGCTGGAGAAATAGGATTTCACCGCGGCCGAGCTTTCGCCTCAATCCAGCGCCGATGAAATCGTCGCTCATCTGCGCTCGATCGCCTCGGAGGAAAATCGACTTGGCATGCTGCGCTACGGCATCAAGATCGAACGTGCGCTCGGTATCTCGCATGGCGTGCAGCGGCAGATTGCCAAGAAAATCAAGCGCAACCATGAACGTGCCTTCGAGCTTTGGCAGACAGGCATCATGGAGGCGCAGTTCATCGCTTCCGTGACAGCCGATCCGGAGCGGTTCTCCGCCGCGGATGCAAGACGATGGGCGGCGACTTTCGATTCCTGGGATATCGTCGACGGGGTCTCCGATCTCTTTGTCGATACGGATTGCTGGAAGGAATTGATCGCCGAATTCGCGGTCGACGAACGGGAATTCGTTCGACGCACGGCTTTTGCGATGATGGCCTGGTCGGTAGTCCACCGGAAGAAGGAACCCGAGACGACCTTCCTCGAATTCCTGTCGATCATCGAGGCGCATGCGACCGACGGCCGCAATTTTGTGAAGAAGGCCGTGAACTGGGCGCTTCGTTCGATCGGCAAGCGATCGATGAATTTGCACGGCCCTGCCCTTGCCGTGGCGCTAAAACTGGCGGCCTCGACAGACAGGACCGCACGCTGGATCGGCAAGGGCGCCGTGAAGGAACTTTCCGATGCCAAGACGCTCGAGCGGCTCGCCGCCAGAAAAGCTTGACCTGAGCGAAGTGCGCTTCACGGAGGTGACGCAATCGACGCGCGCCGATTTCGAAAACCTGTTCGAGCAATCCGGCGGGCCGAAATACTGCTGGTGTATGGCTTGGCGCAATCTCGACCGCCGCGAGCATGTCGAGAACGACGAGAAGAAACGCGCGATGATGACGCTGATCGACGCCGGCACGCCGGTCGGCATTGTCGCCCAGATCGATGGCCGGACCGTCGGCTGGTGCTCGATTGCGCCGCGCGAGACCTATCGCAGGCTGTCGCGGCAGCAGGACGATAGCGAGATGGGCATCTGGTCGATCGTCTGCTTCTATGTACCGAAAGCGCTGCGCGGCGGCGGGCTGGCAAGCGCATTGCTCAACGCGGCCATCGATCACGCCTTTGCCAAAGGCGCCAGGACGATCGAAGCCTATCCCGTCGACCAGGCTTCGCCGAGCTACAGCTTCATGGGTTTTCGCGACATGTTCGCCGCCCGCGGCTTTCGCGAGATCGGCATGACCGGCTCGCGCCGGCATGTGATGCGGCTTGAACGTTGACCTGTGAGGCAGCGGCAGCTTTACTTGATGTCCGCAGATCAAGGCTCAACGGCGGAGCAGCGATGAGCAACCGTTTTAAATCAGGCACGATCATGGCAACTGCCTTGTTGGCGTCCGCGATCGCGGCAAGCGCTTCCGCCGGAACCATGCATATTTTCTGGAAGGATCTGCGCCCGGCGACCCAGGCAGCCGCCGAAAGCGTCGGACTGCCAATGATCGCGGCCAAAATGCCGGATCATGGCGAGACGCTCTCACTCAACTTGCAGGACAAGACCGTGCAACTCGCAGGCTATGCGCTGCCAGTCGACCGCGATGGTGATCTCATCTACCAATTCCTGCTGGTGCCGTGGACGGGAGCCTGCAGCCACATGCCGACGCCGCCGCCCAACCAGATCGTCCTCGTCACGCCTGCACACCCTTACAGGATGTCCGAGGCCTACCAGCCGGTTTCGGTGACCGGCGCATTACGGCCGGGCATGGAGAAGAGCCAGCTTTTCATCCTTGACGGCATCAGCGTCATCCAGTCGGGCTACACCGTGCGCAAGGCCGAGGTGGTCAATGTCGACACCGTGCCGGACACGATCACGCTGCCGGTCAACTCGCCCTGGAGTTTCCTCAACAAAAAGAAGAACTAAGCCGAAGAATCTCAGGCGGCGTTGGCGCCGGACTCCTTGTCGAGCATAATGTAATCCAGCGGCATCTCGGTCGTGTATTTGATCTGCTCCATGGCGAAGGAAGACGACACGTCGCGGATCTCGATCTTGGCGATCAGCCGCTTGTAGAAGGCATCATAGGCGGCGATATCGGGCACCACGACGCGCAGGAGATAGTCGACGTCACCGCTCATGCGGTAGAATTCGACCACTTCCGGGAATTCCTGGATGACCTCCGAAAAGCGCCGCAGCCATTCATGGCTGTGCGAATTGGTGCGGATCGAGACGAACACCGTGACCCGCACATTGACCTTTTCATGATCGAGGATGGCGACGCGCCGCTTGATGACGCCCTCTTCCTCGAGCTTCTGGATGCGCCGCCAGCACGGCGTCGTCGACAGGCCGACCTTCTTGGCGACGTCGGCGACTGCAAGCGTCGCATCCTCCTGCAGGAGGCGGAGAATTTTTCTATCAAGGCGGTCCATTGGGTGCTCCCCTGATGCAAGTCGTCCAAGTGCGCAGCGGCCTTGGCACAACGACATGCATAAAAACAAGAATTTAACGCGCGTCCCCTCATGCGCGGCGCGCTTCGAGGAATGGATTACCATAATCCCTCTTGCTCGAGCCTATTACAAGAAAGAAATTCTGCCGCATAGTGCGAAAGCGAGTGATTTCTTGCTGAATGCCTAGCCGAGGCGATAGCGGATTTCCGATCTCAGAAAGGGCAGCAAATCCATTTCAAACCATGGATTGCGCTTCAGCCAGCCGGTGTTGCGCCAGGACGGGTGCGGCAGCGGCAGGACTTTCGGGTCGGTTGCCGCCGCCCAGATGGCACGCCAATCCATGACCGTTTCCGTCAGCGAGGGACGGCGCGCCGCGCCCATATGCCAGCTTTGCGCGTAGATGCCGATCGTCAGCACCATATCGACTTGCGGCATCAGCGCCATCAGCGATGTGCGCCATGCCGGCGCACATTCGCGGCGCGGCGGCAGGTCGGCGCCCTTGGCGTCCTGACCGGGAAAGCAAAAGCCCATCGGCACGATGGCGAATTTGTCCGTGTCGTAAAATTCCTCGCTGCCGACGCCCAGCCAGCTCCGCAGCCGGTCGCCGGAGGCGTCGGTGAACGGCATGCCTGAGACGTGGACCTTGGTACCCGGCGCCTGGCTGGCGATCAGGATGCGGGCGCTCGAAGATGGCCTGAGCACCGGATGCGGCTGGTGCGGCAACGGCCTGCCTGCCGGCTTATCAACGCAGATGCGGCAGGCGCGTACCCGCGCCGTCAAGGCTTCCAACTCTTCGCTCATTCGGAATTCATTGTCAGGCGGCGGCACTCGGACGGCTCGAGATTGCCTGATGCCAGCGCAGCACGTTGGTGCACTCTTCAGGTACCTTGATGCGAGCCGGCTTCATGAAGTCGATGGCGACCAGCCCGGTGATGTCGGCGATCGAATACGCATCGCCGGCGACGAATTCCCTGCTGGCGAGCTCAGCATCGAGGAATTTCAGGAAATCGATCGCCTTCGGCTTGTTAGCCTCGCCCCATTCGGGGATTTGCGGGATCTCCCATTCCCTCATCGCGGGGTGGATATGCCGGAACGCCGCGGCGACGCAGCCGAACAGATTGAACTCCACACGCCTTTGCCACATCTCGACAATTGCCTTGCCGAGCGCGCCACGCCCGAACAAAGCCGGCTCGGGATGCAATTCCTCGAAGTAACGGCAGATGGCAACGGACTCGGTAATGATGGTGCCATCGTCGAGCTCGAGCACCGGCAGACGCTTCAGCGGATTGCGCGAGCTGACCGGCTGTTCTCTGTGCTCCAATGCTCCCATGTCTATGGGCACCAGCGGAACCCGGAGTCCCTTCTCGGCCAGGAAAACCCGAACCCGCCGTGGATTGGGCGCGCGCCCGCCATCGAACAGCTTCATCTCTATCCTTCCTCGTCCATCCCGACGAATTATAGGCACAGCTCACCAGAAGCGAAAAATTTCCCGCAAGGCGTCGCCGATCGACGCCAAGGTGCTGTGCTTTCTTTCGACCAGCTCGTGGCCGTGGCTCTCGCGCCAGTTCTTCGGCTCGTCGAAAGTTCCGGCCCAGATGCCGGCTTTGCCCGCGCGCGCAGCAGCTTCCTCGGTCTCGAAATCGCCAAAGGCGACCGCCCAGCCGGCCTCGACCTGTGCGCGGTTGAGATCCTTGCCGCCGGCCTTGCAGTCGCCGAGCAGCCTGCCGTAGCGGTCGCGCTGCCAGCCGCTGCAGGAGACGGCTTTGCCGGCGATCAACCGCACCAGGGACTGCCGCGCGAGCTTGCCGCAAGGATAGTCGGCACCGTCCTTGCGGCAGATCTGCGAATATTCCGGCGCGTCGATGCCACGCATGCGGATGCGCTCGCTGCCGAGCGTGATGCTATCGCCGTCATTGACGGTGGCCGCGCCCTCCGTCTGGCGCGTCTCGATCCGGTCGAGGCGCGCCGCCAGGAGGATCAGCAGGCCGAGCACGATGAGTGTCAGCCCATAGTCCATTAGTCGGCGCCACAGGCTTCGCGGACGTGGCGCATAGTATCGCTGGCGCGGCCATCGCGACCACGAACGGCTCATATGGCAAACCGTTGGTTAATCATTCGAACGTAGCTTAACGATTTGAAATTGCTGCCCGCGTAAATTGAAGACTTCATGCCCCTGCAACGCTCGACCACGGCGGACAAGTTTATTGTGGACCGCAGGAAACGCCATCGCAACAGCGATGTCGCGCGCGCGGTGCGCAAGACGCGCGACCGTCTTTCGCAACAAGCCGGAAATCCCGACTTCGACCGCGAGCTGTTGAAGCTCCACGCGCTTTCGATGACCGGCGGCGTGATCGTCATTCCGCTGCTCGTTCTGACAACGGCCGCGGCAGGCTTGCTCGCGGGCATCGGCAAGGAGATCGGCGTCTGGGCGCTGTTCACATTCATCTGCTATACCATCGTTGCATTCATGGCCAGACGCGTCACTCAAGCGTCCGAACTCAACCCGCTGGAAACGCATAGGGATTTCCTGATCGGCCATTTTCTGTGCGGGCTTGGCTGGGCTTGGTTCGCATGGCTCCGCTGCGAAACTTGCCAAATGGATCAGTTCCAGGTCGCCAAGGCGGTGGTGCTGCTGCTCGCCATGTCGGCAACCGCGATCCTGGCCTCGTCCCTGCGCGGTGCGCTGTTGGCGACCTTCGCCCTCCCGGTCGCCATCTATGCTTATGCCAGTGCGAAATTATGGATGCCGGTCGAAGTGATCATGGCAGGCTTGCTGATCGCCTCGTTGCCTTTCTTCGCCTATGTAGCGCGCCAGCTCAACCGTTCCTCGCTGATGCTGCTGTCGTTCCGCTCCGAAAAGGATGCGCTGATCGCCGAACTGGAGACGGCGAAATCGATGTCGGACGAGGCACGGCGGCGGGCGGAAGACGCCAATCTGGCGAAATCGCGTTTCCTGGCCTCGATGAGCCACGAACTGCGCACGCCGCTCAACGCCATTCTCGGCTTTTCCGAAGTGATGGCCAACGAGGTGCTCGGCCCGATGAGCAACCCGACCTATCGCGACTATGCCCGTGACGTGCACGACTCCGGACAGCATCTGCTCGACCTGATCAACGAAATTCTCGATTTGTCGCGCATCGAAGCGGGCCGCTACCAGCTCAACGAGGAGCCGATGATGCTGCTCTCCGTCGTCGAGGATTGCTGCCACATGATGGAGCTGAAGGCGCGCAACAAGGACATCCGCATCGTCCAGGATTTCGAAAACGCCTTGCCGCGCTTGTTCGCCGACGAACGCGCGGTGCGGCAGATTGCGCTCAACCTGTTGTCCAATGCCATCAAGTTCACCGCCACCGGCGGCGAAATCCGCGTGCGCGTCGGCTGGACGGCGGGCGGCGGGCAATATCTCTCCGTCAAGGACAATGGGCCGGGCATACCGGAAGACGAGATTCCGATCGTGCTTTCGGCCTTCGGCCAGGGCTCGATCGCCATCAAGAGCGCCGAACAGGGCACCGGGCTTGGCCTGCCGATCGTGCAAGGCCTGCTGGCCATGCATGGCGGCGAATTCCAGCTCCATTCCAGGCTGCGCGAAGGCACCGAGGCGATCGCCATCTTCCCGCTGAGCCGGGTGATGGAGGAACTGCCGGCGCTGCCGACCAAGGCGGTTGCCTCGCGCCGGCGCTGAATGCTTAACCGCGGACCGCGGCTGCCATGCCGGAGCTGGTCAGCGCGGCCGCCTTGACCAGGCCGGCGGCAAGCGCCGCCCCTACCCCCTCGCCTTGACTGACGCCCAGATCGAGCAGCGGGCGAAGGCCGAGGCGCTCGGCGGCCTTGGCATGACCAGACTCTGGCGACAGGCTTGCGAGGAGACAATGATCGAGCGCGGCGGGGTTGGCGGTATGTAGGACACCAGCGGCCGCAGTCACCGCAAACCCATCGAGCAGCACCGGGATCTTCTGCATCCGCGCCGCCAGAATGGCGCCGCAGATCGCGGCGAATTCCCGCCCGCCGACCCGGCGCAGCGCTTCCAGCGGGTCCTTGAGGCTCGCGCCGTGAAACGCGACCGCGGCATCGACCACCTCCGCCTTGCGCCTCTGCATCGCCGCGTCCGCCCCTGATCCAGGGCCGACCCAGTCGGCGCTGGTGCCGCCGAACAGTGCCGTGCAAAGGGCCGCGGCGACAGTCGAATTGCCGACGCCGAGGTCGCCAAGGCAAAGCAGGTCGGTACCGCCGGCAATCGCTTCCATGCCGAAGGCCATGGTAGCGGCACAACCGCGCTCGTCCAGTGCCGCATCCTCCGTAATGTCGGCTGTCGGAATGTGCAGGGCCAGATCGAACACCTTCAAGCCGAGATCGTTGGCGATGCAGATCTGGTTGATCGCTGCACCGCCGGCGGCGCAGAGCTCGACTGCATTTGCCGTGGCGGCGGCGGGGCGCGGCGAAATGCCGTGGCGGGTGACGCCATGATTGCCGGCAAAGATCGCCACCAATGGCCGCGTCACCGCCGGCGGCGCGCGGCCGCTCCACCCGGCAAGCCAGGCGGCGATGTCCTCGATGCGGCCAAGCGAGCCTTTGGGCTTGTCTGCCTTGGCAAACAACTGGCGCACGCGGGCCTTGGCCGCCATATCTCCCGGCGGCAGGCTCACCAGGAGGTCGCGAAAATCGTCGAAAGGCAGCGCGCTGGTCATGTCGATGGCAATCGTCCGTGTGGATTGGTGAGCGGCATAGCCGCCTTGGCCAGCCGGCACAACCTCAAGCCGGCACAACCTCCAGGCCTGGTACAACTTGGCGGTATTGACGCGAAAGCATTCGTTGGCGGCGCTTCCCGGAGGGCTTGCATTGACTTTGTCGTTGCACCATGTGGAGGCTAGCCAAGGAAATCCTTATGACGGCCATTGAATCCCCGTGCATCCTGGTCTGCTCGATCGACATGAAAACCGGCTTCTGTTTCGGTTGCGGGCGCACGCGCGAGGAAATCGCCGCCTGGATCGACATGACCCCGCAAACCCGCCGCAGCGTCATGGCCGAGCTGCCGGCAAGGCTGGAAACGGTCGAGCGACGCCCCCGCCGGGAAACCCGTCGCAGCCGCATGGCACGCGAACGCGACGCCCTCTCGTGAACCGGCCGCAGAGATGAACCGACTGTTGTGGATTCTGATCGTCGCGATCGGGGCGGGTGTGCTCCTGCTCATGCTCAACGATTCCGCCGGCAGTACGTTCGGCATCGAGAATTACGATTTCAGCCAGTTGATCTGGCTTGGCGCCTTAGCGGCACTCGTCGGCGCCGGCCTGGTCAGATCGGGCAGGCCGTTGGGCACCATGGCCCGCAGCCTCGGCGCCTGGGGTGCCATCGTGCTGGCGCTGATCGCCGGCTATCAGTACCGCTATGAGTTGCAGGATTTCGCCAGCCGCGTCACCGCCGGCCTTGTTCCCGGCAGTCCGCTGGCGCTGGGCGTGGAAGAAGGCCATGCCACAGTCACCCTGGACAAGGCCGGCAGCGGCCATTTCGAAGCGCGCGTCACGATCAACGGCACGCCGATCCTGACGGTTGTCGATACCGGCGCGACCAGCACCGTTCTGACCGCCGAGGACGCGCTGGCGGTCGGGTTCAATTCGGCGGCTCTCCGCTTCACCATACCGATCTCTACCGCCAACGGCATGACACGCGCGGCGGCGGTGCGAACCGACGAACTGTCGATCGGCGGCATCGTGCGCAAGGACATGCCCATCATGATCGCCGCACCAGGCACGCTCGGCCAGAGCCTTCTCGGTATGAATTTCATCGGCTCGCTATCGGGTTTCGACGTACGCGGCGATCGCATGATTTTGCGGGATTAAGTTTTTCCTCAGGCCGCCTCTGCGGTCCGGCCGAAATCGACCTCTGCGAAAGCCGTCTTGATCACCTCCGGTCCGGCACCGGGCTTTGTCGCCTCGGTGGACAGGATCTGCCGATAGCGGCGTGCACCGGGCAGGCCGTGAAACAGCCCGACCATGTGCCGGGTGACATGCCCGAGCCGTCCGCCCTGCTCGATATGGCGTGACGCGTAATCCGCCATGGCATCGATCAGTGCGGCAAAATCGAACGACTCAGCTGTGCTGCCGTAAAACGCGGCATCGATGCCGGTCAGTATCCCTGGCGTGTGATAGGCGGCGCGGCCGAGCATGGCGCCATCGACATGGTCGAGATGCGTCAGCGCCTCTGCGAGATATTGAATGCCACCGTTGATGCCGATGAATTTGTTTTGTTTTCTGGCTTTCAGCCGATAGACGCGGTCATAGTCGAGCGGTGGGATGTCACGATTTTCCTTTGGGCTCAGTCCTTCCAGCCAGGCCTTGCGGGCGTGCACCCACAGCGCGTCGGCGCCGGCCGCGAAAACAGCATCGGCCAACGCATCGAGTGCCGGTTCCGGATCCTGCTCATCGACGCCGATGCGGCACTTGACGGTAACCGGTATTTTCACCGCCGCCTTCATTGCCGCGACGCAATCCGCGACGAGCACGGGCGTCTTCATCAGGCAGGCGCCGAAGGTGCCCGACTGGACGCGGTCGGACGGGCAGCCGACATTGAGGTTGATTTCATCATAGCCGAAGGTTTCGCCGATGCGCGCCGCCTCGGCCAGCTTTCCCGGATCGGCGCCGCCGAGTTGCAGCGCAACCGGATGTTCGCTGTCGTCGAAGCCGAGCAGCCGCTCGCGTGCGCCGTGGATGACCGCATCGGCCACCACCATCTCGGTATAGAGCAGCGCCTCGCGCGTCAGCTGGCGATGGAAGAACCGGCAGTGCCGGTCCGTCCAATCCATCATCGGCGCCACGGCAACTTTGTGGCGTAACATATTCATTTTACTATTTTTTCTGTCTCAGTCCGTCCGATACTCCGTTCGAATGACAGAGCAATTTGGCAAGAGATGCACACCTAACTGACCCGATATACGATTTTGCCGCCGCAACTGAAAGCAAATTGGCATGTCACACATGTCACTGTACGCACCAGTTAGATGCCTGCCGTGGAACGATGGACCGCCGGCGGCATACCAGTCAGCCAAGGCGAAGCGTGTTGCGGGCGATCTGCCACGCGGATTCGACATGCCGCCGCGCCGCCGCCTCCGCCTCGTCCGGCTTGCGCGACCGGATTGCATCCATGATTTCGGTCATTTCGGCGATCGCCGGCTCGCGGCGGTTCTCCGACGCGATCGTCATTGAGCGGAGCTGGTTGATGCGGACATTCAGCCCCGTCACGATTTCCCAGGCAATGCGCTTGTCCGCCGCCTCGAACAGCGTTTCGTAGAACTTGGTCGTTGCCCGCATCACCTCGACAGGCGCACCGGACGCCCACGCCTCAAGCAGGTTCCTCAAGGCGGCATCGAGCAAAGCGATCTGCGCGTCCGTGGCCGTTAGGGCGCAAGCCCGCGCCGCGATGCCCTCGAGCAGCGCCCGCAATTCATAGATTTCGTCGGTGCGGCCGAGATCCGGCTTGGCCACGGCGGGTCCGTGGCCCGGTATCATCTGCACCAGGCCTTCCGCCTCCAGCTGCCGCAGGACCTCGCGCACGACGGAACGGCTCACCCCGAGCTGATCGCATAGCGGCCGCTCGACCAGCCTTTCACCAGGCTGGAAATAGAAGCCCATGATCGCTTCACGCATGCGCTCCAGCGCCAGCGTCCTCAGCGTCTTGGCAGAGCGGTCGATCCGCAGCGTATCGCCTGACATTTTCTCTCCCTACCCCGATCCGGCCACAAAACAGATTCCATAGCCGATTGACAAGGCTTCTGGTGCTCCATAGTATGGTATACCATAAGATGACGTAAAGATTTCGGCGGTGCACAGCGCCGTGGCGACCGAGGACTTCATGAAACCAGCCATTCGAAAGATCGTCACCTATATCGAGAACACGTTAATCGAGGGCGGCAAGGAAGCCCCAAAACCGTTGCGTCTGATCGGCGTCGCCGCCGTGCTGACAAACCCTTGGGCGAGCCGCGGTTTCACCGACGACCTGTCGACGGAGATCCGCGCCATTGCTCCCGTCCTCGGTGAACTGCTGACCCGCGAAATCATCGCCGTCGCCGGTTCCGGCGACGCGATAGAGGGCTACGGCAAGGCCGCGGTCTGCGGCACGGCGGGCGAGATCGAGCATGCATCGGCGCTGATCCATACGCTGCATTTCGGCAACCATTACCGTCGCGCGGTCGGCGCCAAGACCTATCTCGCCTTCACCAATCTGCGCGGAGGGCCGAACACCCCGATCATGATCCCGCTGATGGACAAGAACGACGAAGGCCGCCGCTCCCACTATCTGACCGTACATTTCCAAATCGGCGACGCGCCCGCGCCCGATGAGCTGGTAGTGGCGCTTGGCGCTTCGATTGGCGGCCGCCCGCACCATCGTATCGGCGACCGCTATCAGGACCTCAAGGAGGTCGGCGACCTGCATGGCTGACGTCGCTGCCACCGCATGGGTCCGGGACACGGCTCCGGACGGCACCGGCTTCATCCGCGCCGGCTCCGGCGCGCCGGTTCTGCTCATTCACGGTGTCGGCATGAACGCCGCGATCTGGCACGATCAGATCGCGGCGATGAAAGACCATCATGACCTGATCGCCATCGACATGCTCGGCCACGGCGTTTCACCGCTGCCGCCGGAAGAAGCCAGCCTGTCGGATTTCGCCGATCAGGCGGTTCGCCTTCTCGACCATCTTGGCGTGGCGTCGGTGTCGATCGTTGGCCATTCGATGGGCGCGCTGGTCGCTCTGGAGATCGCCCTTCGCACCCCTTCGCGCGTTCGCTCCATCGTCTGTCTCAATGCGGTATTCCGCCGCCCCGCGGCCTTGGCGCAGGCCGTACGCGAGCGTGCGGCCGCGCTCGGCACCCATGGCAACCCTTCCGCCATTGCGGCTACGCTTGCCCGCTGGTTCGGCGACCCGCTGCCGGCGAACCTTATCGGGGCGGCCTCTACCGCGCGCGCCGCCCTTGAAAGGGTCGACCCCGAAGGCTACGCGCGCACCTATCGCCTCTTTGCCCGTGCCGATGCCGAGCATGCCGATGCCCTCCCCGGTCTTGCCGCACCGGCCCTGTTCATGACCGGGTCGCAGGACAGCAATTCGACCCCGGCCATGTCGGCGGCGATGGCGAGGCTTGCGCCGCACAGCCAATGCCTCGTGCTCAATGGAGAAAGGCACATGATGGCAATGGCTTCACCTGAAAAAGTGACCAAACACATCATGGAATTTCTCGACACGGCAGGAGACGCTGGCGTGAGGCCGGAGACGGATGCAGTCTTTGACAGCGGCGAATTCCGGCGCGCACTCGGCTCCTTCCTGACCGGTGTCACCATCGTCACAACGATCGGAGCGGAAGGCGAACCGCGCGGCTTCACCGCCAACTCCTTCACCTCGGTCTCACTCGAGCCGCCGCTGGTGCTTGTCTGCATCGCCAAGAGGGCGCTGGGGCACAGTGCTTTTTCGACGTCGAGAGGTTTCGCCATCAACATCCTGTCAGAGGACCAGAAGGCCCATTCCGGCATCTTCGCTTCCAAAGCAGCGGACAAGTTCGCGGCCGTGAGCTGGCAACCGGGCCGGACCGGCAATCCGCTGATCGACGGCTCCGTTGCGGTGTTCGATTGCGGCATGGAGCAGCTGGTCGATGCTGGCGATCACTCGATCCTCATCGGCCGCGTCCGCGACTTCAGCCACAACGGAGCCCAGCCCCTCGGTTATTGCAGAGGCACCTACGTCACGCCTGGCCTCAGCCAGGAGGCGCTGGCGGCGGCGCCCCCCGATACGGAGGTCGGCGCCATTCTCGAGAACGAGGGCCGTGTGCTGTTCGTCCAAACAGCCGACGGGATTTATGAATTGCCTGCGGGGCGCGGACTGGGCACGCCCAACGATGCGCGCAGCCTCAAAGGGCGCCTTGCCGCCAGGGCCATAGACGCCCAGCTCGGCTTCCTGTTCGCGGTGTGGGACGATGCCGCCGAACCCTGGCGCACGCATGTTTATTATCGCGGAACGGTCGAGGGATCCTATTCCGACGATCGCCAGATGCGGCTTGTCGACCTCGAGAAGATCGCGGATCTGAAGATCGCCGATCCCGCAGTGCGTTCGATGCTTGCCCGCTATGCGCGCGAACGTACGGAAGATGCATTCGGCGTCTATGTCGGCAACGAGGTCGAAGGCGAAGTCCGGCCGCTCGCCAAGCCCGCGCCTTCTCAAATTCCTATTTCCGGCCGCGGGTGAAACCGATGAAGTTTTCGCTTTTCGTGCACATGGAGCGATCGGATCTGGCAAAGCCGCATTCCGAGCTTGTCGGCGAGCTGGAGGAGCTGGTTTTGCAGGCGGAAGAGGCAGGATTCGAGACTGCCTGGATCGGCGAGCATCACGGGATGGAATTCACCATCTCGCCGAACCCGTTCATCAACATCGCCTGGCTCGCCGCCAAAACCAGGCGCATCCGGCTCGGAACAGGAACCATCGTCGCGCCGTTCTGGCACCCGATCAAGCTTGCCGGCGAAGCAGCGATGGCCGACGTCGTCACCGGCGGCCGTCTCGACATCGGCATTGCGCGCGGCGCCTACGCTTACGAATACCAGCGGCTTTTCCCAGGCCTCGAGGCCTGGGGTGCCGGCCAGCGTATGCGCGAGATGGTGCCGGCGATCCGGGGCCTTTGGGATGGTGATTTCGAACTCGCCGGCGAGTTCTGGTCGTTTCCTTCAACCACCTCGTCGCCCAAGCCGCTGCAAAAGCCTTATCCACCGATCTGGGTGGCCGCACGCGATCCGAACTCGCACGACTTTGCGGTTTCCAGCAAATGCAACGTCCAGGTGACGCCGCTTGCCTCCGGCGATGGCGAAGTGGCCAGCCTGATGGAGCGTTTCAACGCGGCGTGTAATGCCCACCCCGACGTACCAAGGCCGGAGATCATGCTGCTGATGCATACTTTCGTCGCCGAGGATGCCGCGGAGGCTGACCGGCTCGCGCAGGATCTGTCGCAGTTCTACTGCCAGTTCGGCGCCTGGTTCCAGAACAAGAAGCCGGTGCACCAGGGCATAATGGAAGCGCTGACCGAAGACGAGATCGCGGCCATGCCGCAATATGCGCCTGACAAGATCAAGCAGAACCTGGTCATTGGCGAAGCCGACGAGGTGATCGCCAGGCTGAAGGCCTACGAAGCGCTCGGCTACGATCAGTATTCGATCTGGATCGACAGCGGCCTTTCCCATCGGCGCAAGAAGAAATCGCTGCAGCTCTTCATCGACAGGGTGATGCCGGCCTTTTCCGAGCCGAAAGCTGGATTGCGATGAGCACCACTCAATTCAGGAACTATATTGACGGCAGCTTCGTCGAAGTGGCGGCGACCTTCGACAGCATCGATCCCTCGACGGGCGCGCCATGGGCGAAGATGCCCGCTGCATCGTCTGATGACGTCGACCGCGCCGTCGAAGCTGCTCACCGGGCGCTTGGCTCCGGCACGTGGCCGGCAATGACGGCAACGGCACGCGGCAAGCTTCTGGTGCGGCTCGGCGATCTGGTGGTCGCCAATGCCGACCGGCTGGCGGAACTCGAGACGCGCGATACCGGCAAGATCATCCGCGAGACCCGCGCCCAGATCGCCTATGTCGGCGACTATTACCGCTATTATGGCGGGCTGGCCGACAAGCACGAGGGCTCGTTTGTTTCCATCGACAAGGCCGACATGGAAGTGACCATCCGGCCGGAGCCAATTGGCGTCGTAGCCGCCATTGTGCCGTGGAACTCGCAGCTCTTCCTGTCCGCCGTCAAGCTCGGGCCGGCGCTGGCGGCCGGCTGCACCATCGTTCTGAAAGCATCGGAAGACGGCCCTGCCCCGTTGCTGGCCTTCGCCGAACTCGTCCATGAGGCGGGATTTCCCGCCGGGACCGTGAACATCCTGACCGGCTTCGGCCACGATAGCGGTCACCGGCTGACCAGTCATCGGCTCGTCGCCCGCGTCGCCTTCACCGGCGGTCCCTCGACCGCTCGGCAGATCGTCAGGAATACGGCGGAAAACCTCGCTTTCACGACGCTCGAGCTCGGCGGCAAAAGCCCGGTCGTGGTGTTTGCCGATGCCGATCTGGACAGCGCCGCCAACGCGGTCGTTGCCGGCATCTTCGCTGCCACCGGCCAGAGCTGCGTCGCCGGCTCTCGGCTGCTGGTCCAGCGCTCCGTGAAGGACGAATTCCTCGCCCGGCTCAAGCGCAAAGCCGAGGCGATCAGGATTGGCGATCCGCAGGATCCCGCGATCGAAATGGGACCGCTCGCCACCTCGCGCCAGCGCGAATGGATAGAGAAGATCATTGCTGAAAGCCTGGCCGCGGGCGGGCAACTGGTCACCGGCGGCATTCGCCCCGCGGGCATGGCGGACGGCTTCTATTACGCGCCGACGATTATCGACGCGCCTGATCAGACCCTTGCCTGCGTGCGCGAAGAGCTCTTCGGCCCGGTGCTCTGTGTGCTAGCCTTCGACGGCGAAGCTGAAGCGCTTTCGCTCGCCAACGACACGAAATTCGGCCTGGCGTCCGGCGTGTTCACCACCAATCTGGCAAAAGCCCACCGCATGGCGCGCGGCATCCATGCCGGCGTGGTCTGGATCAACACCTATCGGGCGGTCTCGCCGCTGGTTCCGTTTGGCGGCTACGGCCAATCCGGGCTCGGCCGCGAGGGCGGCCTCGATGCGATCCGCGACTACACGCGTTCGAAATCGGTGTGGATACGCACCTCCGACGACCCGATTCCCGATCCTTTTGTCATGCGGTAGCCGCCGCTGGCCGGAGATGCGCGATCAAGGCGAAAACGACCGATCGCGAACAGACAACAACGAAAACAACAGAGGAGAACGACAATGAAACTGATCATCACCGGCTTCCTTGCCGGATTTATTGCAACGACAGTTCCGGCAACGACGGCCGCAAAGGCCGAGGACATGGTGTTCACCAGCTGGGGCGGGACGACCCAGGAAGCGCAGACCAAATCCTGGGCCGAGCCGTTCACCGCTGCATCCGGCATCAAGGTCATGCAGGACGGCCCGACCGACTACGGCAAGCTGAAGGCGATGATCGACAGCGGCAGTGTCAACTGGGACGTCGTCGACGTCGAGATGGATTTCGCCATCAAGGCGGCCAAGGACGGTCTGCTCGAGCCGATCGACTTCAAGACCGTGCCGAAGGCCGACCTCGATCCGCGCTTCACCACCGATCACGCCGTCGGCAGTTTCTACTATTCCTTCGTGCTCGCCTGGAACAAGGGCGCCGTTTCGGGTGAACCGGCCGGCTGGGCCGACATGTTCGACCTGACGAAGTTCCCGGGCAAGCGGACCTTCTACAAATGGTCGGCGCCCGGTGTCATCGAGATCGCGCTGCTGGCCGATGGTGTTCCGGCGGACAAGCTCTATCCGCTGGATCTCGATCGCGCCTTCAAGAAACTCGACACCATCAAGTCGGACATCGTCTGGTGGAGCGGCGGGGCGGAGTCGCAGCAATTGATCGCATCCGGCGAAGCAACGTTCGGCCAGCTGTGGAACGGCCGCGTCTTCGCACTGGACAAGGATGGCGCCGATGTCGGCGTCTCCTGGAACCAGAACCTGACCGCAGCCGACGTTCTGGTGGTACCGAAGGGTGCCAAGAACAAGGATACGGCGATGAAATTCCTCGCCGCGGCGAGCAGCCCCGCCGGCCAGGCCAAATTTGCCGAAGCCAGCGGTTATGCGCCGATCAATACCAAGGCCAAGGCAGAGATGCCGGCCGATGCCGTGAAATCGCTGCCGGACGCTCATGTCGGCGGGCAGATCAATCTCGACATGAACTACTGGGCCGCCAATCGCGACACCATCGCCGCGCGCTGGTATGCCTGGCAGGCGAAATAAGCCCGCCCTTGAACCGCAATGGACGAGACGGTTCGCGCCGTCTCGTCCCGTAGCCGGGTCGCTGTCATGTCGGTCGAAACACGCCGGAACTTTGGAACGGTGCGGGTGCCGGCAGGTCTCAATGGCCTGCTGCCGGCCCTGATTCTGATTATGCTGTTCTTCGTCATCCCCGTGCTGGCGCTGCTTTTGCGCAGTGTCACGGAGCCCGAGCCAGGCTTGCAGAACTATGCTGCCCTGCTTGGTGACGGCACCTATGCGCGGGTGTTCTTCAACACATTCCTGGTCGCGGCGTTGGTCACCGTCGCCACGGTCCTTGTCGCCTTTCCGGTCGCCTGGATGCTGGCAATCATGCCTTCGGGACTGGCCTCGATCATCTTCGGCATCATCATTCTGTCGATGTGGACGAACCTGCTCACCCGCACCTATGCTTGGATGGTGCTCCTGCAGCGTACCGGCGTCATCAACCGGACGCTGATGACCATCGGCGTCATCGACCACCCGCTGCCGCTCATCAACAATCTCACCGGCGTCACTATCGGCATGGTCTATATCATGCTGCCCTTCATGATCCTGCCGCTGGTCGGCACGTTACGGGCGATCGATCCGATGACGCTGCGTGCGGCGTCGCTGTGCGGCGCAAGCCCTTTCCAGGCGTTCCGCCGTATCCTCGTGCCGCTGTCGCTGCCCGGCGTCGCGGCCGGCGGCCTGATGGTCTTCGTCATGTCGCTCGGCTACTTCGTAACGCCGGCACTGCTCGGCGGCACGTCGAACATGATGCTTGCCGAAATGATCGCGCAGATGGTCCAGTCGCTGCTCAACTGGGGGCTCGGCAGCGCCGCTGCCTTCATCCTGCTTGTCGTCACCATGGTTCTCTATGCACTGCAGCTGCGCCTTGTCGGTGCCAGGCGCACGAGCGGAGGCATCTGAGATGCTGCTCGACTATGACCGCATGGGTTGGCTACGGGTTGCCCTGCTCGGCTTCACCGCGCTGGTCGCTGGCTTTCTTCTGTTGCCGGTGGTCTTCATTGTTCTGCTCTCCTTCGGCTCGTCGCGCTGGCTGGCTTTTCCGCCGCCCGGCTGGACGCTCAAATGGTACCAGGAGCTTTTTGCCGATCCGGCCTGGCTCGACGCCGCGCTGACCAGCGCTCGGATCGCCACCATGACGGCGATCCTGGCAGTAGCGATCGGCCTGCTCGCCTCCTTTGCCCTGGTTCGCGGAAGGTTTGCCGGACGTGAGATCCTGCGCGGCCTGCTGCTGACGCCGATGGTTCTGCCCGTCGTTGTCTTCGCCATCGCCATCTACGCCTTCTTCCTTCGCCTTGGCCTCGGCGGCACCACCATCGGCTTCGTCATCGCCCACACCGTGCTGGCGCTGCCCTTCGCCATCATTCCGATCGCCACCGCGCTCGAAGGGTTCGACAAGTCGATCGAGGACGCGGCAATCGTCTGCGGGGCAAGCCCGCTCGAGGCCAGGCTCAGGATCACCTTGCCGTCGATCCGGATCGGCATCTTCTCCGCCGCGATTTTTTCGTTCCTCGCCTCGTGGGACGAAGTCGTGGTGGCGATCTTCATGGCCAGCCCCAGCTTGCAAACCTTGCCCGTCAAGATCTGGGGCAGTCTGCGGTCGGACCTCAGTCCGGTGATCGCCGCTGCCTCCAGCCTGCTGGTCGGGCTGACGCTTGCCCTGATGGTGATGACGGCGCTGCTGCAGCGAAAGTTCCGGACATGACCCACCCTTTCCTCTCCATCCGCAATCTGCGCAAGGCGTTCGGGGCGATCGTCGCCGTGCACGACGTCACGCTGGACATTCCCAGGGGCGAGTTCCTGACCTTCCTCGGGCCCTCCGGTTCGGGAAAATCGACGACGCTCTACGCGATCGCCGGCTTTCAGGACCCAACTTCCGGCGATGTCTTGCTGGAAGGAAAATCACTGCTTGCAGTGCCTTCGCACAAGCGCAACATCGGCATGGTCTTCCAGCGCTACACGCTGTTTCCGCATCTGACGGTGGCCGAAAACGTCGCTTTTCCGCTGCGGGTTCGCCGCCGGCCGGACGCCGAGGTGAAGAAAAAGGTCGCCGACATGCTGGCCCTGGTGCGGCTCGAAAGCTTTGCCGGACGCTTACCCGATGCGCTGTCGGGCGGCCAGCAGCAGCGCGTCGCGCTGGCCCGGGCGCTGGCCTACGATCCTCCGATCCTTTTGATGGACGAGCCATTGTCGGCGCTCGACAAGAAGCTGCGCGAGGAAATCCAGGGCGAAATCCGCCGCATCCATCGCCAGACCGGCGTCACCATTCTCTACGTCACCCACGATCAGGAAGAGGCGCTGCATCTGTCGGACCGAATCGCCCTGTTCAAGGATGGCCGCATCGAGCAGACCGGCACCGGCGAGGATCTCTATCTCAGGCCAGCGACCGATTTCGTCGCCGGCTTCATCGGCAATTCGAATTTCCTCGCCGCCGAACATCTCGGCACCACCAACGGCACGACAACGATCCGCATGACAGACGGTTCGGTCATATCCGGAGTCAGGGCCAACGGCACGTTCGGCAAAGGCCAGAAGACCAGGCTGATGATCCGGCCCGAAGCCTTTAGCATGGAGCGGAGCCCGGCGAGCGCGGAACTGAATGTCGAGATCGTCGACATCGCATTTTACGGCGAGCGCCGGCGGATCGTCGCGCGCATCGCCGCTGGACAGGAGGTTGACATCAGGCCGACCTCCGCCGCCATGCAATCGCAGGATGTGTGGCCCTGCAGCCGGCAGGTCTTTTTCGATCCCGCTGCTGCATTCCTGTTTCCGGCCTGACTAAGCCGCGGTGGATCGCCGCCCTTCAACGCTTCGCAGCGATGGAAGCGTGCTTGGGAACAAGCTGTGGTTAGGTCCATCATCAGCTTCGGTCAGCAAGCGCGCAACGTGATCGACGCTGCAGTCGGCTGATTGGATGGCGGGCGCAACTCCTGTATCCATTGACAGTCGTCATGCTCGGTTGGAAGATGAAGAAGGTCAGCGGCGATAGCCATACGGGAAGGCAATGGTCCAACCGCCAGATACCGGACACCATCCTGGCAGCGTCGTCGCGGTCATCGTCATTTGTTTGATCATCGTTGCTTTGTTCTTCATAGGCTTCAGATACTCAAGGCCAGGCCAGGGTACCCTCGTTATTCCTGGCGGTACGCTGCAGCAACCGTGAATCCGACCCCTTGGCGCTGACGCGGAGCCGTTCTCAGGCTGCCAAAAGTGCCCCGGCGGGACTGGGGGACGCCGCAGAATGGGCCGGCGGTTCGCAGCCGGTCTTTTGCTTCCCGCCGCGGCATTTCTTTCCCACCTAAACAACCAAGCCTGACCGGTGTGAGGTCGACCATACTAGGAGACGACGAGCGCTCAGTCACTAGGCACTAGACGGCCCTGATCAGCCGGAGCAGAGAAAGCGCTTCGAAAAAGGTCCCCTTGCGAAAGGCAAGATAGGTCGGCTCTTCGACACCATGGAACCGGCGCTTGAAGGCCGCCTGCCCCTGCAGATTGAAGCGGGTGCGATTGACCCAGGGGGAGTCATAGGCACGCTGGAAGGCGTGCCGCCAGAAATCGCTTTCGGCAAACCCGCTAGGTCCGATTTCGACAAGCGGCGACAGGCCTAGGGTGACGACGGAAACACCTTCATCGCGAAAGCGGTCGACCGCGAATTTGGTCAGGCCGATCTCGGCATGCGCCGAGCCATCGATATGCTTGCGCTTGAACGAGGTGGTGTAGCCGATGACCTTGCCGTCGCTGAACAGCGGATCGAAATCCAGCAAGGCCACGAGCTCCCCATCCGGACCGTGCAGGACGAAACGGCGCATATCGACGCCAAGGTGATCGGCAAAGGGCCTGTTGAGAAATCTCATCTCCCAGCGCTTGACGATGCGGTCGGCCCGCCAATTCTGGGAGAGCCTGGCAATCTCGTCGAGGAAGACAGTCCCGTTGTCCTCTGCGAAGGAAAAACCCTTCTTCAAGAGCCAGCGTTCGGAATAGCGCACTGTCTCATTGCGCTTTCCGGAAAAGTCGTGTCTGGGCAGGACAAGCCTGGTGTCGACGCCGAGGCGGTTGACCTGATAGCCAAGCCCGGCAAGCACGCGCGCCGTCTGGTCGCCGATCTGCACGAACCACGGGCTGCCGGCAACCTCGATGAAACGTCTGATATAGTCGCGCCGATCGGCCGGGGCAGCCACTGGATCACCGAGCGCGAAATGATGTCGCGTTTTGCTGCCGTAAGCGATGTAGCCCTGGGCATCGCCGAAGTAGTGAAGCCCCTTCTGCACGGCGGTCGAATAGGCAAGGGAAAAATCACCGTGGCGACGGACCAGCGCCAGGCGCTCGACATGGTTCAGCTGCAGCCGCGGTATTTTAGGCCCGCGGTTCTCCAGGAAACGATCGAGGCGTCTTCGCAGTGACGGCATGGTCGACTTTCGCGTGCCGGCTAGGCCGATGAAAGAGCTGACGGACCCCAAACCGATCATGTTGCCGCGAGCTGATCCTTATCTCAGCGCGGCATGTTTACCCGGCCGGAGCCGCCAGATTCGTAGGCGCAATCTGCCCCGGTCCCGCCCCCAGGCGGCAACACGCATTGTTGTCGACGCCCAGCGCCTGACGGCTGGTTGCTGCGCCCTTGGCGACACGAAAATCAATGCCACTTTCGGAAGCGCCCAGGTCACCTGCCAAACACGATGTTCTTAGCGAACGGCGCTCTGAGAAGATTCCGCTTGTTCGGAAGCCAGGAACTCGTCGCGTTCTGCTATCCACAAATCGGCGTAGTCGACATTCTGCCATTCGGCAAACCACGGGCCGCCGCTGGTATAGTGGACCGCCTTAGGTGTGCCGACCGCAGGCTTTTCGTTCCAGCCTTCGAGCCAATTCCACTCTACCGGCAATGAGCCCAAATCTTTGTCGGCAACCCACTGCATTCGGTGAAGATAGGCGCCACTTTCCTGATTCACGACCTCTGGCGTGAGCGATCTGACCGAAGGATGCGCGCAATTGAACAGCATCAGCGACGACCAGTTTTTCCGAGGATAGGACGTCTGGACCACACCATCCATCTTGGTTGTGGCCTTCGGCGTATAGTCATGCTGGACGCAATAGACCGCCTTGTCCGAGTCCGTATATTTCAGCAGGCCTGCGACGTCACCAAGCCACAGGAAATCGCAATCGCAAAACAGGGCCCAACCCGTGTAGTCGGCGAGAAAGGGCGTGAGGAAGCGCGTGTAGGTGAACTCCGTTGAGGCGAGCGGATCTTTTTCCCGCCAATATAGCCCGCGGGCACGCATCTCGTCCTGTTTGATCGGAATGACGGAGACAGGCGCCGATGCATGTTTGAGCAGGGAGTGTCGCGCGACGTCGTACGCGATCGGCTCACGGCTGTCCCATCCGATAAATACCCTAAACGCATCAGTCATATTCACTACCCTGGCTTTCGATTTTTACGGTCGTACACTAACTAGTTGGCGATGGCTCGGCAACAATTGCGGTCAACCAAGCCGGTTTCTCACAGATTTGTCCTGGCCTCAGCGTTGCTTTTTTGGGTGGACTGGGCCTCGCATTCCCAATGCGACACGGGCCCATTTCTGATAGGTGTAGCTGGCCGAATACGCGGCCACCATCGCACCAATGGGACCGTCCAGAAATCCCAGCCGGAAAATATAGCTGCGCACATAGGCCCAGACCGAGCGCAAAACCGCCTTGCCTATCGAGCTTTTTTTGCCCTCGGCAAGCAGTTGCGCGGCGGACGCTTCTGCGTACCGGCCGATCTTGTCGTGGGCATCTGCCAAGTCGGTAATGGAATCGTGCTCGATCGGCCGGGACAATCGGCTGACCTTCCCGTTCACCAATACCTTCTCGTGCACGGTGTCGTCGCTGAACCGCCCGGAGCGGCGACGGAAGAGCCTGAGCACCAGATCGGGCGACCAGCCGCTATGGCGGACAATGTGCCCGCAAAAGCGCGATCTTCTCGGTATTTCGAAGCCGTCATTGGCTTTTGGGTCGGCGATTGCGGCCCTTATTTCCGCGCCGAGCGGCGCCTCCACCCACTCATCGGCATCCAGCGAGAGGATCCAATCCCCCGTTGCCGCGGCCAGCGCACGGTTTTTTTGCGCACCAAAACCGGGCCAATCAACGGTCATCAGAACCTTTGCTCCCAGAGCACCGGCAATCTCCCTGGTTCTGTCGCTGCTGTTGTTGTCGAGAACGACGATCTCATCGGCAAAATGGACCGACCGAAGGCATTGCGCGATGGATGCCTCCTCGTTGCGGGTGATGATAATGACCGAGAGCGCCGGCACGGTCAGAATGCTCCGGCATCAAAGCTGCCACTGTCATTCGAATGCATCTGCAGCATCGGCTCCCGGCCCGTTAGCACACTGAGGGTACTAACCTAATTCAACAAAGTCGAAAATCATTTCAGATCAAGGCCTTCATACAGCGCCATCATTCGCTTGATCATGACATTGAAATCATAGTGTTCGGCCGCCGCTCTCACCCGGGCTGCGGTCTCAGGTCGTGACGACAACTGCAGCGCGTGCGCGAGCGCTGCAGCGAGGTCGCTTTCGCTGGCCGCATCGCAAACGAGCGTCGGCTCGAACCGCTCGACAAGCTCGCGCGCTCCACAGCCGGTGCTTACCACGGCGGGCAAGCCGCTGGCCATCGCTTCGATGACCACTGTGCCGAAAGGATCATAGATGGAAGGCAGCACGGCAATATCGGCCGCGCCGTACCACGGCAGCATGTCTTTCTGCGGCCCCAGCATCTTGAGCCGTGCGCCGAGACCGAGCCTGTCACCGGCCTGCCTGAAGGCGTTGGCGCGCGAATCATGGCCGATGACCCACAATTCAGGCTCGCCATCGAGCCTAGCGACCGCCTTCATCAGTGCAAGAAGTCCTTTTCGCGCAAAGCCCGAGCCGACAAACAGGACGACCGGCCTGTTTTCGTCGACGTCGAGCCGCGCGCGGATTGTCGCCCGATGCTGCTGGCGCAGCTGCGGGTTGAAGCGGTCGAGATCCACCCCGTTGGGAATATGGTGCACATTTTCCGCCGGATAATCGTAGTGACGGACAATGTCCTCTGCCACCATCTTCGAAATGGCAATGACAGCTTTGAGCCTCGGGCTGGCGTAGGTTGCACGTTCAAGGCGCAGCGTCTGGCGGTGAAAGGGGCTCAGCGCCATTGCCGCCCTGCCAAGCCGCGTCTCGAAACGCCGCCGCTCGGCAAGATAGGCGGCATGAACGCCCTCCCCGGCCCGGAAGACATCGCAGCACGGGAGGCGATCGTTGCTCTGCACCAGCGCCGGCGGCATCTCGGCGATCTTGCGGCAGGCAGCTTGAGCAAAGGACGTCGCCCGCAGCGAACGCGGAAACCGGCGGCCGGCACAATGGATGAACTCGATGCCTTCATAACGCGGCCAGTCGCCGGACAGCACGGCCACCCGCCGCTGACGCGCGGCGAATGCGGCCATGATGTTTTCCAACATGATCTCGCCGCCACCGAAAGGCGCATAACGCTGGCGCACGAACAGGAGCGGCCTGTCGAATTGAATTTCGGTGCCACGAATGCCGGCGTACATGGGGTCTGGGCTCCGGCCTTGTTGCCATCTGACGATGTCTATAGAGGCCAGCTCGCATCGGCAACACTTGGAAAGCTCACCCGCCGGAACTCAGAACAGGCCTGTGTCCATTGTCCGCAACTGCTTGCGATTTGCCTAACGGTGCTGCATGTAGAAATTAACTGCAAACAGCGGATCAGCGCCAGCTCCAGCCGGGCGGTGACCGCCATGAGGGGAATCGATGGCTTGAGCAAAGCAACCTGGCCCGCCATTGTCCGCCGGACGATTACCGACACCGCCATATATCGGCTGAGACACACCTTCGGAAGACGGGCAGAAGTGTCATCGCTGCGGCCGATAACGCCCCTTAAAGCGAATGACCTGCCTTTGATCCTCGTCATCCGCAACGAGGCGGACAGGCTACGCCCGTTCCTGAAGCACTATCGCGAACTCGGCGTCACCAGATTCGCCGTCCTCGATGACCGCTCGACAGACGGAACAGCTGAGCTTCTGGCCGAGCAGCCAGATGTCGATCTATTCAGCTCGCCGATCACCTATTCGCAGTCGGACCTGGGAAACCTTTGGCGTCAGCGGATTGTGCAGATCTATGGTCAGCCTCGCTGGTATCTGACCGTGGATGCGGACGAATATCTTGTCTATGACGGTATGGATCAGCATCCGCTCGGTGCGATGGCCGACTGGCTCAAGCGGCGCGGAATGACACGCCTGCTGGCGCCGATGATCGACATGTATCCGAGCGGAAACATCTGGGACGTACCCTTCGATCCCATCGTGCCGCCATGGCAAGTTGCGGACCATTTCGACGGCAGCGGCTATGAGGTGACGAGGAGCTCCCGGCATCTCAAGATCACAGGCGGCCCGAGAACCCGGCTTTTCGCCAGGCAGCACAAGTTGACCAAGTTTCCTCTGATATATGTTGATCGCCAGACGATTTTTACGTCGATTCACTCACCGCTGCCCTACTGGCGAAACTATATAAAGGGATTGGCTGGCCTGCTTCATTTCAAGTTCTTCGCCGATTTCAACGACAAGGCGCAGGTCGCGGTGGCGGAAGGTCAGTATTGGAACGGCGCTTCCAAATATCGCCAGTATCATGAGGTATCGAGCGGTAAAGCCGCTCTCAGCGCGATGAGCGAACAGTCAATGCTGTACGAAGGAGCTCACAGCCTGTTCAAAACGGGTTTGATCGACAAAATTGATTGGTAGACGGCATTTCAAGCAGATGCCGAACCGACATCATGCATAACCGAATGCTTTCATAAGCTGGGCACCTCGTCCTTGGACCAGGTCCTGTAGCTCGGCGTTTCCAAGTTCGGAGCGCCATCTTCCGCTCCCGTCATAGATCGGCTGATTGACCTGTTGGTTCCGGAGCACCGCATGCGGCGTCTCGCCGCTGGCGTCGGTCGGCTTGAACCACTGCTGCGGGTTCTTGTGATAGTCGAGGAGATCCGGGCTGAAGGTTACATCGAGAAAGCCGCATATCTGCTCGACGACTTTGGCCGGATTCTCGACCAGGTCCTCATAGCGATAGATCAGCACATCCGGCTTTCCCCGTTCCGCAAGAACCAGCGCATTGTCGTTGATCCAGCGGTCGAGAGCCTCCGTTGGGTCGCCAAGTCGTTTGATCAGGGACGCTACGACGTCGCGCCCATCTCGCACCGGCATGACGAAACGCGCGCCGGGCACGAGCCGGCGAATGCGGGCGACACGGCGGATATGCCGCGGTGTCTTTTCAAGCAGCACGTTCTTTCCAGCATCGAGCGCCGCCCGCTTCAGTTTCCAGAAGCGGAACATGGCCAGTGGCGTCCACTTGAAGAAAATGTTGGTTTCCTGGAGCGGCAGGTAGACGTTGGGATGCGACGCAAGGATCGTCGCAATCAACGTCGTCCCGCTATGGCCGCAGCCGCAAATGAATCCGGTCCGCATCACCATGTCGGCAATGCTCCCTAACCCAAGGCGACCCGGACGCGGTTATCGACGCGAGCGTAGCACAAGCCGTTCGTGCTAAAAACCTTGTCCAGCTTCTCCCAATATTCGAACTTAGCCAACTGCTCGTCACAATAGGCCACGTCGTCCTCGGAAAGATATTCGCCGTAACCGCCTATCTTGCCCTTGCGCACCTTGAAGCTTTCGGGATCATTCGCATCGCGCGGCTGTAATATCTTGCCGTATCGATCGGACAGATCACCGGTCGATTCACTCACTTTCATCTTGTCGAACGTTCGGTTGTTCGCCACCTCGACAAGCGTCCGATCGTCAGCCTGCTGGTTCAGGAATCCAAGGATGGCGCGAAGGACACCAGCCGTATCCCGATGCATATCTTCATATTGAAGATACCGGATTTCGCGCATCCGGGGCATGGCCGCGAACCAATGCAGATTAAATCTGATGATCTTTTCAATCCCATGATTGTCGCTTCTGATAAAATCGCTGAACGATCCCGCTGGAAGCATGTGGCGCTTCTGAACCTGAAAGTACCCTGAGACCACCGTATCTCTTGGATCGCGAACAAGCATTATTGTTCTTCTCTTCTTGTATCGAGATTTATTCTCCTTGAGGCCCGATATCGGTCGAAGTAACTTGTGGTCGGTTCCGTCGTGAATGTATTGAACTTCAACTCCGAGATCGTCCAGCATGACACGTAGCCACGTGCGCCCCGATTTTGGAAAGGATACGATAAGAGGAAGAGGCGGCGCTTTGGCCTGGAAAAATTTTAGAAAGGACATGTTTAGAAAGGACATGGAGAGACCTCCTTTAGATTATCAGAGCTGGCGCCCGAACCGCTGCCGGCCAGACCAACCCCATTACTGGGCGCCTAAGCCTACGGCTAATTCGAACACAAGGCAGAAATGCCAGCAAGAATTGCGATCCTCTGCGGGGCGAATTGGCCTTTACTATATCCCGGTTCGGAATGCCTTATGTTTTTTGGCCTGTTGCGACGACTGTTCGACACGGGCGCTCCATTCCGCGGTCCGTCGGCCGAACTCCTTAATGCGCATCGCGTCGAAGCTCACTTTTGTGAGCCATGGCGCCAGAATGGACTCGGCCTCGCCCATCACCACGGACCAGGGGCGTTCCCGTTTCGAGACCAGCACGGCCGATGGATAGTAGGGCGTGCGGTCGCCCTCGACCGGCCAGGAGCGCTTGAAGCCGTCGCCCAGGATGAAAACCGAGGGGATGCCGAGCGCGCCGGCCAGATGCGCTCCGGTATTGCTGATGGTCACCACGGCGTCCATCGCGGCAACCTGCGCGGCGAAAAGATCCATGTCGACGAGCTGATCGACCGATCTGTCATGAAGAATGCGCTCCGGCTCACCGTCGGTCAGGATCTTCAGATCGGTCTCGATCTGGCCGTACTGCAGCGAGACGAACCGGAGGTCCGGTCGGCCGATCAGGTTTCGCCAGGCGGCAAGCGGCGGCAGGTCTTTGCCGGGATTGGAGCTGCCCCATGCGATACCGACCAACGGCCGTCCTTCCTTCCGGTAGCGGGCGCGAAGTTCAGCGACCCGGGCCGGATCCGGCTTAAGGGGCACGAAATGCTCGCGGATCGTCGCCTCGTCGGTTTCGAAAACGGCTGTCAGATGCTGGACGCCGGCGAAGGCCTGCGCCTCGGCATAGGCGGCCTTGCCGCCAGCGCCGACCGGCCGCACATCGGCGGTCGGAAAAGTGCGCTGAAAGAGCGGTACCAGGCGGCGCTCGACCAGCACGATCGAGCGGGCGGCGCGCGCCAGGGCACAGCCGACGGAACTCGCATGATGGATCGCGGTGGCCAGACCCTGCTTTTCGGTTTCCATCAGATCAATCAGCAGTGTCTGGCCAGAAATATCCTGGCCCAGCCACTCGCCATCGACGCGGCCGTTGACGATGTGGCGTCGGGCGATCCTGAGTTCGGCGGCTGCGCCATAAGCGCCCATCCGCATCAGCGCCTTGCTGAGCTCGTCGATCAGGTGGACCTCGCCCCTCGACTTCGCAATGGATCCAAGAGCCATGGCTTTCGGCAGGGCCGCCGGCCAATCGCGGGACTCGACGCTTCGCCGATAATCCGCCATCTGATCGGCAATGTCGCCGTCGCGCCAGCGAAGGAAGAGCTGTCGGCGGTGACGTCGGAACCAGACCTTGTATTTGTAGCCTGCAAGCGCGACAGCGCGGCGCAACCGGCCGGGAAGTAGGCTACCTTCCATCGCCAGCTCCGCTGATGATTTGCATGACCCGTCCGCCTGCTTCCTGCACTGCCGACGCCCAGGCTCGGCCGCCTTTTCGGGCCAGTCGAACGCTCGGATATGCGGCGACGGTCTCGCCGAAGGCAGGCCAGGACAGTCGAAACCCGTCGTCGAGCATGACAATCGTCGGCACGCCGAGCGCTCCGGCCAGGTTGGCGCCGGTATTGCTGATCGTCACCACCGCGTCGAGCGCCGCAATTTGGGCGGCAAAGCGGTCCATGTCCGTCAACTGATCGACGGAAGCGTCATGGATGATGCGCCCCGGCGCGTGGCGCTCGAACTCGGAGAGGGCCGGCCCGACATCGCCATATTGCAAGCTGACGAGGCGCCCCGGCAGACTGCTGAACAGCGTCCGCCAATCGTCCAGGGCCGGCAGATCCTTGCTCTTGTTGAGGCTTCCCCAAGCAAATCCGATCAGGGGACCTGGGCCGCCATCGAGATAGGTGCCGCGCAGCTCGGCAACCAGTCGGCGGTCCGGCTCCAGCGGAACGAAGGGCGCGCGTGCCGCCGGGTCGTCCGGCCAGAAATGCTTTGCGAGCGTCTCGAAACCGGCAACGACATCGGCGTCCACCGCCGCCATGTCCTCTTCCCCTTCAATCCTGACATCGAGCGCAGGATATGTTCTGCGATAAAGCGGTGCCAGTCGCGGCTCGACGAAGACGATGCATCGACCGGCAGCCGCAGCTGCTGGACCAAGCAAAGACGCGAACTGGAAAAAGATCGCCAGGTCGCCTTCGCGACGATCGACGAGAAGCGTGCGACCCGCAAGATCACTGCCGTCCCAATCGGGTCTGCCGCGCTGCTTGCTCGCCGCCATCAACTGCCAGATGCGATTTCCTCCGTCGAGACGCCTCAGTCCGCGCCCCGCTTTCTTGATCAGGCCGATATCGCCAAGCTGCTCACCAAGCGCGCCAAGCGCCAGTGCATGGTCGCGAGCAGTTTGCCAGTCACCACGCTGCACGCTTTCCTCCATCAGCCTCATATGCCTTTCGGCGCTTTCGTCGGCGTGGCGCGAGGGACGTCTAAGAAGTTCCTTTGCCCGCTCGAGAACCTTCTGCAGCCGCTTGCCGACGGCGCCTTGCGGGCGCAGATCGGCGGTTTTTGCCTTCTGAAGGATGGTTCGTCTGTTCTGCACGGCGATGTTCTATCGTCCTCGGGGAGCGTCGGAAAGCGTCGTCAGGATCGACGAGAGCCGCCGGCCGGCCTCGTCGAGCACCAGCGACCAAGGGCGTCCCTCCTTGCGAATGACAATGCCCTTCGGATACCAGGGTGTCCGGTCGCCGGTCACCGGCCATGCCATCTGAAAATTATCGTCGATGAGGAAAACAGTCGGCACGCCAATGGCTCCGGCAAGATGGGCCGCCGTATTGCTGATCGTCACGACAGCATCGAGTGCGGCGACCTGTGCGGCGAAACGGTCCATGTCGACCATTTGGTCGACGCTGTCGTCAAAGATCAGACGCGCGTCGTTGCCGTTGCGAAGGCGCCGCAACGCCGGCTTGATCTGTCCGTACTGGAGCGAAACGAATGTCGCTTGTGTCTGGGCGATGAACCGTGCCCATTCAGGAAAATCAGGCACGTCCTTGGTGTGGGACTTGCTGCCCCAGGAGAGACCGACCAGCGGCAGATCCGTCATCGAGCGATAGCGCTTGCGGAATGCCTCGACGAGTTCAGGATCTGCCCGCAGCGGTACGAAGTCGGCAGCAAGCTTTTCGGCGTCGCGTCCGAACACCCAGGCGAGATCTTCGAAAGTCGCGTGTTTGTCGCCGACCACATCCCGCTGCGCCGGGACCACGGTCGCCTTCGGGAACGTTCGCTGCAGAATTGATACCAGGCGCGGCTCGACCCGAATTGTTGCGCTTTGGGCATAGGCAGCGGCAGCGCCGGCCAGTCGCGCGTGGCGGATAACCCGGCCAAGGCTGCGCGGGTCATCCTCCACAAGATCGATCAGCAGTGTATCCGATCCGAGATTCTCGCCGGTCCACTCGTTGGCGCTCTTCCCTTTCCGCAGCCGGCGAGCGGAAAGCCGAAGCTCAGCTGCCCGCGCAAAGTTGCCAAGGCGTTCGAACGCCTGGCCCGCCTTCTGCATCAGCTCCGGGTCGCGATTATGATCGGCCGTGACAGCCATCTCATTGGTACCTGCTTCAAGGCCTTTCCAGTCCCTGCGCACGATCAGGGCCTCAACCTTGGCCTGCAGCTCAAGAATGGAACGAGGCTGCTTGGGACCGGAAAACAACCTGCGCACCGCCTTTTTGTACCGGCGCACCTGAAGGCCCAGTCCACCAATCACATACCGGACATAGGAACCGTGATAAAAGCTGGTCATCGGCCGTCAGCGCAATACGCTCTGCCGCAGCTTTTTGCCGCTTTCGACCATCGGATCGGGCGTCTCCAGGTGGAATATCGAACGATATATCTCGCTGTGCTTGGCAAGCTGGTCATGCGTTCCAGCATCGACGAGCTGTCCGGCGTCAAACACGAGAATACGATCGGCCGCCTTGATTGTAGACAGCCTGTGCGCAATGCAGATCACCGTGCGCTGAAATGTGTTGTCGAAGGCTGCCTCCATAACCGCCCGTTCGTTTTCACCGTCAAGCGCGGATGTCGCTTCGTCATAGACGATTACCGCAGCATTCTTGAGCAGGGCGCGCGCGATGGCAACGCGTTGTTTCTGGCCGCCGGACAGGTTGGTGCCGCTTGGCCCGACAAGCGTGTCGAGCCCGTTTTCGAGCGCCGAAGCAAAGCTGGTGACCCGGGCGAGGTTCGCAGCAGACTCGATTTCCTGATCCGTGGCATTCGGGCGGCCGTCGCGAATGTTGTCGCGGATCGAGCCTTCGAACAGGAAGACGTCCTGGGATACCAGTGCGATGTTATCGCGAACGTCGGCCAGGCTGATCTTCGAAATGTCCTTTCCGTCGATCAGGATCCTGCCCTTGTCCGGCTCCATCAGGCGCAGGATCAGATTGACGATGGTGGTCTTGCCGGCGCCGGAGCGGCCGACGATCGCCAGCTTCTCACGAGGTCGCACGTCGAAGGAAACACCCTCGAGCGCGGGGCTGTTGCCGTCATAGGAAAAGGCCACATCTTCAAAGCGGATACCACCATCGACGTCGGTCAGACGCTCGCCCGCAATCGCGAGTCGCCGTTGCTCGGGCGTGTCGATCAAATCATACATCTGCTCGACGGCGACCATTTGCTTCTGGATGTCGACATTGACCCGGGCCAACCGCTTGGCAGGCTCATAGGCAAGCAGGAACGCGGTAATGAAGGCCATGAATTCGCCGGGCGTCTTGCCGTTGCCGAGGGTCTGCCAGCTGGCGTACATAACGAAAAGCCCGATGATCACGCCGCCGCCGGTCTCCATCAATGGGCTCATCAATGCTGACGTCCGGTTGATCTGGATGCCACGTCTTTCCATCTTGCGGACGGCCTTTGCAAAGCTGGCAACGGCCTTGTCCTCGAGCTGGAAGGACTTGATGGTGCGGATGCCTTCGACGGCTTCCGTGCCGATCGACTGGACTTGTGCCGCCAATTCCGTCTCGCCCCTCGCCAGCGCCTTGAGCTTCCTTGTTATCGCGCCGACTGACAGGAACAGCATCGGCAGAACCGCCACGGATATCAGCGACATCACCGGGTCCTGCTTGACCATGACGCTGGCCAAGGCAATCAGGGTCAGCAGATCAGAGACGGCGCTGCTCGTGAGGGTGAGAATAACGGTCGCCCCGGCGCGCGCGTTGAACATGATTTTGGAGATGAATTTTGCCGGATGCTGGTTCGCGAAACGGCTGATGTCGAAATACACCATTCGGGAAAATTGCCGGTTTTGCAGGTCCGAAACGATAGCCCGGCGAATCTTTCCCGTCGTGATGGTCTGGCAGTAGGCAGCTATGCCCTTGACCAAGAAAATGCCGATGATGACGGCGCTGATACCCGATACAGCGGCGGCGTCTCGCTCGACATAGATGGTGTTGATCATGACTTTCATGATCCAGGCCGCCGCGCCGGTCGCCGCAGCAGCGGCGATCGAGCACAGCAAACCTGTCACATACAGCATCTTGTGCGGCGGCAGATTTTCGCCAATCAGACGCTTGATCAGCGGATATGCTGGGGCCGTTGACACTCGTTTCTTTGTAATCATCTCGTCGCCGCCCGTTGCGATCCCGTCCGGTCTTCGCGTTATCTTGAAGCGCGAGACGGTTTCGATCACCTGTCTGTGGCTTCGTTCCCGACCGCAGTCAATGCCGAACCGGATCCTTGCACGTCATCGGCCTATGACCGTCGGTTCCTCGCATGCGAGCATAGCGGACCCCAGCCACGCGGCTCTTGCGCCATTCGTCGTCGGCCGCGCTATGCCTGGTCAGTGTTTCGCGAGGACCATGAGATGGCTTCCAAGAGGCGATGTGTGATTGCTTTTGATTGAAAAGCCCACATCCGAAAGCACCGCGATCATCTCCTTATCCTTGCCAGGAGGGACGCGGGCAACGATCGTTTGAGCACGCCCGGCGATATCGCACAGCACGCGTCGCGCCTTGTCCGCGCCGAGGCTCCACTGCATGTGATGGTAGACCGCCAGCAGCATGACGATGTCGTACTGCGGTTGGAGAACATTTTGCAGCTTCCGGCTGCCAAGATCGAGACAATCGAACCGGCTTTGGACCGGACAACCCAGGAAGATCATCCTGGCCGTCTCGATATGCGGCTTGAGAATGTCGATCCCATGGATCGAACTCGGTCCTAGCTTGGATATCTCATAGGCGACAACACCCATGTTGCAGCCAACATCGAGAATGGATTTCCCGGCGTAGTCGACCTCTGCTGAGAATAGGCCGTCCAGTCGGTCGTCCCACGTTCCCTTGAATCTCTTTTGCTTATTTGACCACCACAAATCATTGTTCTCCAAAAACGGCGCCGGACTGGTTACCTTGACGGAGGGGGACTGTGCGCCCGGCCTAACTCGGTCCAGTTGCTGGCGCGCAAACGACACTGTCCTGAGCGTCCTGTAAACGCAACCGCGGGAGAAAGGAACTCCTGATCACAGCATCCTGCGAAGACGTTTCGGTAAGTTGACGAACACCCGGCCCGACAAATCGACATACTGGTTGGAAATGGCAACGTCGCTTGGTGCCCCCTACCCGTGCCTGCCCTCGAGTTCCTGAAACGCACGATAGCCCGGGCCGGCACACGCAGGGACATAAGTAATGCCCCGTAGGCAAGGCAAGCCCATATTTGTTCTTGCTTTGTGCCGGCAGCTATGCTACTAATTTGCCTATGGTGCTGATTTGCACCAACGACCGTCTTGCCGCGACATGTGGTTTTTCAGCCAGGCTCGATCAAAGCTCGCCCGCATCGCGGGGCCTTCGGCGAATCACGGCCGAGTGCCAGCCTTTTCGGCAGCTTCCGAGAATGGAAATCGGAAAAGCAGGTTCCGGTTCTCGTCGCAGATTTCGAAGGAAAGACCTGTCAGGACCGGGCTGCCGCTGAGCAGACCCTCGGCCAGGATTTCCTTGGCCGAAGCCATGGCGTTGTCCTGGGCGGCAGACAGGCCATCCAGCTCCTGCCCCTCGAAATCTTCCGTCAAGCGGCCGTCATTGTTTCGGAAATGAAAAAAATATCTCGGCATGCCTGCTCCGGTTGGTTGGTTTATCTAGTCGCAAGCGGTCTCAGGAACAGCGTCGGATTTGTGCACGACAGCACCGTGCGATTTTGGCGTTGGGATTCATGGCGTTTAGGCCTTCATGCGTCAGGTCGATCGAACAGTACCCCCAGCCCGTGTTCGAACGCACATGCCGCAATCATGTCGTCCAGGGCTTTTCCGGAGGCCGGGCAATTCGGCATGACGGCCCTGATCGCGATCTCAGCCGCTGCGGTGGAAACCGCATCGTGGCGCCTCTTGCTGGTCTCCATGTACTGCTCGAGCAGAATTTTCAGGCGCCGCGCGGCAATCTCGTCAACGACCATCGTTCTCCCTCGATTCGGCACAATGTCCGTCTTCCGGGTCTGTCCTCCGGATGAAGGTCCGCTGCCATCGGGTAGCAGCGGACCACTCGGCTGGGTGAGCCAATGACCCGAGGCGGGGGTGTCTCGGACCGCCACCACAATAGCTTCGGCAGGCCACTCGTTCCACAGAACGCTGTCGTTGGTAATTTTCGTACACTGAGCATTGCCGCAGACAGTCTGCGACCGTGGGATTTTTGCGCTATGCCCGTAGCCTGATAACCGGATCAGCTTCGGCTTCGATCGACATAGCTGTAGATGCCCGCGCCGATCGCGACCGCTCCTACAGTGATCAGAATCGATGGCACCCCCATCGACGTGGCGACGATCCCCCAGACAATGGCGACGGCAATTGCGCCGGCCGTTCCCAGCACCAGTCTAAGCCGTTTCGACATTATCCATTCCCCCAAAAGTGCATCTTTGGCCTTTTCCGGTCGAAATACCGCAATGCGGCACCATTGTCTGCGTTTCGTCCAACTTTTTATGCCGCCCCTGAGCCCCGACCGCTGAGGCGTAAGCGATCCGTATGCGGCCTTGTCGCAAACATCCACTCGACAACGAGGAAGCTTGGGCGCGAGCCCGAGAAGCGAGGCGTCAGAAAGCGAGGTATCTATGCAAAATTTTCGGAATTTACTCCGGTTCACGATCACGGCCATGGCGGCCACGACAACCGCACTAGTCATCACGGGCCTTACCCCCGAGACAACCGAAGCGACGTTGATTTGCCATGGGTTGGTCTGCCAGAAGGCGAGCAATGAAGGCAGTGCCTTCGGCGCCAAATATCAGCGCAAATGCACCTGCGAAAATGTAAGCGAGGGCGCTAACAATCATCCCTCCCCGCACAATGTCAACAAGGGGCCCATCGGCGGCTCAAGCAGCAGAGCGGATCGAGCGGCGCCAGCGGCTCAAGCGGTACTACCAGTTCGAGCGGCAGCAGCGGTTCGAGCGGCAGCAGCGGATCCAGTGGCGGCAACGACGGAACAAGCAGCGGCGGGTCTAACGGCAGCGGCGGAGTGTAGCGGCTGCTCAAGCGGCTCCGGTGGCGGCGCCACTCGAGTTGAACCGTGGCGGCGACCACGCGGCCGGCAACGACGATCGATCCTCACGACAACGGGAGTAGTAGTATGACGCTCCGACCGAAATCGGCGACCGCGCCCCTCACTGGCCTTGCAGGATTGCTTGGTCTTGCGCTCACCGTCGCGATGCTCGCCGACAGAAGCTGGCCTGTGCATTTGCAGGCCATGACTGTCATTGCAGCTACTACTGCAGCAATGATCGCGGTCGACACGGCTTATTTCCAGACGTTTCGAAGGCGTTCAACGGGATTGCAGGCGAAGCCGATGCGAGCGCTTGAAGTCGAGCGTGTCGTGCGCAAGCTCATCGGCTTCATCGTTACGCTCACGACCATTGCCGCAGTCTACTGGATAGTGCCGGAATACCGGCGTGAGTTTTACGCCCCCTACTGGGCAGCGCTCTACGACACCTTGCCGGCGCTGCTCGTCGGTCGCCGATCGGGCGCTCCGGCTGAATGCCACCCTTGCTCGGACCATCTGCGGCAGTCGGCGCTATCGCCTCAAGGCGTGATCGCGATGCCGATCCTCGCCGCTCATCGGCAACGGCCGATCGCCCTCGAGCAGGCGGGTGATCCGGGCGAAGCCGGCAAAAGCCTTTCTCGCTTCCTCGGCCGACATCCGGCCGGCCATGGCCGCAGCGCAGCAATTCACGGCGCACTGGTAAACCGGCCCGCGCCGCCCCGCCGGCCATTTTCGCAAGAATGCCATTGCTTCGGCAACGCTGTCGATCTCCTCCACAGGCTGTCCCTGTCCGCGCAAAACCCGCACGGGCGAAAAGAATTGCAAGCGGTCCATCATTTCCTCCCCGTCGACCGGATGCGTGCGATCGAACCCCACTAAACTCGCGAACCCGACTTTGGTTCCCGGCAAAAGAGGGCTTGGCCTGAAAAATGTTGGCTGCACGAGACGAGCAGCGGTGGACGCGCCCGGCAGCTCCAATTGGGTGACATCTTGCCCCAATTGGGTGACATCTTGCCATTGTACGGGAACGTTAGCGCGGCTGATGCATTTCGATGCCACGAGCAGTCTTTTTGAGGGAAATGCCAAAACATGAGAATAGCCCATGTGGCGCCGCTCCATGAATCTGTGCCACCCCGGTTCTATGGAGGGACGGAGCGCATCGTCTCCTATCTGACCGAAGGATTGGTCGAGCTTGGCCATGACGTGACCCTGTTCGCCAGTGGCGATACCAAGACGTCGGCGAAATTGGTGGCGTGTCGCGAGCGCGCGCTCCGTCTCGATCCGCGCCCGCACAAATCCGAAACCGCGGCGCATCTCTCGATGCTCGCCGAGGTGAGGAGCCGTGCGCAACAGTTCGACATCATCCATTTCCATCTCAGCCACTTCCTGCATTTTCCTTTCTTCGAACACATGCCCGACCGGACGGTGACGACACCGCATGGCAGGCTCGACTATGTCGACCTAGCCCCGGCCTACGAACATTTTCCGCGCTTTCCGATGATCTCCATTTCCCGCAGCCAGAGAACCGGGCTACCCAGGGCCAATTGGCTGGCGACCATCCATCACGGGCTGCCGATCAATATGTACGAGCCGACTTTCGAGACGAATGCGGACGAGCCGTATCTGGCCTTTCTCGGCCGGCTGTCGCGCGACAAGCGCCCGGAGCGTGCCATTGAGATCGCCTTGCGCTCCGGGCTGAAACTGAAGCTTGCAGCAAAGATCGGCGACGACGACCGCCCTTTTTTCCACGACACGGTCGAGCCGCTGATCGACGGCGACCGTGTCGACTATATCGGCGAGATCGAAGAGGACAGAAAAGCGGAATTCCTCGGCAAGGCGGCCGGCCTGCTGTTTCCGATCGATTGGCCGGAGCCGTTCGGTCTTGCCGCGATAGAGGCTATGGCCTGTGGCACGCCGGTAATCGCCTGGAAATGCGGTGCCCTGCCGGAGATCATCGACCACGGCGTGACCGGTTTCCTTGTCGATACGGTCGATGCCGCAGTCACCTCGATACCGGAATTGCTGCGCCTCGACAGGCGACAGGTGAGAGCCGTGTTCGAAAACCGTTTTTCTGCCACGAGAATGGCCCACGACTATGTGGCTGCCTATGCGCGCCTGATCGGTACTCCCGGTGAAGCGAGAGCGTCCTGATCGGCGTCATTGTGGACGTTGGAACGAAACGACAGAGCTTGTGACGTATGAATCAACTCGACGAGCGTAAGCTTGATCCCGCCGTAGCCCTTGCCTCCCTCGACGAGGTTGCGCCCCGGGAGCCGCACCGGCTGTTCGCCCTCAAGCAAGCCGACTGCTTCGCGGTGGCCGACGCCTATGGCGACATCCGCGGCGCCGGCGATGGCTTTTTCCGAGACGACACGCGTGTGCTTTCGGAATTCCGGCTGACGGTCGGTGGCCGGCAAATGTCGTTGCTCGGCGCCTCGCTCAGCCAGGACAATGTGCTTTTCACCTCGAACCTGACCAATCTGCCGATCCAGAGTGTCGGTGGTCGCGACATTCCGCAGGGCGCGATCCACATAGAACGCGTCAGGCTGCTTTGGCAGGACCGGCTGTTCGAGCGCATCACCCTTTCCAACTACAGCCAGGAATCGTCGGCCATTCGGGTTTCCTTGCATTTCGCAGCAGATTTCCGCGACATGTTCGAGGTGCGCGGTTCGACCCGGCTCAAGCGCGGAATAGCCCACGCCGCCGAGACCAGTCCGACATCCGTGGTGCTTCGATATGACGGGCTGGACCAGCTCGTGCGCCTGTCGGCGATCTCGTTCTCGCAGGCGCCGGACAATTTGACCGCCAGCCGCGCGGATTTCCTGGTTGCGGTGACGAAGCGCAGCAGCGAGGTCCTCTATATCGAGGTCGGCCCGGAAGTGGCGGAGACACCCGACCGCGACCGTTTTCGGGCTGCTGCCGCCCGCGCTCGCTTCGGCATGCGCGCCAAACGCCGCCACGGCGCGACGGTGCACAGCTCCGGCCGCGTCTTCAACGACTGGATCGAACGCGCGCGCGCGGACGTGGCGTTGCTGACCACCGAGCTTTCAACCGGACCTTACCCCTATGCCGGCATACCCTGGTTCTCGACGGCATTTGGCCGTGACGGGGTGATTTCCGCACTGCAGATGCTGTGGTTGAATCCTGGGCTGGCGCGCGGCGTACTCGCCTTTCTCGCCCAGCATCAGGCGACCGAAACGTCGCCGTTCAGCGATTCGCAGCCGGGCAAGATCATGCACGAGACCCGCAAGGGCGAGATGGCGGCACTGCGGGAGCTCCCGTTCGGCCGCTATTACGGCGGCGTCGATACCACGCCGCTCTACATTCATCTCGCTTGCGCCTATGCGGATCGTACCGGCGACATGGCGTTCGTCGACAGCCTGTGGCCATCGCTCTGTGCAGCGGCCGAATGGACGGAGGAGACAAGCCGCGCGACCGGCTTCGTTACCTACCAGCGCGGCGCCGAGACCGGCCTTGCCAACCAGGGCTGGAAGGACAGTTTCGATTCCGTCTTCCATGCCGATGGCCGCATGCCCAAGGGGCCGATCGCCCTGGTCGAGGTGCAAGGCTACGTCTTTGCCGCGTTCCGTGGGCTGGCGGCGCTCGCCCGCCGCCGCGGCGAGGACGACAAGGCCGATCATTGGGAGGAACGCGCCGAAACCATGCGCGCCGCGGTGGAACGCCATTTCTGGATGGACGATCTCAATTTCTATGCACTGGCGATCGATGGTGCAGGCGAGCTCTGCAAGGTACGGACGTCGAATGCCGGCCATCTTCTCTTTGTCGGGCTGCCCGAGCCGGAACGGGCGCAGATGGTCGCCGATCAGCTGCTCTCTGCGTCGTTCCACTCTGGTTGGGGAGTGAGGACGCTGGCCGACGATGCGATATTCTTCAATCCGATGTCCTACCACAATGGTTCGATCTGGCCGCACGACACCGCCATGTGCGGTGCCGGCCTGGCACGTTATGGCGTGCGCGACAGCGTAGTCAGGCTGATGAGCGGCACGTTCGAATCGGCTGTCCATTTCAACATGCGGCTGCCGGAACTGTTCTGCGGCTTTACCCGGTCGCCGGGCGAAGCGCCCATCGCCTATCCCGTCGCGTGCCTGCCGCAGGCCTGGTCGGCGGGATCGGCCTTCATGCTGATGCAGGCCTGCCTTGGGCTCGAAATCGACGGCTGGAACAGCGAAATCCGGGTCACCCGCCCAAGGCTGCCGATCGGCATCGACACGCTGACATTGCGGCATCTAGGTGTCGGCTCGACAGTGGTCGACCTCACATTCCAGCGTGTCGGCGACCGGGTCGTCGCCTTTCTCGCCGATCGGTATGAGGGGATGGTGCCGCTCATCGTGCGCACTTGATGCCGCCGCACTGCGGCGCGTCGAAAATGACGCGCGGCATTGCAATCGTCCGGAACCGATAGCCTCTTTGTGCGTTGCAAAAATGGGCGGCGCGGGAACGCTGCCGTTGTTATACGGCGGCGAACCAGAAAACAAATAAAAAAACGGCTATCGGCCGGCCGGAGGCGAGATCACATTCCATGTCAGATTATACTGTAAACCTGCTCTGGGTTTTGCTGATTGCAAGTTTTGGCTTTTCCGCTTTTGCCGTTCTCCTGTCGATATCCCGCCAGCGTCGCGGCCGCGCAACGGCGGCCGCATACACGCCGAGCGAGGATGTCGCGTCGGAAGCGGCACGCAAGGTGCTGCGCGAGTTCGAAAAGAACGGCCAATCGGCCGATGCGGCACTGGTCACATGGTCGCCCGACACTTTGCGCAAGATCCTGGCCGACGACCTGCCGGACGCACAGGTCATCGTGGTGTCCAACCGCGAACCCTACATCCACAACATCAAGGATGACGGGGTTCAACTTTTGGTGCCGGCCAGCGGGCTGGTTTCGGCACTCGAGCCCATCACCCGCGCCTGTGCCGGCACCTGGATCGCCTTTGGCGGCGGCACGGCAGACCGCCTCACCGTCGACAAGGACGACCGGGTGCAGGTGCCGCCAGGCAATCCGTCCTATACGCTGCGCAGGGTCTGGCTGACGGAGGAGGAATATCAGGGCTATTATCTGGGCTTCGCTAATGAGGGCCTATGGCCGCTTTGCCATATCGCCTTCACCCGCCCCGTGTTTCGCGCCTCGGACTGGGACGCCTACGAGGCCGTCAACCGCAAATTCGCCGATACGGTGGTTGCCGAAGCCCGCAACGAACGGCCGATCGTGCTGGTGCAGGACTACCATTTTGCGCTGCTGCCACGCATGATTCGCCAGCGCCTGCCGGACGCGATAGTCATCACCTTCTGGCACATCCCTTGGCCCAATTCGGAAGTGTTCAGCATCTGTCCGTGGCGTGAGCGGATCCTGGAAGGACTGCTCGGCAGTTCGATCATCGGCTTTCATACCCAATTCCATGCCAACAACTTCACCGAAAGTGTCGACCGCTTTCTGGAGAGCCGGATCGAACGGGCAGACGCGGCAATCTCCTATGGTGGGCAAACCACATTGGTCCACGCCTATCCCATTTCCATAGAATGGCCGGCCCAATTGCTGGCAAAACTGCCGTCTGTGGAGGAGTGCCGCGCCAGCGTGCGCGACAGATTCGGCCTGTCTGCGGATACCAAACTATGCGTTGGCGTCGAGCGCCTCGACTACACGAAAGGCATTCTCGATCGCTTCCATGCCTTGGACGAATTGTTCACGAGATATCCCGAATGGATAGGCAAGGTGGTTTTCCTGCAGATCGCCGCGCCGAGCCGGGGGACATTGCCCGCCTACCAGCAACTCCACGACGAATGCCGCCGCTGTGCCGAGGAGCTCAACCGGCGCTATGGCAGCGAGACATACAGCCCTATCCTGATGGTCGCCGAACATCATCGGCAGGAGCAGGTCTACGAGGTCTATCGCGCCGCCGACATCTGTATGGTCACCAGTCTGCATGACGGCATGAACCTTGTCGCCAAGGAATTCGTCGCAGCGCGCGACGACGAACAGGGCGTGCTTTTGCTCAGCACCTTCGCCGGTGCCTCGCGCGAACTGCTGGAAGCGCTGATCGTCAACCCCTACGATGCGGCCATGATGAGCGAGGCGCTGTTGCAGGCGCTGACGATGACGCCGGAAGAGCAGCGCGAACGTTTGCGGCCGATGCGCGAGATGGTCCGCGACAACAATGTCTACCGCTGGGCCGGCAGTATGCTGCTGGACGCCGCGCGCCTGCGCAAACGCGGCGATCTCGACAGGGTGACCGGAACCGGCGAGCGCCCGCCATCGAACACCAACAACGTCATCTCGATGTTCGAGCGGGCTCGGAAGGCAGCGTCGTGAAAAGCTTTGAACAACCGCCGGCGTTGAACCTGTCGGAAGGGCAATGGGCGCTCTTCCTCGACATCGACGGAACCCTGCTGGAACACGCTGCCCATCCCGACGCGGTGTTCGTCGGCGAGGAATTGCGCAATCTGCTCGAACGCATCGAGCGGCGGCTGGATGGTGCGGTCGCCTTCATCACCGGCCGGTCGATTCCCGCCGTGGACAAGCTGTTCCATCCGCTGAAGCTGCGGATCGCCGGACTGTATGGGCTGGAGCACCGGCTGACGCCGAGCGGTCCGATCGATGCCGCCGACGCGCCGGCCGACATCGCCGCCCTTGCGGACGAGATCGAGGCCGAATTGGGCAGCGGCAAGGTCTATGTCGAGCGCAAGGGGCCGGTCCTTGCCGTTCATACAAGAGCAGCACCGCAACTGCTTGCACCCGCAATCCAGCTCGTCGAACAGGCATTGGCCCGGCTTCCGAAGGGTTATCGGGTGCTTCCGGGAAACGCCGGCGTCGAGCTCATGCCTTTGGAAGCCGTCAAAGGTGCTGCCATCCGGCGTTTCATGGACATTCCGCCCTTTGTCGGCCGGCGGCCGATATTCCTCGGAGACGATACGTCGGACGAACACGGTTTCGAGGCGATCAATGAAATTGGCGGCATCTCCATCCGCGTGAAGCCGAACGGACCGACGGCCGCAAACTATGCCCTCGACGACGTGACCGGCGCAATAGCCTGGCTCGAGGCCAGTTTCGAGACGTCGGCGGTGGCCTGATCGCGCCGTGGCCCGGTTCAGCTGATCTTCCCGTCCACCATGTGAATGCGGCGATCCATGCGTGCGGCCATGTCGAGGTCATGCGTGACTGCCACGACCGTCTTGCCGCGTTCGCGCACCAAATTCTGCAGGATTGTGAACACCTGCTCCGAGCTCTTGCTGTCGAGGCTCCCCGTCGGCTCGTCTGCCAGGATAAGCGGCGGGTCGTTGGCGAGCGAGCGTGCCACCGCGACGCGCTGACGCTGGCCTCCCGAAAGCTGGTCCGGCCGCTTTTCGAGATGTTCGCCGAGCCCCAGCGATGACAGCAACTCGCCAGCCCGTTCGCGCATCACGGGTCGGGCCAGCCGACCAAGCTTGCGCATTGGAATTTCTACATTTTCGCGCGCCGTGAATTCCGGCAGAAGGAAATGAAACTGGAAGACGAAGCCCAGCGTCGAAAGCCGTGTCTGCGCCCGCTCCCTTTCATTCATAGGCTCGCTATCGCGTCCGCCTATCCTCAAGGTCCCGCCTGTCGGCCGGTCGAGCAGCCCAAGCAGATAGAGCAGCGAGGACTTGCCGGAGCCGGAGGGACCGGTGACGGCGACGAATTCGTTGTCGTTGATCGTGAGCGTGATGTCCTTGACCAGCGTAACGGGGACCGTCTCTGGCAAGATGCGGGTCAGTCTCTCGGTCTCGATGAGTGCGCTCATGTCGCGCCTCTTATTATGTCGACCGGATTCAGGCGCGCTGCACGGCGCGCCGGCAGGTAGCCAGCCACCGCCGCCGAGCCCAGTGCGAAGGCCGAGGCGATGATATAGTGGGTCAGGCTCCAGGCTATCGGCAGCCGGGTCATCTCCTGGCCAGTCGCGGCGATCTCGAAACGCACCAGCGACAGTGCATAGGTCATGGAGAAGCCAAGCACCCCGCCGAGCACAGAGCCGGCAGCGCCGATCGCCACGCCTTCCAGCAAAAAGAGCCGGCGCATGTCGGACTCCGGGAAGCCAAGCGACTTCATGATGGCGATGTCGCGCGCCTTCTCGTGCGTGATGGTGGAGATGATGTTGTAGATGCCGAAGCCAGCAACCAGCATGATCGCGCCGACGACGGTGTACATGATGACGTTGCGCACGACGAGCGCTTCAAGGATCGATTCATTCGCCTCCTGCCACGCCACGGCCTTGTAGCCCAGTTCGGCCTCGGCTCGATGCGCCACCGCCGCAGCGCGGTTGGGGTCGTCGAGCTTGATGCGGATCTCGTTGATGGCATTCGGACGCGCGGAGAGGATTTGCGCGTTCTTCAAAAGCACATAAGCTTCGCCTTCGTCGCGCGCGGTAGTGCCGGTGTGGAAAAGTCCGGCGATCTTGAAATTGCGCGTCAGCCCTTCGGAGGAAACCGCCGTTATCGTGTCGCCGAACCCGGCGCCGAGCCGGTTCGCCATCGTGTCGCCGATGAGCACGTTGTTGCCGCCCGCGGCAAGTGCCGAAAAGCTGCCTTCGACGAACTCTCCGACGATCGGTGAAACGCCGGTCTCGCGCTGCGGATCGACCCCGATGATAGCTGCGCCCACTTCGCGGCTGGAATAGCGGATCACGCCCTGCGTCTTTAGGCTTGCTGCGAACCGGCCGGGAATCCAGCTCTCCAGCCAGGAGGTCGCGGCGGTCGGGTTGATGATGCCGCGCCGATCGTCGCGTGGCCGGAGCCCCGAGATGGCGGCGGTCTCGAAGTAGTCCTCGGCCGGCTGCCGGCGGGCGGTGCGCTGCTCGTCGGTGATGTCGACATGCGGCATCGTGTCGACGAGCTGCCTGACGAAATCGTCCTGCCCGCCCTGCATCAGCGCCGCCATCGCAATTGAGAAGCCGACACCCACCGCGACGCCGACTATGGCGACCAGCGTCTGGCGGCCGCGGCCGGCGATATGCGTTACGGCAATGTCGACGATCAGCGCCATCGTTGCCTATCTCTCCTGCGCGGCGGCGATGTTCACGCGCGCACCGTCGCCGAGGTCAGCGGGATAGGGCGAGATGACGCGAGCCTTCTCATCGACACTAGAGATAACTTCGACGCCATTGGTGCCGCGAATGCCCGTTCGGATTTCACGCCGCCAGGCCTTGTCGCCTTCGACTACGAACACCTTGTTCCCATCCACCGCAACCGACGGGATCAACAGCGCATTTTTCGAAACGCGGATGACGATGTTCACGTCGGTCGACATGCCTATACGAAGCGGCGTATTGTCCGGCAGGCGGAAGCGGACGCGATAGGTCTTCGTCACCGGATCGCCCTTGGGCGTGATGCTGTCGACCACCGCTTCCAGATTCTGCCGAGGGAACGCATCGGATTTAAGCAGCGCGCGCTGGCCGATCTCGACCCGTGGAATGTCCTCCTCGTTGACCTCGGCGACCACCAGGAGCGGCTTCGGCTCGCCGACCCAGAACAACACGGCGCCGAGTTCGGCGATCTCACCGACCTCGCCGTCCTGCCTGAGCACGATACCGGCGCTCGGCGCTCGTAAGACGTAGGTGTCGAGCCGCGCTTTCTGTCCGGCAACCAGCGCTTCGATCTGGCCAAGCTCGCTTTGCGCGCGATCGAGCGCCTGCTGGCTTGCCGCACGCCTTTCGGCAAGCACGGTCAGCCTCCGGAGCTCTTCCTGGGCAAGTGCTTGACGCGCTTCGATCTCGCCAAGCACGGCCCGGGCCTCGCTGTCGTCGAGCTTGGCGAGCACATCGCCTTGTGCAACCCTCGACCCCTCGCAATTACACTGCTCGACGATCCTCTCGCGGACAACGGGAGTCACCTTGGCCCAGGTTCGCGGCTCGACTGAGCCACTCGCGTAAACGATCTCCGCCGCGTCGCCGCGTTGTGGCGTCACGATCGAAACCTTGGCCGGCTGCCACACATACCAAGCGCCGAAAGCAGCAGTCGCCGCGACAAGAACGATGCCGACAGTCCAGCGTATCCGTCGCAAGAAGCTCTCCTTCCACCATCGAATGCGAACGTCGGAGCGGTGGCAGACATAGCATTAGACCGACCGTCGGTCTATAAAAGTTACATAAAGAAACGGTTCGTGCTCCTCTTGCCCCCTGTACTTTGTGAGGTCGATTTTGCCCCGAGTGATAAAGCCCCCGGAGATACGATCCACCGAGCTCCTCGACTGTGCCCAGCGGCTTTTCTTCGAGCATGGCTACGACAACACGACGGTGAACGACATCATCCGCGAGGCCGGCTTGTCGAAGGGTGCGTTCTATCACTATTTCGCGTCGAAGGAGGCCCTGCTGGAGGCGCTCGCCAGACGTCTCGCACGTGACAGCCTTGCCGAGCTGCAACCCCTCCTCGACGATCCGTCACTCGATGGGATTGGCCGGCTCAATGCACTCTTTGCCGGCTCGCGACGGCTGAACGTCGAGCTTGCCCCGCAATTGCGAAAAACGTTCTTCGTCGTGTTCCGGCCCGAGAACCTTGCCCTCTTCCATCGGGTCGACCAGGCGGCCAGGGAACTGGCCGAGCCGATAATCACAAATCTGCTCAGGAAGGGAAGCGAGGAAGGCATTCTCGACGTGCCCGACCCGCAAGCTTTTGCCGAGATGTTCCTGCAACTCCGGCTGACCTTTCGGGACGTGATGCACCGCGCCCTGCTACAGGCCGAACAGGGTAATATCGACGAAGCAGCGCGGCTGCTCGAGGGCCGATTGCGGCTCTACGGCATCGCAATCGACCGGCTTTTGAAGTTGCCCGATGGAACGATAGAAGCCGTGCAGCCCGGTTTTGCCCGGGCTTTTCTCGAAGCCGGACCGTAAGCCGCTGACAGCGATGGAGGAGAGTTGATGAGTAGGAAATCGCGTGCTTCGACCGATGCTGTTCTCAAGGAACTGCGCGCCTTCGGCCTCACCTATCCGGGCGCCGAGACAAAGAGTCCGTGGCCTGGTCACGACGATCTCGCGGTGAAAGGCAAGACCTTTGCTTATTTGAGCCTTGAAGGCGAACCGTTCAGCATCTCCCTCAAACTCCCCTACAGCGGCGACGAGGCGAGAAAGCTCCACTATGCGTCGCCGACGGAGTACGGCCTTGGCAAGAGCGGATGGGTGACGTTCGAACCAGCACCGGACGAACTGCCACCGATGGGACAACTGAAGTCATGGCTCGATGAGAGTTATCGCGCACAAGCGCCCAAAAAGCTTGCCGCCCTGATCACGCACAAGGTGGACTCGGGAGCTTAGGTCGAGCGATCGGTGTCACCCCACGAATCGCCGGCGCTAGAAGCTCAACGACGCCACGCCGATAAGCGCGTTTCTCATTGAATGACTTTAAGGCCAAAGCCGGCAAATCGTCTGCTTGCCGGTTCCCCAGCGTCAGGCTTAACCTGCGTGCCATGCGTGGAGGCGCGTGCGATTGCACGGGGAGGACATAGCAATGACAATACAAGGCGCAGACGGCGGCCGCCTCCGGGGCGATCGTAGCCCTGCTGATCCGCTCGCAATGGTTCGCCGACTTCAACCAGAGCACACATTTCCTCGGCCACTCCGGGCTCGAGGTGATCTGTTTCGTCATCATCTGGGCGCTGCAGCTCCTGATCATCCAGAAAGGCATGGAAACGGTGCGCCGCTTCCAGGATTGGGCCGGACCGGCGGTGTGGGTGATGATGCTGATCCTGGCGATCTATCTTTGCATCAAGGCAGGCACCTTCGCTTTCACCAGCGACATCCCGATGGATGTGCTGCTGGAAAAGACAAAGGACGCGGGCGTGCCGGGCACGCCAGGCTCCTGGACCTCGCTGTTCGCGGTGGCCGCGATCTGGGTGACCTATTTCTCCGCGCTCTATCTCAACTTCTGCGATTTCGCGCGCTACGCCCCGGACAAGGCATCGCTGCGCAAGGGCAACATCTGGGGCCTGCCGGTCAATCTTATCCTGTTCTCGCTGGTCGCCGGCGTCACGACGATCGCCGCCTTCGACGTCTATGGCGAGGTGCTGCTGCATCCCGACCAGATTTCGGCGAAATTCGACAGCTGGTTCCTGGCGGCGCTCGCAGCCCTGACCTTTGCGGTGGCGACGCTCGGCATCAATGTGGTGGCGAACTTCGTGTCGCCGGCCTTCGACTTCTCCAATGTCTTTCCACGCCAGATCGACTTCAAGAAGGGCGGCTACATCGCGGCGCTCATCGCGCTGGTGCTCTATCCATTCGCGCCCTGGGAAGGCAGTGTCGCCTCCTTCGTCAACATCATTGGCGCGACGATGGGGCCTATCTTCGGCGTGATGATGGTCGACTATTACCTGATCCGGAAGGGCGAGGTCGACGTCGAGGCGCTCTACAGGGAGAATGGCGAATTCCGCTTTCAGGGCGGCTGGCATGTCAATGCCTTCATCGCCGCCGGTATCGGCGCGGTCTTCTCCTCGATCCTGCCCAACTTCACCAGCCTGCTGCCGTCATGGTGGGGCGTCTATGGCTGGTTCTTCGGCGTGGCAATTGCCGGCGTCATCTACTACGTGCTGCGCACGATGGCACTCGCTGCCGGAGCCAGGATAGCCAAGGCCTGAACGGTGTCGGGGCGGCGCGAGCCGCCCCGTTCATTCTGCGACCATCTTGGCCAGGCGGCGCACGGTGTTCCAGTTGCGCGACGTGCCGACGCCGAGACGTCTGTGGCTCACCGCCGCAAGCAGCCGCGAACTCGGCGTCTCGCGGGAAAAGACGATCCAGATGTCGCCGCCGACAATCCGCCGCCTCTCGTCCTTGCCGGCATATGCCTCAAGCGCCGCGGCGGTCTCGGCGGGAACGGGCGCCCGCATCACGCGCACCGCCACCTGGTCCGCGGCCTCGGCCGATTCGGCTGGGAACGGATTGCCGGCCGCCAGCCTTAGCCAGCCGTCGGCGCAGCGCACGATGATGTCGACGTGGCGGCCGAAAGTCTTTGCGAACGCCGCCTCCAGCCGCTGCTCCAACGCCGCAAGTTCTGTTTCTTGCGCCTCGAAGACCAGATTGCCGGTCGCTACCAGCGTGCGCGGGTTGTTCAGACCCAGGCCTTCGGCCATCGCCTTCAGATCGGACATGACGACCCGCCGCCCCTCGCCCAGGACAATGCTGTAGAGCAGCGCGACGTAAGTTTGCATGGGCGGCTAGTCTAGACCAGCCGCGACTGCTCTACCGCCGCCTCGATGAAGCTGGCAAACAGCGGGTGCGGATCGAGCGGCCGGCTTTTCAACTCGGGATGGTACTGCACGCCGATGAACCAGGGGTGGTCGGGATATTCGACCGTTTCCGGTAGCACGCCGTCCGGCGACATGCCGGCAAACACCAGGCCGCAATCCTCGAGCCGCTCCTTGTAGTCGACATTGACCTCGTAGCGGTGGCGATGGCGTTCGGAAATCTGGGTATCGCCATAGATCTCGGCGATCTTCGATCCCTTGGCGAGGTCGGCCTGGTAGGCACCGAGCCGCATGGTACCACCAAGGTCGCCGGTTTCCCTGCGCTTTTCCAGCATGTTGCCCTTCAGCCATTCGGTCATCAAGCCGACGACCGGCTCCTCGGTTGGACCGAACTCGGTCGATGATGCGCGCTCGACGCCGGCCAGCGAACGCGCCGCCTCGATGCAGGCCATCTGCATGCCGAAGCAGATGCCGAAATACGGCACCTTGCGCTCGCGCGCGAACTTCGCCGCCAGGATTTTGCCCTCCGAGCCGCGCTCGCCAAAACCGCCGGGGACGAGAATGCCATGGACCTTCTCCAGCCACGGCGCCGGGTCTTCCTTCTCGAATATCTCGCTTTCGATCCAGTCGAGCTTGACCTTGACCCGGTTGGCGAGGCCGCCATGCGACAGCGCCTCGATCAGCGATTTGTAGGCGTCCTTGAGGCCGGTATATTTGCCGACGACGGCAATGGTCACTTCGCCTTCCGGATTGTGGATGCGGTTGGACACCGCTTGCCACCGTTCCATGCGCGGCTTCGGCGCCGGATCGATGCCGAAGGCCGCCAGCACTTCCGAATCCAGCCCTTCATTGTGATAGGCCATCGGCACGTCGTAGATATGCGGGACGTCGAGCGCCTGGATGACGGCGCTTTCGCGGACATTGCAGAACAGCGACAGCTTTCTGCGCTCTTCCTTGGGGATCGGCCGGTCGGCGCGGACCAGCAGTATGTCGGGTGCAATGCCGATGCCGCGCAACTCCTTGACCGAATGCTGCGTCGGCTTGGTCTTCAGTTCGCCTGCCGTCGGAATGTAAGGCATCAAGGTCAGGTGGACGTAGACGGCGTTGTTGCGCGGCAGGTCGTTGCCGAGCTGGCGGATCGCCTCCAGGAACGGCATCGCTTCGATGTCGCCGACGGTGCCGCCGATCTCGCACAGCACGAAATCGTAGTCGTCATTGCCGTTGAGGACGAAATTCTTGATCTCGTCGGTGACGTGCGGAATGACCTGCACGGTAGCGCCGAGATAGTCGCCGCGCCGCTCGCGCTCGATGATGTTCTTATAGATCCGGCCTGTGGTGATGTTGTCTTGCTGGTTGGCCGAGCGGCCGGTGAAGCGCTCATAATGGCCAAGATCGAGATCGGTCTCGGCCCCGTCATCGGTCACGAAGACTTCGCCGTGCTGATAGGGCGACATCGTGCCGGGATCGACATTGAGATAGGGATCGAGCTTTTTGATGCGTGCGCGATAGCCCCGCGCCTGCAAGAGAGCCCCAAGGGCCGCTGCAGCAATGCCTTTTCCAAGTGAGGAAACCACGCCGCCTGTGATGAATACATATCGCGCCATGGGAGTCATCGCTTAACGCGGCCGAATTGATTCCGCCAGAGAAAAAACCGCCGCGAAGGCTTTTTCCCAAGAAGGCGCTCTGGTCGTTGGCGTATCAAAACAAAAAGGCCGGCGAGGCCGGCCCTTTTGGCACGATCTGTCAAAGCGTCAGATGATGACGACTTTGGTGCCTACTTTCACCCGGCGGTAAAGGTCCATGACGTGCTCGTTGATCATGCGGAAGCAGCCATTGGAGGCGCTGGTTCCGATCGACTGCGGCGCGATGGTGCCGTGAATGCGCAGGTGGGTATCTTTCTTGCCGTCGTAAAGATAGATGGCGCGCGCACCGAGCGGATTGTCGCCGCCGCCGGGCATGCCGTCCTTGTACTGGCCATAGTGCTTGGGTTCGCGCTTTTGCATATCCAGCGTCGGAATCCAGCGCGGCCATTCCTGCTTGTCGCCGACGGCAACCGTACCTTTGAACTGCAGGCCTTCCCGGCCGACCGCGATGGCATAACGGCGGGCGGTTGACGATGATTCGACGAGGTAGAGACGACGGGCGCTGGTATCGATGACGATGGTGCCGGGGTTGTAGCCGGTGAATTCGACCTCCTGCGGCACGAATTCCGCCTTGACCTTGAACTGCCGCTTGGCCTGCTTCCTTTCGAGCGCGGCGTCGAGCGCGCGTGTTTCCGGAAGCAGCGACATCGACGAAGTGGATGTGCCGCCGAACAGTCCCGCAAACAGCCCGACGCTCTGCGGCTTCTGCCCGACCGGTTCGCTGCGCAACTCGCCATTGTTGCCGGTCAGCGCAACGTTCATGGCCTCGGCCGGGATCGGCTCGGCCGACTGGATCGGCGCAATGGGCGTAATCGGTTCGATGATGTTGACGGTCTTCTTCTTGGCCGGCGTGGCGTCAGCCACCTTGGCCGTTGCGAGCGGCTGGCTCTTCTTGGCAAGGAACGCCTGCCGTTCCGCATCGGCTTTGGCTTTCGCCGCCTCGCGCATCGCTAGCTTCCTGGCTTCGAGTGCCTTGGCGCGAGCGGCTTCCTTGTCGGCTGCGATCTTGGCTTCGATCTTGCGGATCTGCGCAAGGTCGTCCGGCGTCGGATCTTTCTTCTTCTTGAGAAGCTTCAATTGCGCTGCATCGCTTTTGGCAGCGACCTTGACGACGTCGGTTGTTGTTGCGGCTTTGTGGGCCGAGTTTGCCGTCGGCATGGCCGCGTAAGCGGGCGCACCTAGGCTGAGCACGGCACAAAGGCCGGCAAAAATGAAGCTGCGAAGCTGCATGGGGAAGATCCGATCGTTCAATGCTTGTTGCCCACGGCGTCGCCCGGCGCCCCCCAAGGACGCCGAGAATGCCGCGTGCAACCTATAATCGATTAGCCGGAAGCGCCTCAAGCGTGAGGCGCAGTCGAATCTTCGTGATCGTGCGGCATTTGCCGCGACTGTGTTCAAACGACAACAGATCGCGGCATAAGTTGCCCTATTACTGGTTGGGGACCTGCGGCGTGGCCGGCGCGGTGGCGCCGTTTGTCGCTGGCGGCGTCGCCGGAGCGGTTGCCGGCGGCGTCGTTGCCGCGCCATTGCCGGACGGCGGGGTCGGCGCCGTGGTGCCCGAAGGCGGCGTCGGCGTCGTGGTTCCAGGCAATTGGTTGAGTACGCCCTTGCCTGCTCCGTCCGAGGTCGCCGGCACGCGATCGAGAATGTCGATCGGCTTCTCGCCATAGCGCGCAACGATCGACAGTGTCAGCGAAGTGACGAAGAAAGCGGCAGCCAGGATCGCCGTCGCCCGCGTCAGCGCATTGGCGGCGCCACGCGCGGTCATGAAGCCCGATCCGCCGCCGATGCCGAGGCCGCCGCCTTCGGAGCGCTGCAGCAGCACCACGCCGACAAGCGCGAGCACGACCATGAGGTGGACGACGATCAGTACGGTTTCCATAATTTACCCTGGCAAGGCCTTGTGCGGCCGCTGATTTGGAGGCGGCTCAATACAATGCTTTGACGGCATTTCCAAGCCCGTGGCCGGAATATGGGAAGCAATGCGTCCTTTGCAACGATTTCGGCGCCGGCCGTCCGCTCAAATGCAGCAAGCAGCCCTTGTATCAAGCGATGTTTCGATAGGCTTCCGCGATGCCGAGGAAGTCCGCCGCCTTTAGGCTGGCGCCGCCGACCAGCGCGCCATCGACATTCCTGACGCCGAGCAACTCGACGGCGTTGGACGGCTTGACCGAGCCGCCGTAGAGAATGCGCATCTTGGCCGCCGTATTGCCGAGCTTCCGTGCCAGTTCTTCGCGGATATGCGCATGTGCCTCGGCGACGTCGGCGGCGGTCGGGGTCAAGCCGGTCCCAATCGCCCATATTGGCTCATAGGCAATGACGGTGTTGGAAGCCGTGGCGTTTGGCGGGACCGAGCCAGCGACCTGGCGCGACAGCACGTCGAGCGTGGCTCCTGCTTCTCGTTCGGCTCTTGTCTCACCAATGCAGATGATGGCCACCAGCCCGGCGCGCCATGCGGCGGAGGCCTTGGCCTGGACCAAGGCATCGTCCTCCTTGCGATCGGCGCGGCATTCGGAATGGCCGACGATGACATGGCTGGCACCTGCATCCTTCAGCATCTCGGCCGAAATGCAGCCGGTATAGGCGCCGCTTTCCTCGGTGTGGCAATCCTCTCCGCCGGCCCGCACCGGCGTGCGCGACAGAATCTCGGCGGCGTGCGCAAGCAAGGTCGCCGGCACGCAGACCACCGCTTCGGTCTCGGCGTCGAGCCCACTCATGAAGCCGTTGCCGATCATCCTGAGCTCGTTGAGCGAGGCGCTAGTGCCGTTCATTTTCCAGTTGCCGGCGACGAGCGGGCGGATTCCAGGCGTCATGGGATTTGTTTCTCCGGGCAATTTCCAGCTGGCCCTCACTATCAAAATCAGGCCACAAAGCAATCGACAGTGGGCAGGAAGGGCGCTATTGCGCTTGTTTCAGACTCGGCGCATGCGAAATGCGCAAAAATCGGAAGTACACATGCTTGGTATGTTGAGAAGCGCGGCGGGGACCTGGGTCGCTAAACTGCTGCTGTCATTGTTGGTGTTGAGCTTCGCCGTCTGGGGCATCTCGGGCCGCCTGATGGGCGGTCTTGCCGGCCATGATGCCGTGATCACGGCCGGAGGCACCAAGGTCTCGATCAACGAATACCGCCTCGCCTACGATCGCCAGCTCAGCGTCATGTCGCAGCAATTCGGCCAGCGCATCAGCCGTGAGCAAGCGACGGCGCTCGGCATCGACAACCAGGTGCTGGCGCAACTCGTGTCGGGCGCCGTCCTCGACGAGCAGGCCCGCAAGCTCGGACTCGGCCTGTCAAAGGACCGGCTCGCCGAACTGACGCGTGAAGACCCGGCGTTCAAAGGGCCTGCCGGAAGCTTCGACAGGAGAACCTTCGAGTACCTGCTTCGGCAGATCGGCATGCGGCCGGAAGACTATTTGAAGAACCGCGCCCAGGTCGCGGTCCGCCAGCAGATCGTCGAGGCGGTTTCGGACGGCCTCAAGGCCCCGGATACATTCTTCAAGGCGGTCGCGCTCTATCGCGGCGAAGATCGCACCATCGACTACCTGACCTTGCCGAAATCGCTGGTCGAACCGATAGAAGCGCCGTCCGACAGCGCGCTTTCGGCCTATTTCGAGGAAAACAAGAAAACCTACGCCGCGCCCGAATACCGCAAGTTCTCCTATGTCAGGCTCGAACCGGAAGACATCATGGATTTGAGCGCGGTGACCGACCAACAGGTCAGCGACGACTACAATAAGAACAAGGCGCGCTACACCACGCCGGAGATGCGCACCATCGAGCAGCTTGTGTTCAAGACACCTGATGCCGCAAAGGCGGCGCTCGATTCGCTCAGGACCGGCGCGACCTTCGACAAGATCGTCGCTGCCGAAGGCAAGACGCCGGCCGACACGCTGCTCGGCACGCTGGCCAAGGACAAGATCGCCGACAAGGCGGTCGCCGATGCTGCCTTCAAACTAAACGTCAATGAGGTCAGCCCGGTCGTACAGGGCGCCTTTGGTCCCGTTCTGCTGCGCGTCACCGAGATCAAGCCCGAAGTGGTGAAGCCGCTGGCCGAAGTGTCCGAGCAGATCCGCAAGGACCTGGCACTGGGCGAGGCAAGCCGCATCTTGCTGGACGTGCACGACAATTACGAGGATACGCGCGCCTCGGGCAGTTCGCTCGCCGAGGCAGCCGCCAAATTGAAGCTGAAGGTCGTCACCATCGATGCCATCGACCGCACCGGCCAACGGCCGGATGGAAGCATCGTCAAAGACCTGCCGGAATCGCCGGCACTCATCAAGGCGGTGTTCGAATCCGAACCCGGAACCGACAATGAAGGCCTCACCACCGCCGATAACGGCTTCGTCTTCTACGACGTGAGCGCGATCACGCCTGCCCGCGACCGCACATTGGACGAAGTCCGCCAGAAGGTCGTGGCCGACTGGACCGCGGCGGAGACCACCAAACGGCTCACCGCAAAAGCACAAGAGCTCGAGAAGCGTCTCAAGGCCGGCGCCACGCTCGAGGTGATCACCGGTGAGCTCAAGCTCGAAAAGCAGACCAAGCGCGGCGTCAAGCGCGATGCTGACGACGTCGATTTCGGCAAGGAAGGGGCCGCCGCGATGTTCGGCGTCGGCGAAGGCGGCACCGGGCTGATCCCCTCACCTACGGGCGACGGACAGATCCTGTTCAAGGTTGCCGAGGTGTTCGAGCCTGCCGGGGCCGATGCCAGCTCAGTACCCGAGGACGCACAGAAGTCCTTCACCTCCGGCATGTCCGACGACCTGCTCGACCAGTTGGTGGCGCAGTTGCAGACGCAATATGACGTCCGCATCGATCAGACGGCCGTAACCCAAGCCCTGGCCAGATGAGCGCGCTGAAGATCCACATCGCCAAGGTCGCCGCCGGCAGCGCTCTTTCTTTCGAGGAGGCGCGCGAGGCCTTCGACATTATCATGTCGGGCGATGCTACCCCCGGCCAGATCGGCGGCTTCTTGATGGCATTGCGCGTGCGCGGTGAGACCGTCAGCGAGATCGCCGGCGCCGTCGCCACCATGCGCGCCAAGATGCTACGTGTCGAAGCCCCCGAGGGCGCCATCGACATTGTCGGCACCGGCGGCGACAATTCGCACAGCGTCAACATTTCGACCGCATCCGCTTTCGTCATCGCCGGCAGCGGCGTGCCCGTCGCCAAGCACGGCAATCGCGGACTGTCCTCGCTGACCGGCGCCGCCGATGTGCTGATCGCATTGGGCGTCAAGATCGACATCCCTCCGGAGACGATCGGCCGCTGCATCCACGAGGCCGGCGTCGGCTTCATGTTCGCGCCGGCGCATCACCCGGCGATGAAGCATGTCGGCCCGACCCGGGTCGAGCTCGGAACCCGCACCATCTTCAACCTGCTGGGCCCGCTTTCCAATCCGGCGAGTGTCAGACGGCAGATGGTCGGCGTGTTCCTGCCCGAATGGATCATGCCCGTGGCAGAAACGTTGAAGGAACTTGGTGCCGACCATGCCTGGATCGTCCATGGCGACGGCTATGACGAGATCACCACCACCGGCGAGACACTTGTCGCCGAACTGGCCGGCGGCGAGATCCGCAGCTTTACGCTGACCCCGGAAGCAGTCGGGCTGACGCGTCACACCAAGGACGAGTTGCGCGGCGGCGACGCCGCCCACAACGCCCAGGCACTGCGCGACATGCTGGGCGGCGCCGCCGGCGCCTTTCGCGATACGGTGCTGATGAATGCCGGCGCCGGGCTGGTGGTGGCCGGCAAAGCGACGACGCTTGCCGACGGCATGGTAACGGCGGCGCAGGCCATCGACAGCGGCCGCGCGCTGAAAGTGCTCGATAGGCTGATCGAGATTTCGAACGGTTAAAACCATGTCCGACATCCTGCGCAAGATCGAGGCTTACAAGCGCGACGAGATCACGGCGGCCAAGGCGCGCGTGCCGCTCGCCGAGATCAAGGCACGGGCGACTGATGCCGACGCGCCGCGCGGCTTTCTTTCCGCCCTTGAAGCAAAGCGCAAATCCGGCAGGTTCGCGCTGATTGCCGAAATCAAGAAGGCTAGCCCATCCAAAGGCCTGATCCGCGCCGATTTCGATCCGCCGACGCTGGCCAGTGCCTATGCGAAGGGCGGTGCCGTCTGCCTTTCGGTGCTGACCGACGCACCCTCCTTCCAAGGCGCGCCCGAATTCCTCACCACTGCGCGCGCTGCCGTCGAGCTGCCTGCATTGCGCAAGGATTTCCTGTTCGACCCCTATCAGGTCTACGAGGCCAGGGCATGGGGCGCCGATGCCATCCTGATCATCATGGCCAGCGTCGACGACGCGTTGGCAAGAGAACTCGAAGCGACAGCGTTCGGGCTCGGCATGGACGCGCTGGTCGAAGTGCATGACGAGGCTGAAATGGAACGCGCGCTGCAGCTGTCGTCGCGGCTGATCGGAATCAACAACCGCAATCTCCGGACCTTCGAAACCAGCCTACAGACCTCGGAGCGGCTGGTAGCGATGGTGCCGGCCGACCGCCATCTGGTCAGCGAGAGCGGTATCTTTTCGCACGACGATTGCCGCCGGCTGGAGCAGAGCGGCATTGCGACTTTCCTGGTCGGCGAGAGCCTGATGCGCCAGCAGGACGTGGCCGCGGCAACGCGCCTGCTGTTGACGGGCAAGGCGCCGGCAGAGGCCGTTTGAGGATGGCGGCCGCCCTCACCCATCTTGGCGCGCAGGGCGAAGCCAACATGGTCGATGTCGGCGACAAGGCTGAGACGGTGCGCACGGCAGTCGCAGAAGGTTTTGTCGCGATGCGGCCCGAGACGCTGGACATGATCCTCGCCGGCGACGCCAAGAAGGGCGACGTGCTGGGCACCGCGCGCATTGCCGGCATCATGGCGGCCAAGAAGACGCATGAACTGATCCCGCTTTGCCATCCGCTGCTGCTGACCAGGATATCTGTCGATATCGAGGCGGACGCCGCGCTGCCCGGCCTGAAGGTGACAGCATTGACCCGCGTCACCGGCAAGACCGGCGTTGAGATGGAGGCTCTGAGTGCCGTCTCGGTCGCTTGCCTGACCATCTACGACATGGCCAAGGCGGTCGACCGCGCCATGGTCATCTCCGGCATCAGGCTGGTTGAAAAGACCGGCGGCAAATCCGGCGACTATAAGGTCACCGGAGATCGGACCACCGGGGCCGGCCGATAATGGCGCTGGTCCCCGTTGCCGAGGCGCTCGAGCGCCTGCTGGATGGCGCAGCAGCGCTGCCGGGTGAACGCGTCGCACTGCTGGATGCCGCAGACCGCGTGTTGGCGGAGCCGGTCGTGGCGCTCCGCACCCAGCCGCCGTTCAATGCCTCCGCCATGGACGGCTATGCCGTGCGGGCCGCCGATATCGCGTTCATACCAGCAAAGCTTTCGGTGGTCGGCATGGCGCCAGCCGGACGCGGCTTTGCCGGGGTGGTGCAGCAAGGGCAAGCCGTACGCATCTTTACCGGCGCGCCGCTTCCCGAAGGCGCCGACACCATCGTCATCCAGGAGAACGTCCGCGACCACGGCGGCGGCAGCGTCGAAGTGACGGAGCCGACGGTGCAGGGGCGCAACATCCGCCGCCTCGGGCTCGATTTCGCCAAGGACGACGTCCTGCTGGGCGAGGGCCGCCTGCTCGATCCGGCGGCCTTGTCGCTGGCGGCATCGGCCAACCACCCCAAGGTCGGCGTGGTCAAGCGGCCGCTGGTCGCCATCATCGCCACCGGCGACGAATTGCTGCCGCCGGGCAGTGAGCTTGGCCCCGACCAGATCATCTCGTCAAACGCCTATGGCGTCGCCGCCGCCGCACAGTCGGTCGGCGCGCGCGCGCTCGATCTCGGCATTGCGCCGGACCGCAAGGAGGCGATCGCTGCGCTGGTGACAAAGGCGGTGAAGGCGGGCGCGAACGTCATCGTCACGCTGGGTGGTGCCTCGGTCGGAGACCACGACCTCGTTCATGACGTGCTGACCGGGGAAGGCATGGCTCTCGATTTCTGGAAGATCGCCATGCGGCCCGGCAAGCCGCTGATGTTCGGGCGGCTGGGCGACATCCGCTGCATCGGCCTGCCCGGCAATCCGGTGGCAAGCCTGGTCTGCACCCAGCTCTTCCTGAAGCCGTTGCTGGCGCAGCTCGGCGGCCGCGCCTTTCAGCAGGATATGCGTCGGGCGCGGCTCGGTACCGCCATGCCGGCCAATGATCTCAGGCAGGATTATGTGCGGGCTGTTGTCAGCACCAACGCCGGCGCGCTCGTGGCGACGCCGTTCGGCATCCAGGACTCCTCGATGCTGAAAATGCTGGCCGATGCCGACGGGCTGATCGTTCGCGCGCCGTTCGCTCCTGCCGCGGCGGCGGGCTCCCCCTGCGACGTGCTGATGCTACGCTGAACCTGCCTCACTCCGAAATCAAGGTCCGGGTCAGCGGATGGTCTGGATCGGCCAAACCGTCGATGATGTTGAAATGATGCCGGTCAGGTTCGACCACCGAGCTGGTCGCGGTACCCAGGCCGATCCAGATGTTGGCCAGCAACGCGCTCTGACGCAGGAATTCGGCGCGCTCGCCGCCGCTGGCCCAGCAGGTCAGGCGGGCCTTGTCCATCGGGCGCAGCAGCACCGGGCTTTCGGCCTGCGCCTCGGCCTCATCGATCGCGATCGTCTCGTTCATGCCGGTGCGCATGATCGGGCGCAAATCATGCACCCCCGAGATCGACACCACGTGACGAACGCGCCGGACCACTTCGGGCGCCAGCGGCGTCGTCGCCGTAACCATCCGGCTAACAAGATGGCCGCCGGCCGAGTGTCCGGTCAGCATCAGCGGCCCTGGGACCATCGCCGCCGCCTTGCCGATCGCCGCGCCGACTTCCTTGACGATGCCGCCAATGCGTATCTGCGGACAGAGCGTGTAGGACGGCATCGCCACCGCATAGCCGCGATCAACAGGGCCAGTGGCAAGATGCGACCAGAAATTTTTGTCGAATGCCATCCAGTAGCCGCCATGAACGAACACCACGAGTCCCTTGGGCTTGATGGCCGGCAGGAAAAGATCGAGCCGGTTGCGTGGGTTGTCGCCATAGGCCATGTCGAGCCGCGCCCTGCCCTCGGTCGAAAGCACGTCGCGGAAACCCGCGCGGGCTCGATCCAGGCCGCCGGCCAGCGATCGCTGCCGGCTACGTTGGCGCCGTTGGCATAGGCGTTGTCCCAATCGGCAATGTGACGTTCGAACACCCTGCGCCCTCCCTGGCATATGGCCTTGCAACGTAGCCGTGAGCATCGCGCGGCGCGTCGTCGCCAGCCTCACGATTCCAGCTCTCGCATCAATCTCAAGTGACAGCCGCCTTGATGGCGAAGCGCGCTTCCTTCCACGCACCGGTGCGCAGGATGTCCTCAAGCACTTCGACGGCCTGCCAGACATCGGCATAGCCGACATAGAGCGGCGTAAAGCCGAAGCGCATGGTCGATGGCGCGCGAAAATCGCCGATCACGCCACGTTCGATCAGCGCGCGCATGATCTGGTAGCCATGCTCATGCATGAATGAAATCTGGCTGCCGCGTTTTTCCCCATCGCGCGTGCTCTCGAGCGTGAGCCCGTAAGTGCCGCACTTTGCCTCGACAAGCTCAATGAACAGATCCGCCAGCGCGATGCTCTTCTTGCGCACCGCCGTCATGTCGACATCGTTCCAGATGTCGAGCGCGCCCTTCAGCGTGCGCATCGACAGGACCGGCTGGGTGCCGCACAGAAACCGGCGGATGCCGGTGCCGGCCGCATAGCCTGGCTCGAAGGCGAAGGGCCGTGCATGGCCCCACCAGCCGGTGAGCGGCTGCTGGATGTCGGAAAGATGCCGCTCAGCCGCATAGATGAAGGCAGGCGCGCCCGGGCCGCCATTCAGATATTTGTAGGTGCAGCCAACGGCAAAATCGGCGTTTGCCTTGTCGAGCTCGACTGACATCGCGCCGGCGGTGTGGCAGAGATCCCAGACGATCATCGCCCCGGCTTCCTGAGCCCTGCGCGTCAGCGCCGGCATGTCGCGCAGTTCGCCCGACTTGTAGTTGACGTGGTTGACCAGCACCACGGCGGTGCGTTCGTCGATCAGCTCTTCGATGGTCGGCGCGTCGATCCCCGAGAGGCGCAGCAGCGTATCTTTTCGCGTCGAAACCACACCCTCAGCCATGTAGAGGTCCGTCGGAAAACTATCGCCCTCGGCGACGATGACCTGCCGCTCCGGTCGCATGGCCATGGCGGCGTGCAGCAGCTTGTAGATGTTGACCGATGTCGTGTCGCAGACCACCGTCTGGCCGGCCGCGGCACCGATCAGGCGCCCGAGCTGGTCGCCAAGTTCAAGCGGCATGTTGAACCAGCCGGCCGTGTTCCATGCGCGGATGAGATCATGCGACCATTCTTCGGTCGCGGCCTTGTGCAGTTCATCGAAAGCGGCACGTGAAGCAGCTCCTAGCGAATTGCCGTCGAGATAGATCACTCCTTGCGGCAACACGAAGCGGTCGCGCATCGCGCGCAGCGGATCTGCGGCATCCATCGCCTTTATGGCGGCGAGATCGGGAATTCCTGTCATGATGTGCCTGCTCCCCCCAAAAATTCAACGCAACGCCGGACACGCATCGACTGTTCTTCCATCACCTGGTTGCGCGCAGCAAGGCTCCACCGGCGAGAAGCAGCCTGACCAGGCGACTGGAAACCAGGAGTTAACCCGAGGTTGGCGTTTTGAGTTCGTTTCGTTCACGGTGCATTGACCGAACCGCGCAGTCGATACGGGTTCAATTCCGTGCCCTTTGCCGACCGACGGCCGATGTCAGTGCTGCCTTCTGGGAAGCCAGAAGGCGCAAACGAAAGCAGAATCAAGGGGATGACGCTCGCGACGGTGAAAATGCGGCATTCCGGTAGGGGCGTGGTTTGTTTCCCAAGCCTTAACGCATTCATTAAACTTTAAACGGTTGCGGAACACAACTGGAACAGATAGTGTTTGTTCTGGGTTTGTTTTTCTGATTCTGTTGGGGGTCGCTATGCTGACACGCAAACAACACGAACTGCTTATGTTCATCCACGAAAGGTTGAAGGAAAGCGGTATTCCGCCCTCCTTCGACGAGATGAAGGAGGCGCTCGACCTGGCTTCCAAATCGGGAATCCATCGGCTGATTACGGCGCTGGAGGAGCGCGGCTTCATTCGCCGTTTGCCCAACCGGGCCCGTGCGCTGGAGGTGCTGCGCCTGCCTGACTCGATCGCCCCCGGCCTCAATGCGGCACGCAAGTTCTCGCCGAGTGTCATCCAGGGTAGTCTTGGGCAAGGCGCCCCTCGGCAGGGCAAGCCGACATCGTCGCGCGTCCCTGCAGCCGGCAATGACGACGATGTCGTCGCCGCCGTTTCGATCCCGGTGATGGGCCGCATCGCCGCCGGTGTGCCGATCGACGCCATCCAGCACCAGACGCATTCGATTTCGGTGCCGCCGGATATGATCATGGGCGGCGAGCATTATGCGCTCGAGGTCAAAGGCGATTCGATGATCGAGGCCGGCATTTTCGACGGCGACACGGTGATCATCCGCAATGCCGATACGGCGAGCCCCGGTGAGATCGTGGTGGCACTGGTCGACGAGGAGGAAGCGACGCTGAAGCGGTTCCGCCGCAAGGGCGCCTCGATCGCCCTGGAAGCCGCCAATCCGGCCTACGAGACGCGCATCTTCGGACCAGACAGGGTCAAGGTGCAGGGCAAGCTCGTCGGACTGATCCGCCGCTACTGAGCTCCGCCCTTGGCGCCGGCTTTGGGGTTGTCGGCCCTGCGGTATGGCGGCAGGCCCCGTGCCGCGCGTGAAAATTTCCGCTGCACGTGCCAGGGCCGGTATGATTTTTCGACCGCGAAACGGATTTCGGCGCGCGTTGCCGCTTGTGGATCGAAGTAGACGGCGGCACTTCCCGCGCGCGCCAGTTGCCGTTTGGTGACGACGAGGACCAGTCGGTCGTAGTAGCAGGGGTTATGGGCGGTGGCGTCGTCGATGACGATCAAGCTGGCAAAGGCGCAGGCTGGCCGCGCAGTATCGCGGTCCTTGGCTTGCGCGATGATCGCGCCGGATGGATGCCTGGCAAGGCAGAGGCCGTCCGTGCAAATGAACGGCATGCCCGGCGGTAGGTCGGCCGGATCGGCAATGTCGAATTGCGGGTCGTTCTTTCCAGGTGTTTCCGGCGCGACGATAGCCTCTGATGTGAGCGCGCGTTTCCAGTTGTCGATGGTGAACTCATTCGGGCGTGCCCGGTTGACCGCGAGTTCACCGCTGCCGATCGGCAGCGCGACCAGCCGTGCGTCCTCCGAGACCAATACGTCGGGTATGCGTGTCTGCGTTGTCGTCAGCAAGCCGGCGAGCGCAAAAGGAAGTGCCGCCAGCCGCAACCAGGTCGTCGCCATGCTGGCAATGACGAGGGCGATCGTCACCAGAAGGACGGATCTCAGCGAAATTAGCCCGACCGCATCGATCGGCGAGCGCTCCGAGATCCACCCGGACAGGGCGATCATCGCCGTCAGCCCCTTGCCCATGACATAGAGGAAAGGGCCATCCGCACCGAACGGCATCGCCAGCGCGCTGAGAACGGCGAAGGGCATGACGACCAGTGAGACGATGGGCATGATGGCCAGATTGGCGAACAGGCTGAGAGGCGCCACGCGCTGGAAATGCCATATGGCGAAAAGCGCCGTGGCGCTCCCTGCAATGATCGAGGTCATCGCCAGACCGCACATGCCCAGCAGGACCTTTCGAGTGGCAAAGCGTAGCGGCGACCGCCGCGGCGGCGGCGTGGTGGCCCTGCCGGCGCGGTAATCGGACCAGCCTGCATAGGCGCCGACAAGGGCCGCCGTCGCGGCGAAGGACATCTGGAAACTCGGACCGACCACCTCGTGCGGCGACACCAGGATGACCGCGATGGCCGAGATCGCCAGGTTGCGCATGGTGAGCGCGGCCCGGTCGAACAGCACGGCGATAAGCATCACCGCCAGCATGATGAAGCTGCGTTCGGCCGCCACGACAATGCCGGAAAAGACGAGGTAGGCCGAAATCGAAAAAAGCGCGGCGGCCGCGGCATATTTCTTGACCGGCCGTCGCGATGAGAAATCGGGAAACAGCGCAAAGGCACCCCGCAGCAGCGCCATGATGGTGCCGGCGACCAACGCCATATGCAGCCCCGAGATGGAGATGATGTGGTAGATGCCGGTGCGCCGCATCGCTTCGTTGATCTCCTCGGGAATGCCGGCGCGCACGCCGACGATCAGCGCAGCAGCAATCTCGCCCTCGGCACCGCCGATGCGGCTGCGGATATGGTCGGCGATGGATTCGCGCGCGTCTTCGATCGCGGAAGAAAGCTGCGCGGCAAGCGGCATGCTGCCCGACGACACGACTTTCGGATTGCCGAGAAAAAAGCCGCTGCCGCCGATACCGGCGAAATAGCTGTCGAAGGAGAAATCATAGCTGTCGGGCCGCACCGGGCCGGTCGGCGGCAGCAGCCGCACATAGCCGGTGATCTCGGAACCGGCGGTCAGCTCAGCCGGTATCTTCATCGCCGAAACGCGGACCCGTTCCGGCATGTAGCGCAGTGTCGGCCTGGCGGTTGAGATCACATCGATTGTCAGCCTGATGCGGCCGCTCGCCATGGGCTCGTACGATACGACGCGACCCGTCAGCCGCGTCGAGATTTCGGAACCGAGCATATGCGTTCCGACACGCCATGTCTCGAACTTGGCGGCAAGTACGCCAAGCGCGCAGAGCAGCGCCACCATGAAGCACAGGCGCGTCCTGGGCCATGACCGTGAGACGACGGTACAAAGGGCCGCGAGGAGCGCGATTGCGATCGGCTGTGGAAAGGCCGGCTCCACCGACAGCCCGAAATATACGACCACCCCGCATGCGAGGAACACCGGCACCAGCAGGAAGGCGATGCCGCGGTCGAGTTCCAGGCCGGCTGCCGAGGTTACGCTGTTGCGGATACGGGACGGTGACGGGAGGCGGAAACGCCTGGGCAGGCGTACGATGGGCTCGCCCGCGGGCACGAGAACCGCTGCTGGGTCGCTGGCCGGCAGCGACGGAGCATCGAAGCGCGGAGCGGGTAGCAATGCCGGTGCCGGCAGGACAGGCGGGGGAGCGGCAAACAGCAAGCGTTCGCTGACGCCGCTGCCAACGTCCACGCCCTCGCCCGCACCACGGCCTCGCACAGCCATCGGGTCTGCCCCTTGCGCCCTCGACCTCCTATGCTACATGAACGCGCAACGCGCGAAAGTCCGCAAACCCACTTCCTTCGCCCGCCTGAGAGTTCCATGCCCGATAAGGTCGTCACCCGTTTTGCCCCCTCGCCCACCGGCTATCTGCACATTGGCGGGGCGCGCACGGCGCTGTTCAACTGGCTGTATGCCAAGCACACAGGCGGCACTATGCTGCTGCGCATCGAGGACACCGACCGCGAGCGCTCCACCGATGCGGCAAGCGCGGCCATTCTCGACGGGCTTTCCTGGCTTGGCCTGACATGGGACGGCGAGCCGGTGTCGCAGTTCGAGCGTGCGCCGCGCCATCGCGAGGTGGCCGAGGAGCTCGTTCGTATGGGCAAGGCCTATTATTGTTATGCGACGCCTGCCGAGCTAGAGGCAATGCGCGAGAGCGCACGGGCCAAGGGGCTGCCTCCCCGCTATGATGGACGCTGGCGCGACCGCGACCCGTCGGAGGCGCCGCCCGGCGCCAAGGGGGCGATCCGCATCAAGGCGCCGACAGACGGCGAGACGGTGGTGCATGACCGCGTCCAGGGCGACGTGCGCTTTCCCAACAAGGATCTCGACGATTTCATTATTCTGCGCTCGGACGGTAATCCCACCTACATGCATGCCGTCGTCGTCGACGATCACGACATGGGCATCACCCACATCATCCGCGGCGACGATCATTTGACCAACGCCGCACGCCAGACCGTAATCTATCAGGCCATGGGCTGGGAGGTGCCATCGATGTCGCATATCCCGCTGATCCACGGTGCCGACGGCGCCAAGCTGTCGAAGCGGCACGGTGCGCTTGGCGTCGAAGCCTATCGCGCCATGGGCTACCTGCCGGAGGCGCTGCTCAACTATCTGGCGAGGCTTGGCTGGAGCCACGGCGACGATGAGATCATGTCGATCGCCGACATGATTGCATGGTTCGACATTGGCGACGTCAACAAGGGCGCCGCCCGTTTCGACTTCGCCAAGCTCGAGGCGCTTAATGGCGTGCATATGCGCCGGATGAACGACGCGGCGTTGCTCGACATCTTCATCGCCACTCTGCCCTATCTAGAAGGCGGCCCGGCAATCGCCGCTCGCCTCGACGACAGACGCAGGGCGCAACTGCTTGCCGCGTTGCCGGGCCTGAAGGAGCGCGCCAAGACGCTGGTCGAACTTGTTGAAGGGGCTGCATTCCTTTTCGTCGAGCGGCCGCTGCCGGTCGACGAGAAGGCGGCGGCGCTGCTCAGCGGTGAGGCGCGCGCGATCCTCCGGGGCGCTCATGCGGCACTAGCCACGGTTTCGGAGTGGTCTGCCGCCTCAGCCGAAGCCGCGATCCGCGACTATGCGCAGTCCGCCGGCCATAAACTCGGCGTCGTGGCCCAACCTTTGCGCGCCGCGCTCACCGGCAAAAGTACCTCGCCAGGTGTCTTTGATGTGCTTGCCGTGCTTGGCCGCGAGGAAAGCCTGGCGCGGATCGCTGATCAAATCGATTAGCAAACTGGCCCAAGAAGATTGGCATTGAAAGGTGTGTTTCGCAGTGCAACATTGGGTCTTGGCCTAATCTGCCGCGCAGATTCAATTGCGGGCGCAAATGTGCGTATTCCGATGCTTTTGACGTGTTGGGTTCAGATATTTTGCCTTTGCCGGCCTGAGGAAACAAAAAGGAGTTTGCTATGACCGAACCTGCGACAAAAATGGAATTTGGCGGCAAAACCCAGGCATCGACGGCCAAGCTGGAACTCGGCGGCAAAATCCATGAATTCAAGATACGAAGTGGTTCGGTAGGACCTGACGTTATCGACATCGGTTCGCTCTACAACACCGCCGGCGTCTTTACCTACGATCCCGGTTTTACGTCGACGGCGAGCTGCGAATCGGAAATCACCTTCATCGATGGCGATGCCGGCATTCTTTTGCACCGCGGCTACCCGATCGACCAATTGGCCGAGCACGGCGACTTCCTCGAAGTCTGCTATCTCTTGCTCTATGGTGAACTCCCGACCAAGGCGCAGAAGGACGATTTCGACTACCGGGTGACGCGCCACACCATGGTGCATGAGCAGATGTCGCGCTTTTTCACCGGCTTCCGCCGTGATGCGCATCCGATGGCGGTGATGTGCGGCGTGGTCGGCGCGCTGTCGGCCTTCTATCACGATTCCACCGATATCTCGGACCCCTATCAACGCATGGTCGCGTCAATGCGGCTGATCGCCAAGATGCCGACGATCGCGGCGATGGCCTATAAATACCACATCGGCCAGCCATTCATTTACCCGAAGAACGAGCTGAATTTCGCAGCCAATTTCCTGCATATGTGCTTCGCCGTGCCTTGCGAGGAATACAAGATCAATCCGGTGCTGGCCCGCGCGATGGAGCGCATCTTCATCCTGCACGCCGATCACGAACAGAACGCCTCGACTTCGACCGTCCGCCTGGCCGGCTCGTCGGGCGCCAATCCTTTTGCCTGTATCGCTGCCGGCATCGCCTGCCTGTGGGGTCCCGCACATGGCGGCGCCAACGAGGCAGCCCTGAACATGCTGGGCGAGATCGGTCATGTCGATCACATCCCGGAATTCATTGCGCGCGCCAAGGATAAGAACGATCCGTTCCGATTGATGGGATTTGGCCACCGCGTTTACAAGAATTACGATCCGCGCGCCAAGATCATGCAGAAGACCGCGCACGAGGTCCTGGGCGAGCTCGGCATCAAGGACGATCCACTGCTCGACATCGCCATGGAGCTGGAAAGGATCGCACTGACCGATTCCTATTTCATCGAGAAGAAGCTCTATCCGAACGTCGATTTCTATTCCGGCATCACGCTGAAGGCGCTGGGCTTTCCCACCACCATGTTCACCGTGCTGTTCGCGGTCGCCCGCACCGTCGGCTGGATCGCGCAGTGGAAGGAGATGATCGAGGACCCGCACCAGAAGATCGGTCGCCCGCGCCAGCTCTATACCGGCGCGCCGGAACGGGACTACGTGCCAATCGCGAAGCGGTGAAGGTGGTGAATGGTGAATGGTGAATGGTGAATGGTGAATGGGAGTAGCGAAGCGTCGCTCCCTGTCCATAGAAACCACTATTCACAATTCACTCACTTCCTCACCATGCCCATCACCACACCCGCGGCAATCTCGCCTGACGGCTTGGCGGTTGCCATACGCCCGGCAATGTCGGCAAAACCGTGCTTCTGCCAGGTGCGGTAGGCGGTATCGGAGAACAGCGCTTCCAACTGCCGCGCCAGATAATGCGGCCGCACATATTGATTGTAGTGTTCCGGCACAACCGGCCGGTCGGCAATGAGATTGGGCAAGGCTGCGCTCCATACTTTGATCAGCGGCTGCGCCATGCGCATGACCGGATCGAGCCGGTAGCAGGAGATCATCGGCACACCCGCCAGTGCCAGTTCCAGCGATACCGTCCCCGACGCGATCAGCGCCGCATCCGCCTTGCCGAAGGCCTGCCATTTGCGTTCGGCATCAAGTATGATCTCCGGCTTCTCGTCCCAGCTCGCGACCGAGGTCCTGACCAGGTCGGCGACGTGCGGCACCGTCGGCAACAGCAGGCGCAAGCGGTGCCCGCGCGCCCGCAGGATCGACAGCGTTTCGCCGAACGGCCCAACCAGGCGCCGCACCTCGCCGCGACGCGAACCGGGCAATACAAGCAACGTTTTCACACGGTCAGCGGAGAGGTTACGCGGCTGCGCCTGCGCCCTGGCGGCACTGACTATGCCCGGATCGTGTGCAAGGCGATGCCCGACATAGGTGCCGGGCGGCCCGCCCAGGCGAGCGAGTTCCTTCACCTCGAACGGCAGGATGCAAAGAATGTGATCGACATATGGCTTCATCGCCGCCGCCCTGCCCGGCCGCCAAGCCCACACGCTCGGGCAGACATAGTGGACGATCGGGATAGTCGGATCGGCGGCACGCACCTTCTTGGCGACGCGCAGCGAGAAATCCGGACTGTCGATGGTGATAAGGCAATCGGGCTTTTCACCGGCAATCGCGTTTACCGTCTGGCCGATCCGCCGCATCAGGCGCGGCAGGTCGCGCAGGATAGCGCTAAGCCCCATCAGTGCGATCTCGCTGCCGTCGAACAATGGCGCCAGGCCGAGCGCCTGCAAATGGCGGCCGCCGATGCCGACAAGCCGAACTTCGCGCCCGGTCATGCGCTTGAGCGCCTGCACAAGGTCGGCGCCAAGCAGGTCGCCGGACTCCTCGCCGGCGACGACGGCTATCTTCAACGGCCGCTCATTCGCCATGCGCCGGCTCCGCAGCAGGCAGGCCGATTACGAACAGGCCGAGCGCATTGGCACGTCCGATGGTGGCGGGACCTTCGAGCACTAGCGAGCGACCGGCTTCGACGGCAATGCCGGCCAGTCCGGCGGCATGCGCCGCCTCGACGGTCAGCGGGCCGATGGAGGGCAGATCGGCACGCAGTTCCTGACCGGGCTTGGCGCATTTGACCAGAACACCGCGGCTCCCGCCGGCCAGCCTGCCGTGCCCGCGCAACTCCCTTGTCCGCTCGAGCAGCCCGTCGGTGCCTTCGACGCCTTCCAACGCAATGGCGCGGCCGCCGACCGCAACAGCCGCTTGGCCGATATCCAGCGCGCCGATGGCTTTTGCCGCCGCGTGCGCCGCCTCGATGTCGCGCCAGTCGGATTTGCGTGGCGCCGCCTTGGTCAGCAGGCCTTCGGCGGCGACCAGCTCCGGCACGATCTCGTGAGCGCCGACGACCTTGATGCCGCTGCGCTCGATCCTGCGCACGAACAGTTTCAGCACCGTATCGTCCCCCCGGGTTACACCGACGAAGAGGCTGGGTAGCCACGCGAGCAGGCCCAAATTGAGGCGCATGGCGCTCAGCCTGGGGCGGCGCGTGATATGACCCGCGGTTACGAGATGCGTAACGTGATGCCGCTTAAGGATCGGCAGCAGCGAGCCGACGTCTTCCAGCCTCAAGGTTGCCTGCTCATAGGGCTCGAAATCGGCTATGCGATCGACCTCGCCGGCCGCCATCACGACGAAGGGCAATTTGCCTTGCCGGGCGAGCGCTCGGGCAATTTCGACCGGGAGACTGCCGCCGCCGGCGATGATGCCGACCTTGGCATCTGGCGCGAGATCAAGGCCCTTTCCGGCAGCCTCAATCTTCGTCATCTGCCCTCAGTCTTCATCATCGGTATCGTCGCCGTCGCTACCCTTGAGCGACGGCACGGCGTAGTGCCGCTTGCCGCGACCGGCGATGAAGTCGACGATCTTCATGGCAGTCGGCGACGAGGCGAATTCCGCCTTGGCGAATTCGATGTTTTCGCCGACGGTCCGGGAGCGATCGAAGATCGTCTTGTAGGCTTTGCGCAGCAAGTGGATCTCCGAACGCGGCAGGCCGGCGCGCTTCAAGCCAATGATGTTGAGGCCGCGAAGGCTGGCACGGTTGCCAACGGCGATGGCGTAAGGAATGACGTCGCCGACGATCGCCGAGCAACCGCCGAGAAAGGCGTTATCGCCGATGCGGACAAACTGATGAACCGCGGTAAGGCCGCCGATGTAGACATTGTCACCGACTTCGCAATGCCCGCCTAACGTCGCTTGATTGGCGAAGGTGGCGTTCTTGCCGACCACGCAGTCATGGGCAATATGGGCATAGGCAAGGAAATTGCCGTTGTCGCCGATCGTCGTCTCGCCGCGGCTGGAATCGGTGCCGACATGCATGGTGACACCTTCGCGGATCGTGCAGTTCTCGCCGATCACCAGCGTGGTACGGCCGCCCTTGTGCTTGGTGTTCTGCGGCGGCCCGCCCAGTATCGCCATCGGATAGACCCTGGTCGATGCACCGATGGTGGTCGCGCCAATCACCGAGACATGGCTGACCAGTTCGACGCGGTCGCCGATCACGGCGTCGGGGCCGACGTGACAGAAGGGCCCGATGCGGGCGCCTTCGCCGATTTGGGCGCCTGCCTCGATGACCGACGATGGATGGATGACTGTCTGGATTTTCATTAGCATTCGTTTGTCAGCCGCTTGCGACCATCATCGCCGAGATCTCGGCTTCCGCCGCCTTGGCGCCATCGACGAGGGCCTCGCAAGCGAATTTGAGAAGATTGCCGCGTTTCTTGATTTTCTTCACATGAATTTTCAGCTGGTCGCCTGGAACGACCGGCTTGCGGAACTTGGCATTGTCGATGGTCAGGAAATAAACCAGCGACGGCTTTTCCGTACCAAGGCTGCGGATGCAGATGGCGCCGGCCGTCTGCGCCATCGCCTCGATGATCAGCACGCCGGGCATGACCGGCTGGTCGGGGAAATGACCTTGGAAATGCGGCTCGTTTATGGTGACGTTCTTGATGCCGATGGCGGATTCGTCGCCATCTATGTCGACAATACGGTCGATCATCAAGAACGGATAGCGGTGCGGCAGGAGCTTCATCAGCCGCATTATGTCAACCGCTTCAAGCGTCGCCGCTGCGATGTCAGCCATTTCCCCCCTCACCCTGTTTGCGCGTCCGTGCAAGTCTGCGCAAGGCCGCTATCTCGCGCATGGCTTCCGCCATCGGCTGCGCCGGATATCCTCCCCAAATCTCACCGGCAGGCACATTGCTCATAAACCCGCTTCTTGCCGCAAGCTTGGCCCCGGACCCGATGGTCAAATGATCCGCAAGGCCGACACCGCCACCCATGGTGACGTTGTCGCCTACCGTCACGGAACCGGAAATACCCGAAAGCCCGGCTATTATGCAATTGCGGCCGATGCGAACGTTGTGCGCGATCTGCACCAGATTGTCGATCTTGGTGCCCTGGCCGATGATCGTGTCGGACATGGCGCCGCGATCGACGGTCGTATTCGACCCGATCTCGACGTCGTCCTGGATGATGACGCGGCCGATCTGCGGAACCCGCTCCGGACCCTTGGCGCCGGCCACGAAACCGAAGCCATCCTGGCCGATCCTGGCACCGCCATGGATGATGACGCGATTGCCGATCAACGCATATTGCACGCTGGCACCTGGACCGACATAGCCGTCGCGGCCAATCTGCGAGGACGGACCGATGACCGCATGCGGGGCAATGACGGTCCCGCTGCCGATGGCAGCGCGAGGTCCGATGATCGCACCTGCTTCGATGATCGCACCGGCCTCGACATGGGCGGTCGCATCGATATGGGCGTGCGGCGAGACACCGGTTTCGCCGGTCATCGGTCCAGGCGTTGCAGCCGCCGGAAAAAGCAGACGCCCGACCATTGCGAAGGCCTGCTGCGGGCGCGGATGCACCAGCACCGCGATGCCCGCCGGCGCCTTGCCGGCAAATTCGGCAGGGCAGAGAACCGCCGCCGCCCGCAGTGACTGCATCAGGGCGAAATTGCGCCTGCCATCGACGAAGACAAGGGCGTTCTCGCCGCCTTCGTTGGCGGGCGCCAGAGCCTCGATCGATACATCGGAGAGACCGGAATCAACAAGCGTCGAGCCAGTCAGATTCGCGACTTCGCCGGCCGTATACCGGCGTGAGGGCGCGAAGAACACCGGATCGGTCATTCCAGAAGCAATATCCAGCTAGCGCATGACCCGAAAATCGGAAATCGACCCTCGGAAAGGATCATGCGCAAATCAAAGTGCTACACCGTCCTTTGCGCGTCCGATAGGACGCGCTGCGCTGTAGTGTCGGATCACTGCCATCCGGATCCAAACGAGCCGGAAGCATCATTGCCCGCACATCAGAAGCGGGTCGATATGCCGAAGTTGAATTCCTGCACGTCGTCGGTCTTTTCCTTCTTGACCGGGATCGCATAGTCGATGCGGATCGGGCCGAAAGGCGATGCCCACATCAAACCGACACCGACGGAAGCGCGCCATTCCATGCCGGTTGTCGAAGAATTGACAAGGCCACTTGCGATTTTGCTGCCGTAGAGCGTTGCCGCATCGGCGAACACAGCGCCACGCAAACCGAAGCTTTCGGGGATGACCGGCAGCGGGAACTGCGCTTCCGCCGAGGCATTGAAGTAGGTGGTGCCGCCGAGATGGTCATTGCTGTTGTCCGAAGCAACCGGGCCGATGCCGCCATATTCGAAACCGCGGATCATGCGGTCGCTGCTCTGGAAATGGTCGAAGACGCGCAGATCGCCGTTGCCATAGCCTTGGACATGGCCGGCGCCGCCCGAAATGAGGCCCACCAGGTCCAATTGTTCGGACAGCGTCTGATAAATGCTGCCGCGCGCCGTGACCTTGATGAATTTGGCATCGCCGCCGAGGCCGGCCACTTCGGTGCCGACATTGGCATAAATGCCATCATGCGGGTTCTTCATGTCGTCGATCGTATTGTAGATCAGGCCGAGACTGACCGAGGACTTGAGCCATGGGCTCTCGTTAACGCCGTTTTGGATCGCCTGGGACACGTCGCAACCGGCCGATGGGTCGCAGCCCTCGTCGAATTCGTACTTCTCTTGCGCAATATTATAAGCGAGTTGCGTCGAGATATTGTCGGTGATCGGCAGGCCGAAGCGGACGGTTGCGCCCGTCGTGTCGCTGTCGTAATGGTCGTAGTTTCGGCTCTGCTTGTAGATGTCGAAGCCGGCCGCGATGCGGCGTCCGAGGAAATAGGGTTCGGTGAAAGAGAAGCTGTAGTCGCGCGAGTTCTTGCCACCGCCCGCCGCCACCTTGATGAATTGGCCGCGACCGAGGAAGTTGCGCTCACTGACGGAACCTTCGACGGACGGACCTGACGTTTCACCGCCGCTCGAATAACCGGCGCCGACCGTGAACTCACCGGTCGATTTCTCGACCACATCGACCACCAGCACAACCTGGTCCGGCTCAGAACCCGGAACGGTCGAAATTTCGACTTTTTCAAAATAATCGAGCGCTTCCAGTCGCCTCTTCGCGCGCTGGATGAGCACCTGATTGAAAGCATCGCCTTCGCTGACATCGAACTCGCGGCGAATGACGTAGTCGCGCGTCCGATCGTTGCCGCGAATCTCGATGCGCTCGATATAGGCCTTGGTGCCCTGATCGACCGTATAGACCACCGAGATCGTGTGGTTTTCGAAGTTGCGGTCGCCGCGCGGCGTCACCTGGGCGAAGGCATAGCCGGATCCAGCGACCTTTTCGGTCAAGGCGATGATCGTGTCCTCGACGTTCTTGGCGTTGTAGACATCGCCCTTGTGGGTCTCGACCACCGATTCGAGCGACTTGGCGTCGACCTCGGGGATCGTGCTTTCGACGCTGACATCCCCGAACGTATAACGCTCGCCCTCCTGCACCGTGATGGTGACGGTGTATTTGTTGGTTGTGTCGTCGAGTTCGCCGACAGCCGAGACGACCTGGAAGTCGGCATAGCCGTGATTATAATAGAAGCGGCGCAGCAGCTCCTGGTCGGCGCGCAGCTTGTCCTCGTCATAAACATCGTCGCGCAGCACGAACGACAGGAAGGACGAACGCTTGGTGGAGATGATGTCCGACAGCCGGCGGCTCGAATAGGCGCTGTTGCCGACGAAATTGATCGCCGCAATCTGGGTGCGGCCGCCTTCGTTGATGTTGAAGACCACATTTACCCGGTTGTCGCCGAGATCCATGATCTGGGTGGTCACGGCGGCATCGTCGCGGCCGATACGCCGGTATGCGGCCTTGACCGCCTCGACATCGGCGTCGAGCTGTTGTTGCGAGAAGGTGCCGCGCGGCTTCAATTGCACCGCGGCCTCAAGCGCGTTGTCCTTAAGCTTCTTGTTGCCCTGGAACAGCACCTGGTTGACGACCTGGTATTCGGACACCTTGATGACCAGCGTCGATCCGACCTGGTTGATCTGCACATCCGAAAACAGCCCGGTGCCAAACAGCGCCTTGACCGCATCGTCGATATCCGAACTGGAAAACGCCTTGCCGGGCTTGATCGTCACGTAATTGCGGATGGTGTCCGCGTCGACACGCTGATTGCCGGTGACTTCGACTCTGGAGACGACAGCCGCCTCGGCGGCCGATGTGGCAACGAACTGCACTGCGAGCGCGCCTGGTACAACCAGAGCGGCGGACATAGCCACCGCGGACGCGGCGCTCAGAAACTTGGATGCTGCCTTCATCGGGCTTTTGTACCTTTTCTCGAAGTCCCCACGGCGAGAAAACCGGACGTGCGGTAATTTCCCCTACCGTATTAACCGGATTTTCCCTACACGCAAGGCTTCTGGTTAATTTGTATTTACTTAACCCTGCGGCGTGGCTTTCGCGTCACGCATATCCCCACGCATGGTAAACGGCGTCTCAACATTGCTCGTGCCGAAGCCAAATTCCTTCATGATTTCAGCACCCAAACAGATCGTTCCAGAAAACAAAGCCCATGAACCCGAGCACCAATATGAGGCCGCTTCGGTAAGCCATTTCCATCATGCGTTCGGACACCGGCCGCCGGATGACAGCCTCCACGCCGTAGAACAGAAGATGCCCTCCGTCGAGGGGGGGAATCGGCAAAAGGTTGAGAATCCCTATCCCGACTGACAGGAATGCAACAAGCTGCACGAGCCATTCAAAGCCGAGCTTTGCCGCCTGACCCGACATCTTGGCGATCTTGATGGGGCCGCCCAGCTGGCACTTGTCCTCGCGGCCGACAACGAAACGTTGCAGGAACTGGCCGGTACGCTGGATGACGTGTCCGGTTTCCTGGACCGCTGCCCCGACCGCCCCGGCCGGACTATAGGTGATCAGCCGTGGCTGGCCGAGTTCCTTGTTGTTGACGACGCCGATCACGGCCACCTGGACCTTATTGCCCAGTGCGTCTTGTTGTTCCATCAAGCGCGGCGTCGCCGTGACGGTGATTTCCTTGCCGGCGCGTAGCATGACGAAGGTGATGCTGTCGCCGGCGCGGCCAGAGACCAGACGCTGGACGTCGGCAAAGGTCTCGACCTTGCTGCCGTCGACGCTGACGAATCGGTCGCCGGGCATAATGCCGGCCGCGGCGGCCGGACTGCCGACGGTGACCTCAGCCACCATCGGCTCCAGCACGGGCCGGCCATGGACGGAAAACAGCACGGCAAAGACGGCGATCGTCAGCAGGAAGTTGAACAGCGGCCCCGCCACGACGGTCGCCGCGCGCTTCCAGATCGGCTGCGTGTGGAAGGCGACCTTGCGTTCCTCCTCGCTCAGCGCCTCGATCTCCTCCGAGCTGGGCTGGCTCGACGTCGCGTTCATGTCGCCGACGAACTTGACGTAGCCGCCGAGCGGTATGGCGCAAAGCTTCCAGCGCGTGCCGCGGCTATCGTTGAAGCCGATGATCTCTGGGCCGAAACCGATCGAAAAGGCTTTTGCGCCGATACCGCACCAGCGCCCGACGAGGTAATGGCCCATTTCGTGGACAAAAACGACCACGGTCAGCACGAACAGGAAAGGCACCAGCGTGCCGAGGACAAAGCCCTCTGTGCTGAAAACCGCGTGAAAAATCTCGTTCAATTCATGCCCTCAAATTCATCCACGGCACAGATCACGCCGCGACTGTGACATCAATCCAGGCGAATCCATGACGCAGCCCCGCGTCGGCCCACCGACGATGCCGTTCAAACCGGAAACAGCCCCTGTGCCGGATGGTCGGCGGTCGCGGAAATCCAGCCGATGACGTATAGGGCGAAAGCCGCCGCGACAAGCCCATCTACCCGATCCATGATGCCGCCATGGCCGGGTATCAGCGTGCCGGAATCTTTACGGCCGTGGCGTCGCTTGACCCATGATTCGAACAGGTCGCCGGCCTGCGCGACAATCGAAAGCACCAGTGCGACCACGCCAAGCACGACGAGGTTGCCCGTTCCGGCTACGGCGGCCAGAAGCAGCCCGGCCACTACGCCGCCGACCAACCCACCGAGCGCCCCGCTCCGCGTCTTGCCCGGCGAGATCGACGGCGCCAGCCTTGGACCACCGATGGAGCGGCCGACGAAATAGGCAAAGATATCGGTCGCCCAAACCACGGCGAATAGGAACAGAATGGCCAGCAGCCCTGAATGGTCGCCGTCACGCAAGAAGGCCAGCGACAAGCCGGACACGGCCGCATAGGCAAGGCCGGATGCTTCCCACGGTCCTGCCCTGCGCATGGAAGAAGCGACGGCAGTGACAGCAACCAGAGCCGCGACGAGCGGCAGCAGCAAAGACGCAGGCAGGCCGGCGACGAGGGCACCAATAAAGACCACGATCAGCGCCTCGGGCAGAAAGCCGAGACCTGCCGTAGCACCAGCACCTGCCGGGGCAACGGGGCGGCTCATACGCGTCCACTCGTAGAAGATCACCGCCGCCATGGCGGCGCAAAGCAACCGGAAGGACAGTCCGCCGAGCCAGGTCAGGGCAAGCGTGACGATGGCAAGCACGACGGCCGAAATGACCCGGAGTTGGAGGTTGCTCATTCCTCAGCCTGAGGCGACATCTTGGGCGGCAAGTCCGCCGAAGCGGCGCTCGCGGCCGGCGAAATCGCGCAGTGCATCGGACAGGTGCTCGCGACTGAAGTCGGGCCAGTAGCAAGGCAGGAAAACGAGTTCGCTATAGGCGGCCTGCCATAACAGGAAGTTGGACAGCCGAAGCTCGCCGCTGGTGCGGATGACCAGTTCCGGGTCCGGAATGCCCTCTGTATCGAGCGAGCTGGCAAAGGAATCGGCCGTGATCGCCTCGCTCTCGATCTCACCGCGCGCCACCGCCGCTGCGAGCTTGCGCGCGGTGCGCACGATCTCGTCGCGCCCGCCGTAATTGAAGGCAATGACCAGTGTCAGCGCCTCGTTGCCGAGAGTGAGCGTTTCGGCTTCCTCGAGCAGCCCCCTTATGTCGGGCTGCAGCCCTGCCCTGTCACCGATGACCCTGATCCGCACCCCACTCTGGTGCAGCTCGGCGAGGTCACGTCGGATGAAAAGCTTAAGCAGGCCCATGAGGTCGCTGACTTCGGATTTCGGCCGTGACCAGTTTTCCGACGAAAAAGCGTAGACGGTCAGGAAGGAGATGCCGAGGCCGGGGGCGGCGCGCACTGTCTTGCGCAGCGCCTCGACGCCGGCGCGGTGACCGGCCAGCCGCGGTAAGCCGCGCGCCTTGGCCCAGCGTCCGTTTCCGTCCATGATGATCGCGACATGCGCGGGCGTTGCCATATTCTCGCTTCCGGGCCAGGCGTGGCCAGACCCTAGACCTGCATGATTTCCGCTTCCTTGTCGGAAAGCAGGTGGTCGATGGTGCTGATTGTCTCGTCGGTCAGTTTCTGAACCTGGTCGGCCCGTTTGCGGTGGTCGTCCTCACTGATGTCGCCGTCCTTTTCCGCCTTTTTCAGAAAGTCCATGCCGTCCCGGCGAACGTGGCGTGCGGCGACGCGGGCATTCTCGGCATAACCGTGCGAGATCTTGACCAGTTCCTTGCGGCGCTGTTCGTTGAGCTCGGGCAGCGGAATCCTGAGATTGGTACCGTCGACGATAGGATTGAAGCCGAGATTGGCTTCACGGATGGCGCGGTCGACTGCGCTGACCATCGACTTGTCCCAGACCGAAACCGAAATCATGCGCGGTTCCGGCACCGACACTGTTGCCACCTGGTTGATCGGCATGGTGGTGCCATAGGCCTGCACCTGGACGGCATCGAGCAGGTTGCTCGACGCGCGGCCGGTGCGCAGCGAAGCCAGATCATGCTTGAACGCGGCGATCGCCCCGTCCATGCGCCGTTTGAGATCGTCGTACTCGCCACTCATCATCGTCTCCTCGACCCGTTAACCCGGGTTCACTGCTTAGGCCCTGTTCGAGCCTCATCCGCAACCGGTCCCTTTCGGGTTCATGGTCCGGTCAATCGTCTGCGACAACCGTGCAACGGCCGCCGCCCCTCAGGATATCGCCGAAGCCACCCTTCTCGTGGATCGAATAGACGATTATCGGAATGTTGTTTTCGCGCGCAAGTGCAATCGCCGCCGTATCCATGATCGAAAGCCCGCGTTTGATGACTTCGTCATGGCTGATCCGCTCGAAACGTGTCGCATGCGGGTCCTTCTTGGGATCAGCCGAATAGACACCATCGACCTGGGTGCCCTTGAACAGAGCATCGGCGCCGATCTCGGCGGCGCGAAGGGCTGCAGCCGAATCGGTGGTGAAGAACGGATTGCCGGTGCCGCCGGCGAAGATGACGACCTTGCCCTGGTTCATGTAGGCGGTCGCCTGACGCTGCGAAAAACTTTCGCAAAGCTCGGGCATGGCGATCGCCGACAGCACCACGGCGTCGACGCCGATCTTGTTGAGCGAGGTGCGCAGCGCCAGCGAATTGATAACCGTGGCAAGCATGCCCATATGGTCGCCGGTGACGCGGTCTCCGCCTTTTGACGCAACCGCGACGCCACGGAAGATGTTGCCGCCGCCTATGACGACACCGACTTCGATGCCCAATGCGCGGGCCTCGGCGATGTCGGCGGCGATGCGGTCGACCACCGATACGTCGATGCCGAAATGCTGCTCGCCCATCAACGCTTCGCCCGACGCTTTCAGCAAGACACGTCGGTAGAGGGGCTTCACCGTCATCTGGTCCTCGTCATCGTGCGTGTGACGCGTTTCGGTGCGCCCCGAAACACTGGGCGTTCCGATACACGAAGGGGGCCCCGGTTTGAACCGGCGCCCCCGCCGGAAATTTTAGTTGGTGGTCCGCGATAGAGCTCAGCAAAACCCCGGCAAATTGGGTCGGCTGAGGAGATACGGGCGAT